>JAGWAX010000056.1 GCA_021296175.1 Nitrosopumilaceae archaeon | reverse complement strand
TTGCGGATGTCTCTGATGAAACGGAAGCTGCATGAATCATCAGGGCGCGCAGCCCAGTTATACAGCAGCTCGGATTGCCCCATTCTGCTTCAAGGGAGCTTGGCCCATAGAACCGCAGGGGTCGTTCCATCACGGCCAGGACAGCGTAGGTGTTATCATGTATTCTGCTTCTATTACACAGAGAGGAAATCTGAAGCTGGGCAAGATCACCATACAGAGAAAGGGGGGAGATGCTGGCCAAGACACTGCGCAGATGCTCCAGTTCAAATTCTCGCCAAAGGATCTGTTTGGGATCGAGGGATCCCATATTACATCTTGTCTTGGCTAGCCATCATTCGCCCTTGGTTTTAGTGACTAATTTGCAGCGTCCTTGCTCTTTTTATGTATCAGCATGCAAAGCCATGCCATGCTTGTGCTGGGCAAGGATGAAAAGGCAAAGTACCCCTTTCTGGCCGACGCCGGAAAATATCTACAAGAGTACGGATTTGAGCTCCCGCAATTTGGCACCGATCCAATCCTCAAGGATATCGTGGACAAGGCATACGAGCGGGTGATGGCGGCGACCAGCGGCTCCGTGTACAAGTCAGGACTGGCCGACGGCAGGGCGGTGCAGGACCGCATGCTGGACGTGGAGATACTCTCGTTTCTGTTCGCCATTGTACTGATAAAGCTGGCTAACCGCCACACACTCGTAAGACGCTTTGCGCTAAGCGAGGCCCGCAGGGCGGAGTCGTACTTGGCCGGGGACCTGTCGGACCGCCGCGACCGCTCAAGGGTCGACATGGCGCGGCGCATCCTGCACGACCTGTTCGGGCTCAAGGTAGAGATGCGCGACTACCGGTACCTGATACCCGTGCCGGACTATCTCAAGCACTCCTCCGTATTCCACGAACGCGAGTGGAAGCTGGTAAACAGGCAGGTCGAGGACGGCCACGTGATACTAAAGCCAGACAAGACGGTGAGGCTGATCCGGCACGCACTGACCACGTACATCTCGGAAAAGATCAGGGACTCGCCGGTCCCGGACATGATACCAGGCCTTGAGGGGATGGTCGCCGAGCTGGTAGCCGTAGCCGACAAACTCACGCCCGCATACGAGAGCACGGGCGAGCATCCGCCCTGCATAAAGCACGCCATCAACGTGCTCAAAAGCGGCGAGAACCTTCCCCACTCGGGCCGGTTCATGCTTGCCACGTTCCTTCTTGCAAGGGGACAGCCGGTTGAGGAGATCGCGCCCCTCTTTAAGAACGCGCCCGACTACAGCGAGCGGGTGACGATGTACCAGCTGAACCACCTGTCCGGCAGGACGGGGGGAGTAAAGTACAACTGCCCCTCGTGCGACAAGCTGCGCACCCAGAACCTGTGCTTTGCCGTGCCGGAATGCGACGGGATCATAACGCCGCTGCAGTTTGGACGGCGGAGAAAGGCGGCTCAGCATGAGCAACAACACCAGTCTTCCGACGTGGAACCTGCGGAGGAGGGAGAACCGGCATGAACGAGCGCGACATACTGTTTCTGGAGTCCGCGTTCAAGAAGTATTACTATGACCATATATCTGAGATCCCCGTGCCCGACGACATACTGCACCGCGAGTTCGGGTACCAGAAGCTGGGGGTGAAGGGCATGACGCGGCACATCCAGGTGAAGGACGCGGGGCAGATGCGCGTCATGTTCATGAAGACCGTGCCGTCGGACGCGTACTGCTCCAACTCGTACTATTCGTTTCCAAACTTGGACATGAGGGAGAAGGACTGGCGCGGGGCCGACCTCGTATTTGACATTGACGCAAAGGACCTGAACCTGCCCTGCCGCAGGGACCACGTGCTTGCGGTATGCGAGACGTGCGGCTGCTCCAGGATGGAGCGGGAAAGGGCGGAAGAGGAAGAGAAGAAGAAGAAGAAGAAGAAGAAGAAGGAAGGGAAGGAAGGAGAAAGGGGAGCAGGTGAGGAAGGAGCAGGAGGCCCCAACCTTGAGTGCGGCTCGTGTGGCCAGGCCGGCCGCGTGAGGCCCAAGTCGCTGCCGTGCAAAGAGTGCATAACCGCGTCAAAAAAGCAGGTGGCCCTGCTGAACCGCATACTGCGCGACGAACTCGGGGTGGAACCGGATCACATGTCCACGTACTTTTCTGGAAACGAGGGGTTCCACGTGCACGTGTCGGATCCCAGGTTCAGGGAGCTTGACGCGAGGGCGCGCTCCGACCTTGCGGGCTACGTGATGCTGAGCGGGCTGGTACCTGAGGCGCTCGGCGTGCACAAGACCTCCGGGCTTGACAGGGCCGAGCTGCCCGACCTGGGCCAGAAGGGGTGGCGCGGCAGGTTTGCAAAGGCCGCGTTCGGTTCAAAGACCAAGCGGGCCGAGACCATCTCGGAGATGTCCAAGACTTCGTCCTGGGCCGCGTACGCCAGATTCGAGGGGATAATCAGGGAGGTATCAGGCGACGTTGGCGCCAGGATAGACGCGCAGGTTACCGGCGACATACACCGCATATTCCGCATGCCGCATACGATAAACAGCAAGAGCGGGATGCTAAAGACGGCGTGCACCGGCGACGCGGACTCGTTTGATCCGTACGCGGACGCCGTGGTCTTGGACGCGGACGAGACCGTGTCAGTCGAGTGCGGCTGCCCCGTCAGGTTCGGCCTCGGGCGCAAGAGGTTCGGACCCTACAAGGCTGGCGAGAGCGCGGAGCTGCCAGTGTACGCGGCCGCATATGCGATATGCAAGGGATTCGGGCGGCTGGCAGCCAACGCCACCACCGTGAATGCAGACTGATCCGGCAGCCGTGGATTCCGATTGCAGCGCCAACTACCCGGCAGCCGCGGCGCGCACACCGTACTCGAATCATTACCTGCACAACCCGCCAGATCTATATAGTTGGCCACCCGACAACACATTAATTTAACAAGCCATGAGCAAGTTCGGTTTTGTATAGCGCCACAACTGACAAGCAGGCACCCCCTCCTGACACGGGCAAGTACATGAAGCTCGTCGTTGTGTTGGCCGTGGCCGTGGCCACCATACTCGTGGTCGGAAACCAGGGCGTCATTTTATACATGAACTTTTCAGAGTTTGACGACCAGTTTACAAAGCCGCTGTACTATACGCTCGTATCATCCCTCATCCTCTCCGCCATAGCGCTGGTGCGCGTAAACATGGCGGCGCGCTCGTCCATCTTCTGGTATGCAATCAAGACGGCAATCGCGTTCGTCGCCAGGGGGCCTAGGGCTCCCGGTATGGGTGGCGGCGCCGGCGGCGGGGCGGGAGCAGGCAGCTCGGCGGCGGGAGCAGGCAGCGGAGGAGCCGGAATAAGCCAGTCCCAGATATCTGAGAGCCTGCAGGGCTACTCGGATTACAAGCTCGGGCCCGCGTCCTTCGTGGTCTGGCAGATCACAAAGGTGCTGCTGTTTGGCGCCTTCTTTGCAAACATAATGTTCGGGTTTAGCGCCGTCGCGTTCCTAGTCGACGGCGACATGCTCGGGGTGGAGAACCTGCCCACGCTGTTCTCGCTGCCCTTTGTCACGCCGCCGGAGGACGCGGCGTACGCGGCCCAGACCGTAGTCCCGATGATACCCGCTCTGGTGGTGCTGATACCCCCGATACTGGCCGCCATCGGGATGCGGCTCATGCTGTACGTGGGGCTGCACCGCGTCATACACGTCGTCACGTCGTTCGTGCAGGACACCAACGGGGGCAAGCCCAGATATCTCAACTACGTCTCCACCATAGAGGGGCTGGTGGGCGTAGCCGTGCTGTGGGCAGGCTTCAACATGTTCTTTACAAATGAGATAGACTACAACACTAGGTACGAGATAGGCGGCGTCCTGATCATAGGGCTGGCGCTCATGGCGTTCTCCGCAGTCGACCGCATACGGGCCCGCGTCCTGACCCACATGTTCAAGCGGGACGTCTACATCAGGTTCTTTACGATCCTCGCCATATCCATAGCGGTCTTCGCCTTTGTCGCGGTAAACGACACGATAGCCGATGCCCGCAAGATAGAGTACCTGGGGCCCTACACGGCGCAGCAGATAGGCGTTAACCGCTACCTAGGGCAGCTTGACCAGATCACCGAGAACACGCACGACGTGAAACTCAACCCGGTCTCGCCCAACGACATAAACGACTACGTGGTGAACAACGCCGACGTGCTTGACGTCATACGCGTCTGGGACTGGGAGGCCGCGTTTGCAAAGCTAAAGCCGGAGATCGGGCTGATCCCGTACGTGGACTTTGAGGACAACGACATACTGAGGTTCAACGACACGCTGTACTGGACCGCGTCGATGAAGCCCATCCTGCCCTCGTCGGTGTCCGCGGAGAACCAGTGGTACAACCAGCACCTGGTATACACACACGTGCCGGACGCCTTCCTGACGCTCGAGGCCACGGACGGCCAGATAGTGGACAGCGACCAGTTCTTCCAGCAGCGCGAGATATACTACGGGGAGGGCGGCCTCTTCGAGCTCACGTGGTCCGGCTATTCGAACTCAAGGGGTGCGAGCAGCGACGAGCTCGGCAACGTCCAGTATTCCGGGGTGGGCGGCTTGGACGTGGGGCCCCCGCTCAGCTGGATATTCGAGCCCAACTTTTTGCTGCAGTTTCCAGCCGAGTCGGTGCACGTGATGAGGTACAAGGACGTCAACGATCGCATGGAGATCCTCTACCCGTACTTTTTGTACAACCTGTTCGGCAAGGAGCTCGACTCGCTGCCCGTAACGGACGGCGAGAACTCGTACTGGCTCGTGCCGCTCATCATAGGGTTCGAGACGAATAACGTGCCCTGGTCCATGAGCAACCCGTACCTGAGGCTGGTCGGGTACGCGCTCGTAGATTCGTACGACGGGGACATACAGCTGCTAAAGACTGGCGATGACTTCTTCTCGAATATGTTCGCTGCGCAGTACGCGGACCAGTTCAGCCCCATGCCGGCGTGGCTCGAGGAGCAGATCAGGTATCCCGTCGAGCTGTTCAACTGGAAGACTGAGATGTACAACATATACCACGTAACCGACGTTGACACGTTTATACAGGCAAACGAGTTTTACGAGATTCCCCGCGGGCTTGACACGTACTACGTGGAGGCAAAGCCGCCGGGGTTCAACCAGACCGAGTTTCTGGGGCTGCTGTCGCTGGAGCTGAAGGGCTCGCAGGGCAGGAACCTGGCAGGGTACATCGTCGTTGAGAACGACCTGTCGAACCTGGGGCAGATCCAGTTCTACGAGGTGCCGCTCAACTCCACAACAAAGCTGATAGGGCCCACGGCGGTCAGGGAGGCGCTCGACCGGGACCCCGAGTTTGCGCAGCTCAAGACCCTGCTGAGAAACCCGCGCATCGGCGACAACATACTGTACCGCGTGGGCGAGCACGACACCTACTTTATCCCAGTGTATACGGCGGGCGCCGGTGGCGTGGTGGCGCAGCTCGGGACCATTGCGGCAGTTGGCGCCGCGTTCAACGGCGAGTACTTTGTGGGGCTGGGCGACACGCAGGAGGACGCCTTCAAGGCATACCTGAGCAAGGTGTCCGGCGTGGCCCCCACCGACGTGGAGGTCGGCGACGGGTTCGTGGAGCTGGACCGCGCCGAGCGCGCCAATATAGTGCGGCAGGTCTTCGTCGACAGCGAGCTGAACATCGACGAGCCGACCCGGCTGTCGGTGCCGCTGTCGTTCAACGAGGGCGAGCTGTTCTTCTACTCGGACAGGGACCGCGAGGAGACGGAGGAGGCGCTGCTGCAGTTCATAGACGACTTCGTGGTGCCCCGGACCGACCGCGTCCTGATGTGGGAGGAGGAGACCGACGAGGGCGTCATGATAAACATCGGCACCATCGTAATCAAGGACAACGTGCCGCAACTGCACTACGTGTCGGTAGGGGTCGGCATCTAGTTGCCCGTATCAGGCGCGATGCTGGTGGTGGACAACGGCTCGTCGTATACCGACGACTTGGCGGCGGTGCTCGAAGGGTTTGGTTGCACGTACAGGAGGATGATCCCCTCTGAGATATCGGCCGAGGAGCTGCCTACATACGGCGGGTTCATACTGTCGGGCCGGAAGCGCAACGACCGGCTGGTAAACGAGGTAAACTCCAAGATCGTCAGGCATGCGGTATCGGCGGGCGCAAAGCTGCTGGGCATATGCTACGGCGCCGAGATTATGGCGCTGTGCATGGGGGGGACGATACGCCGCTCCGAGGTACCGCAGAGAAACGTGCGCTGCACCGTCGTGATGTCAAAGTCGACGCCGATCACCCCGGACGCGGGCGCCAGCATGGACGTCTTTGAGAGCCACGCGTACGAGATATCCAGGCTGCCGAGCTCGTTCGAGTCGGTGGGCGGCTCCGCGGACTGCAGGCACGAGATAATCAGGCACGGGGGCAGGCACGTTTACGGGACGCAGTTCCACCCCGAGATGAGCAGGGACGGCCGCCGTATGGTGGAGCGGTTCTGCGGGCTGTGATGTCTGGGCGCGGCGGCCCCGCCAAGCGTACGCCGCCACCGCCACGTGCCGTTGAACGATTTTAATAACTCCGCCGCGCCGGGATGCCATGTCGTCCGAAGATGACAATAGCAGCAGCAGCAGCGACCGCGTGCTCTTCCTGCCGCTAATAAGCGAGGAGCTCGTCTCGCTGCCGCTGCCGATCAACGTGGTGTCCACGTACTGGAACGTGCCGCTGCCGATGGCAGAGGCAGTCGAGGCCGCAAAGAGGTATCCCTCCTTTGAGGGCGGCATCATAATAGAGGGCGTCGAGCTTGCAGAGCGGCACGGCCTGGCGTGCGTGATGCTTCACTCCGACATGCAGGGGCTCAGGACCACCATCGACGCGGGCATCCCGCCCATAGTGATGCTGCCCGGGATACCGGGCAGCCCGGAGATTACCCAGCACGCGTCCGTGATATCCGGGTACGGAGACGACGCGGTATACCACTACGTGCAAAAGGGAAATGAGGAGGGCGACCAGCAGGAGGGCGCGATACCCACCAATGTATTTGACCGGAAGTGGTCCGAGGAGAGCAGGCTGATGATCCTCATGGCGCCGCCGGAGAGCATCTCGCCCCTGCCGATGCGGATCTCGGCGCAGGTAAGCGTGGCGTGCAGGCTGTGCTTTGACGCGGAGAGGGCAATGATACTGGGTGACAAGTCTGGCGCGTCCGGCTCGCTGAAGGAGGCGCTTGAGATGGACCCGGAGAACCCGACTGCCCTGCAGATGCTCGGCGGCCTGTGCAACGAGCAGGGCCTGCCCGAGTGCGTTGGATATTATGAGCAGTGCATACGCGCAAACGGCAGCGCGTTCCTCGCGTACAACGGCCTCGGCAACTACTATTTGAAGAGGGGCGAGTCTGCCAGGGCCGAGTCGTACTATACAAAGGCGATAGGGATAAACCCGAAGAGGTCCGCCCGCATCTACAAGAACCGCGCGTACCTGCGCGAAAAGCAGGGCGACCGGGACGGGACGCTGGAGGACCTGCGCACGTACCTAAAGCAGCTGCCAAGCGCGCCCGACAGGGGCGCCATAGAGCAGGCGATAAGGGAGCTGTCTAACTGATGATGGTGCGGAGTGCGGGATTCGAACCCGCGACCTTCAGCTTGGGAAGCTGACGTCATACCGAGCTAAACTAACTCCGCCCGCGCTTTCCTGTCTATACCCTATGATTAAATATCTTGGCCACGTCACGTGGGTATGGACGCAAAGTGCCCCGAGTGCGAGGGCGTGGCCGTGCTTGACGACGACGTCACTGTGGTGAGATGCCCCCACTGCGGCTTTGAGAAGGGATACGAGGAGTACCTCGAGATAATGAAGGATTTGGCAGTCAACATGGCCACCGACTACATCCCGGACAGGTCCGGCCTCTGATGGCGGTTGTGACGGCGAGGCGCGGCCGCCCCTGATTACCAGTAGCTGCCCTTGTCCGAGCAATCCAGGTGGGAGCCGCAGTTGCCGCACAGCAAGTGGCATGCCTGTATCTCTATCATGGCGTGGTTGCACCTAGGGCATGCGATCGCATCATTGCCGCCTGAGCCGTTGTTCTCCACTTGCACGAGGTATAATTATAGCACATCCTAAATAATGTGCCGCGCCGTCAGTGTCATGTGGAGCCCCAAAACAAATTCATCCTCGAGTCCAAGTAGTTTGTAAACGCGCCGTACGTCACAACGTCTCTCCGCATGTATATTCCAAGGTGTTCTCCGCTCCGAGTATGAGTGCGCTGCGGCCCCATGGGAGGGGGTAACGACTTTTTGGATATCGCAGGTTCTACCAGATACACGGAGGGTAGATGTCCTGATGTGTGACATGTACACAAACCACGGCCATGGCGGTGAAGTGCTTTTGGGATCCCACGATTAGTATGACAGAAAGCTCCCGGCTGATCCGGCCGCATGTCAGAACGCACCAACTCGTGAGGCCATCTGTTTGCGCGCCGCAGCTGGCAGTTCCCGAATCCGGCAACCGCGCGAGGAGATCCATGGGTCTGTCCAAGCTATATGCAAGGACCGATGGGAATTATAATGCAGAAGTGGTCCGGATTGCGTGGCGCGGGCCTGTCTGCCTAGCGGCACACCAATGTGGGCCTGTCGAAGAGCTCGAGCCACTCGTAGCTGCCGTTGCTCTGGACCATCCTGTGCTCGATAAAGTTCCCGACCCCGGTAAGATCGCCGGTATGACGGTCCAGTGTGTAGTTGCCCAGCGC
>JAGWAX010000055.1 GCA_021296175.1 Nitrosopumilaceae archaeon | reverse complement strand
GTAATAAAATTGGCCCATATAAAGATCATTCGTATTTTGGCAAATCTTATCAAATATCACTATTAGTCACTATATATAAAGAATCATTCAATAAAGTTAGATGTGGTTTGCGAAAGTGCCGTACGAGACTCGAATCCATGGTGGAAAAATGCAGCAAGCACACTAGACGATCAAAAAATCAAAGAGTGAGAAGATTCGGCAATAAGGCATATTCCCCGACTCAAGCACGAGATTACCTATGACTTTGCGTCCTCCGATACTGTGGTGTATTCACTTCGTGGCCCAAGACAGGATTGTGTGGTTATTCTTGCGTCAATCTTTCTCCTTTTAATCTAGTTTCGGTATGCTTCGGACCCAGAATCTCGCGGGTTCCTGTCGTGCGCTCAGGATGCGCCACGCGTTGCGGCCTTGAGCCTCTTTGTGAATGCGGACACGTTTTTCTCGACGTCCCTTGGCGCCGACTCTTTGATTATCTTCGCGTATACGCTCCCTACTATAACCGCGTCTGCCCCCGCCCCGACGTACTGCTTGACGTCGGCAGGAGAGGAGATTCCAAATCCGACCCCTACTGGCAGCCGCATCTTGGAGCGCCCTGCCGTGCGCTTGGCCCTGCGGATGGCGTCAAGGGCGTATCCTGCCGCCGAGCCACCGCCCGCCCGCCTCCCGGCACGCGTACCTATGACGCCCGTGGTCCCGTATACTGCCACCATGTACAGAAAGCCCGTCGAGAGGCTCGCAATTCGCCGCAGCCTGCCTGCCGGGGTGTTCGGGGACGCCAGAAATATCGTGTCAAGCCCGCACCTGCGGGCGGCCGCCACGTACGGCGCCGATTCGTCGGCCGCCATGTCCGGCAGTATGATCCCGTCTATGCCCGCGTCTGATATCATGGATGCTGCCCTGTCGTATCCGAGGTTGTACAGTATGTTGGTGTACGTCATGAGCACAAGCGGCACGTCCCGGTTGGCGCGCCTTATCCTTGACGCGGTCCTGAGGAACCCCTCAAAGGTGGCTCCCCTGCCGAGCGCCCCCGAGCTTGCCTCCTGTATCGCAGGCCCGTCTGCAAGCGGGTCGGAGAACGGAAAGCCCAGCTCTATGACGTCGGCCCCTCCCCTTATCATGCCGGAGACCGCGGACACTGACGCCCTCTCCGACGGGAACCCGGTCATTGCGTATGTGACGAGGCCCCTCTCGTTTCTGGCGCGCAGTTCTGCAAACTTGGACGCTATTCTACTACTACTGCCGCTGCCGCTGCCGTCCCCGGCCCTCCGGCCCCCTCTCTCTTTACCTGCTACCCGCAAGGTACCTCTGAACCTCCTCCACGTCCTTGTCCCCCCTGCCAGAAAGCGTGACCACGATGCGCTCTGATCTCTTCATCTGCGGCGCGATCTTGACTGCCTCTGCTATCGCGTGCGACGACTCGAGGGCCGGTATTATCCCCTCAGTCCTGGTCAGCCTCATGAACGCGTCGACTGCCTCCGCGTCGGTCGCCGAGCGGTACGACACGGCGCCGGCCTCCTTGTAGTACGCGTGCTCGGGGCCCACTCCGGGATAGTCGAGCCCCGCCGAGACGCTGTGCGTCTCAGTTATCTGCCCCTCTGCATCCTGCAGCAGGTAGGTCATCATGCCGTGCAGCACCCCGCGCCTGCCCGCCGAGAGCGTGGCCGCGTGCATCCCCGTGCCGAGCCCGCGGCCGGCGGCCTCGACTCCGACCAGCCTTGCGCCCGTGCCCGCAAGGGGATAGAACGTCCCTATCGCGTTGGAGCCGCCGCCCACGCAGGCAATCACCACGTCGGCGGTGCCGCCCTTGGCCTGCCTTGCGACCTGCCTCCTTATCTCGTCGCCTATGACCCTCTGAAAGTCCCTGACCATCACGGGGTAGGGGTGGGGGCCGACGGCCGAGCCGAGCAGGTAGTACGTGTCGCCCACGTTTGCAATCCAGTCGCGTATGGCCTCGTTGATCGCGTCCTTCAGGGTGCGCGAGCCCGAGTCGACGGGCCGCATGGCGGCGCCCAGCATCTCCATGCGCAGGACGTTGGGTCTCTGCCTTGCCATGTCCGTGGACCCCATGTATACCTCCGACCTCATGCCGAGCGCGGCGCACGCCATTGCAGTGGCCACCCCGTGCTGTCCGGCCCCCGTCTCGGCTATGACGCGCCGCTTTCCCATGCGCTTTGCAAGGAGCGCCTGCCCGAGCGTATTGTTTATCTTATGGGCCCCGCCGTGCAGCAGGTCCTCCCGCTTGAGGTATATCTGGGCCCCCCCAAGCTCACCTGAAAGGTTCTTTGCGTGGTACAGCGGGGTCGGGCGCCCTGCATAGCTCTTTAGGTATGCGCCAAGCTCCGCCTTGAACGAGGGGTCGTCCCTGAGCCTGAGGTAGCTCTCCTCGAGCTCCTCGACGGGGGGCACCAGCGTCTCTGGTATGTACCTGCCGCCGAACTCCCCGAACCTGCCGTTCTTTGGATATCTTCTGTTCAATACGCGTTCACCATACCCCTTACGGCCTCCTCTATATTGTGACTCTTCATTATGCTTGATCCCACCAGGAACCCGTCGGCCCCATGCCCGCGCACCCTCCTGATATCGTCGGCAGACGCAATCCCGCTCTCTGATATCGTGACGCGCCCGTCACCGTCACCGTCACCGCCCCCGTCCCCGGCCCCCCGGCGCGCCGACTGCAGTATGTCGCGGGTCACGTCGGTACTGACTGCAAGCGTGTCCAGGTTGCGGTTGTTGATCCCGATAATGTCCGCCTTGGAGGCCGCGGCCTCCTCGTACTCCTGCGCGGTGTGCACCTCCAGCAGGACCCCGAGCCCCTGCCTGCGGGCGTACTCTGCAAGCCCGTCTGCCGTCTGCCCCGTGCACGCGCCGGAGCCAAACACGGACTGTATCAGCAGTATGTAGTCGGCGCCTATCCGAGACGCGGCGTCGATCTGCCTCCTGTCCACTATTATGTCCTTCATCAGCATCGGCACGTCCACTGCCTGCCTGACCTTTGCAAAGTATTCCGGGGAGCCTCCAAAGAGGTAGGGCTGGGTCAGCACGGACAGCCCGACGGCCCCGCCCCTGACCATGGCGGCCGCAATCGTGGCGGGATTCGATACGGTCCTGAGCCTGCCTTCGGACGGGGAGGAGAACTTGATCTCCGATATTACGGCCGCATGGGGGGCCGTCCTGATGCGCCCTGCCAGGCTGTAGCCGGATCTGGAGAGACTGCCTGCCGCGCTGCTGTACGCGTCCACGTCGTATACGCCGTCGTCGAGCGCGGCCATGGAGTTTGCGACAAGCCTGCGCAGTATGTCATGCGCCACTGTTCCTTATCCCCTCCAGCATCTCCATGCTTCCGGCGTGCCTCACAAACGAGTCGAGTTCTGCCGACGCCCTGCCGCTCATAACCACGTCCATGCACACCGGGACCGCGTCCTTCAGGCTGTCGGCCGCCCCCGCGACCACGAGGGCCCCGGCCGCGTTGAATATCACGGTCTCCGTCACCGCCCTGCCGGCCGTCCCGTCTATGGCGCCCACCACCGCCCTTGCCGACTCAGAAGCGTCCGCGACCCTGATTTCGGAGATGTCGGATCTGTGCAGGCCCACCTCCTCGGGCCTGACTGTGAATCTTCTGCTGCTACCACCGCTGCCGCTGCCGCTGCCACCACCGCCTGCGCCGCGCGACACCCGCACGGCGTTTGACGAGCTGGTCGACAGCTCGTCCATGCCCTCTGCTGACATTACGGTCATCGTCACCTCGGCCCCGCGCCCCGCCAGTATTATTGGTATCCTGTCCAGCAGGTCCTCAGTGGAGACGCCCACAAGCTGCCTGGACGCTCCCGCCGGGTTTGCAAGCGGCCCCAGCACGTTGAAGATGGTCCTCTTTCCGAGCGCGCGCCTGGCCGACGCCACGTGCCTCATCGCGGGATGGAACCTCTGCGCAAACACAAAGCATATCCCGCACCTCTCCAGTATCCCCTGCACCCTGGACGGCTCTGCCGCGTTGTCGTATCCGAGCGCCTCGAACACGTCGGCGCTGCCAGAGGCCCCCGACGAGGACCGGTTGCCGTGCTTTGCGACTGCGAACCTGTCGCGCGACGAGCCGCGTGACGACGCGGCCGCGGCCACAAAGGAGGCCGCGGTCGACACGTTGAACGTCCGCTGCATGTCGCCGCCGGTGCCGCACACGTCGATTATCGGCCCCCTGACGTTTGGGTGCAGCCGGACCGCCCTCTGCATCATCACTTTGAGCATCGACGCAAGCTCCGCGTCCGTCTCGCCCTTTGCTGACATGCATCCCAGGAACCTCGCGTTCTGCCCGTGGCTTGTCTCGCCGTCCAGCATCGCCCCCGCCATGTGCTCGGCCTGCGCGCAGTCGAGGTTTTTTCCGGCGCACACCGCGTCGGCTATCTCCTCTATGTTCATGTTTTTTCCTCCCTCTCCCTCTCCCTCTCCTCCCTTCTCCCCGCCCCCCGGGCCATGCCCAGAAAGTTTGCAAGGATGGCCTTGCCATGCTCTGTCATTATCGACTCGGGGTGGAACTGGACGCCCTCTATGGGGTACCTCTTGTGCCTCACGCCCATGATCTCCCCGTCGTCCTCCGCGCGGGCGGTCACCTCGAGCGCGTCCGGCACCACGGTGCGGTCCCCCACTAGACTGTGGTATCTGGTGGCCCTGAACGGGGTCGGCACCCCCGCAAAGACCCCCGACCCCGAGTGGACCACGGGGCTCGTCTTTCCGTGCCGCGCGCATCCCGCGTTGACCACGGCGCCGCCAAACGCGTGTATTATCCCCTGGTGCCCCAAACACACGCCGAGTATCGGGGTCGTGGGGCCCAGCTCCCTTATCACGTCGGCGCAGATCCCAAAGTACCTGGCGTCCTCCGGGGTGCCGGGGCCCGGCGATATGACGATTGCGTCATATGCGCCCCTGGCAATGTCTGATACCGAGGTCTTGTCGTTTCGCACCACCGTGCACTCCGCGCCCAGCTCCCCCATGTACTGGGCAATGTTGTACACGAAGGAGTCATAGTTGTCTATCACAAGCAGCCTTGTCATGACGATGCCTCCCTGAGCGCCTGGATCATGGCGCCTGCCTTGTACTCTGTCTCCCTGAACTCGCTGTCCGGCATAGAGTCGTATACTATGCCGGCCCCCGCTTGGACGAACCCCTTCTGCCCGCTAATGAATATGCTGCGTATGGCGATTGCAAAGTCGCAGCACCCGTTGTATGAAAAGTAGCCGACGGCCCCGGCATACGGCCCCCGCGGCGCCGACTCCAGCTCGTCTATTATCTCCATGGCCCTTATCTTGGGGGCCCCGGAGACGGTGCCCGCAGGAAAGACGGCCCTGAACGCGTCAAACATGTCCGCCCCGTCCGATATCGTGCCTGCCAGATGGGTCACTATGTGCTGCACGTGACTGAACCGCTTTATCTTCATGAGCGACACGGGGCGGACCGTCCCGAACCTGCAGACCCTGCCTATGTCGTTGCGTCCGAGATCCACGAGCATCGTATGCTCCGCCAACTCCTTTTGGTCTGCAAGCAGCTCGGCGGCAAGCTTGTCGTCCTCGGTATCGTCCCCCGTGACGTTTCTGGTGCCTGCTATGGGAAAGGTCTCGACCTCTGGGCCCGTGACCCTTACTAGCATCTCCGGCGATCCGCCTATGGTGACGCGCCCGCCGTGCCTCACGTAGTACATGTACGGGGACGGGTTGAGCTCCCGCAGCGTCCCGTACAGGGCCAGCGTGTCGCCGTCTGTGTCAAACTCAAAGCGCCTGGAGAGCACGGCCTGGAATATGTCCCCGTCGTGGATGTACTTTTTTGCCCTGTTGACCATCTCTGCAAACTCTGCTGCATCGATGTTGGGCCTGATGTTTGCCACGCGAAATCCGCCGCTGCCGCCGCTGCCACAATCGTTCCCCTCCGCGGCTTTTATCATGCTGTCCAACCTGCTCTGGCCGCGATAAAAGTAGAACGGCCTGTCGAGCTTGTTGTCGTACAGTATGCCGTCGTCGTAGACCCCGAACTCCATGACCAGCGGGTCGGAGCCGTTGGAGTCCGGGACGTCCTCGATTGCGCGAACCGCGTCATAATTTACCATGCCGACTGCCCCTCCGACGTACCTGTAATCGGACCCTGCCGCGCTATTTGTATCAGAGTCCTCCCCGGCCGACGCTGCAAGCACGCTCCTGATCGTGTCAAACGGGTCGTCCGTCCTTATCTCTGTGCCTTCCTGCGCGCCGCGCGCCTGCCCGGGCGCATCGTCACTCTTTCCGGTGCCGCCGTCACTGTCACTCTTGCGTGCCGCAGCCCTGCATATGGACTGCACGCGCTCCGCGGACGCGGCATCGCGGACTGTGTCGCCGGGCACAACCTCGACGCGGTCCCTGTATGCCCTCAGGATCAGCGTCGGGCCAAAGCCCATGATGGACGTCTCGGCAAGCGCGTCTGGGCCCGCAAGCGACTCGAATAGAAAGGAATGCTCGTACTTGCGAGATATGCTGCTGTAAATCTGGAACTGGTCTCTGTTAGGAATGTCTAGCGGCACGATCCGCGTCCTTCCAAATACGTCCACCCATGTACGTGACGGCCGGGGGGTTTTATTTAAACCGATGAGGTTTCTGTGTACGGACTCGTGCCCCCTGCCCGTGACAATCGTGCTTGACCCCGCTTCATGCATGATCAGTAAACCTACAGGCCTGCTAGGACCGCCAAGAATCTCGGTCACGGGTGGGCCTGCCCTCTGACTCGTACGGCGCGGTCGCTTGCCGCAGGCGCAGGACCTGGCCGCTTTTGCACGCGGCTGCATGCGTAACCGCGGCAGGGCCATGAACCCGGTGCGCCCCGTCGCGATGAGGCCTTTGTACCCGGCCATACGCATGCGACCGTATAAGAACTATAAAGTACGGATAAAGTACGGTACTTTTATATTCGCGTGCCGCCTACGTACACCATGAGCACTATACTACAGGATCTCTACATGCCCAAGCCGCGGCTGGTCTGCACCACGGCTCGTCCCGTTGCATGCAACGCCTGCGGCAGGGGTGTCGATGACGGGCGCGGAATCAGGGCCCTGCGCACAGACGGCGGCGACGTCATGCTGTGCGACCTGCACTATCCAAAGCAGTGACGCGCCCGGCGCAGGCAACGTGCGCCACCGCAGCGTCTTCTTTTTTTCTGATTTTTGTGCCTACACGCGTCGCGGCCCTGCTACCGCTGCTGCCGCCTATCCTGCATCGGTTGCCGCGCCTTGCCGGCCGCATGAGCTGGTTTTCTGTGCCGTCAGCCGAGCGCCCTTGTGGGATCCTTGCTGAGTATGCCGAGCACCTTTTCGACTATCTGCTTTTGGCCGCCCTCGTGCATGTCATAGCGCACGCTGTCTGATCCCATGCTTACAAAGATCAGGTTGTCGTCGCCGAGCGGGAACGTCACCCTTGTGATCTTTTGGAACGCCGCCATTGCGTACGTGCCGTGGCCGATCTTGGAGCTCAGCGCCTTGCGGCCCTTCCATGCGCTCGCGGCCCTCTTTAGCGACGCCTCGGTCTCCTCCTCTGAGAGGTAGTTGGTCACCCCCTCGCGATGGTTTACGGCAAGTATGTTCCCATCAATGTCGGTGACTATGCTGTGCCTGATGTTGACGTCCGAGCCCATGATCCTCCGCAGCAGGTTTTCAAAATTCATAGATGACGTGTGATCCTGTATTACTTAAGGATTGATTTGGCGGCGCGATCCTCCGCGCCGGCCGCTTGGGTTCTGTCCGCCTTTGAACACATGCTGACGAGGCGCCTCATGGGCCTGCAGTTTGCGCGGACAAACTCCGGAAGCGCATTGTGGCTTTGATAGTAATCATATATGTAGCGGTACATTCCGCCCTTCTCCGAGTCAAAGAATTCTGCGTCCCTCACCGCGTACCCGCGAGACGCCATTGCCCTGTGTATCTCGCGCATTTTCTGCCTGTATGTGGCGACTGCCACTATTGACGCGGCCGCGACCGGCAGTATGGTGCCGTCTGCCCCCGTCTGGCATACTATCCGCGGCGTCTCGCATGCGCGGGGCCCCGGCGTGGCGAATTCAATTCTAGACGAGACCGCCGACGCAACGTCCGCCGACAGCTTTGACGTGTCGGCGTCAAACGAGTCTATGTATGCGGCCTCTATGCGCCGGTTGGCCGCGCGGCATGCGGCGGCAAGCTGGGCTATGATGTCGGCGACGCGGTTTATCTTCGCTTCTCTGAGCCGAACGCCCCTGTTTCTCCTACTGCTGCCGCTGCCGCTGCCGCCGGCCCTGTCCGCCGCGGCCATGTCAAGCTCGCGTGGCGTTATCGTGGATGTCCTATACATGAGCATGTGCTGCGGTGCGCTTGCAATCCTCTTGTATATTACTGACAACGCGCTGCAGGGGAGCGTCTTTGAGTCTGCGACTCCCCACCGCCTCAGCGTACGGGACGATTCTGCCTGCATTGCGACTCCCGCAAACACCATGGGCCCTATTATGGATCCCACGCCGGATTCGTCGATGCCGCATATCATGCCGTGCACGGTGATGTCATAGGCGCCCGGTAATAAAAGAGGCAGGGCTGCATGCTGGATGCATCGACTGAGCTTCCGTGCGGTTTGGTGTGTCCCCTGCTTCTGCCAGACGTTCCCGTAACGTGGCATCTTGGAGTTGTGGGGGGGGGGGGGGGGGGGAGGGGGGGTGGAGGGGAGGGGAAAGAAGGGGAATG
>JAGWAX010000153.1 GCA_021296175.1 Nitrosopumilaceae archaeon | reverse complement strand
CACCTCCCCGCAGGGCCGTCTCGGCGCGCTGCCGGCACGACGATGCGCGCCCACGGCCGGGAGGCTGCCGATTATTTCAGGTTCTGCATATCACAAAATGCAGCCAAGAAAGGGTTTATTTTGAAACGCATGGTACGCGACGCGATGGCCATACTCCCGATCGACGACGGACGGTACGGCACCGATGAGATGAAGGCCGTGTTTGGAGGCCAGAACAAGATAGACTGCCAGGTGCTGATAGAGGCCGCGGCCGCCTCGGCGCAGGCCGAGATCGGCATGATACCAAGGAGGGCGGCCTCGGCAATCAGGAGGGCCGCCAAGCCCGGGGCCATATCTGCAAGGCGCGTGGCCGCGCTGGAGGCAAAGCGCGACCACGACACGGCCGCGCTGGTAGAAGCGCTGGGCCGGATATGCCCGGAGCACGCCAGGCCCTGGATTCACTACGGGCTTACAAGCAACGACCTGGTCGACACCAGCAACTCGATGCTGATGCGCGACGCCATGAACATCATGTATCCCAAGGCCGCCAAGCTGGCATCCGTGCTGGCGGACATGGCGGTGCGGTACGCGGACGTTCCTGCAGTCGGCAGGACCCACGGGCAGCATGCAAGCATAGTGTCATTCGGGCTAAAGTTTGCAAACTGGGCGGCCGAGATGGCGGCACACATGGACAGGATGAGCGAGATGAAAAAGAGGATACTGGTATGCAAGACGCTGGGGGTGGTCGGAACCGGCTCCCTGATGGGAAGGAGGGCGCCCGACGTGCAAAAAAGGGTGGCCCGCACGCTCGGACTGCACCCGATTGCGGTGGCAACCCAGATCGTACCGAGGGAGAGGTACGCCGAGTACGTGTTCGGGACGGCGCTGATCGGGGCGACGCTTGAAAAGATTGCAGTCGAGATCAGAAATTTACAGAGGACGGAGATAGGCGAAGTGGCCGAGTCTTTCAAAAGGGGACAGATGGGAAGCAGCGCCGTTCCGGTAAAGCGCAACCCGATAAAGAGCGAGCGCATAACGTCCCTCGCCCGAGTCCTAAAGGGCCAGATCGGCATATCCATGGACAACATACCGCTGTGGCACGAGCGCGACCTGTCAAACTCGGCAAACGAGCGGTTTGTCATACCTACCGCATCCATCCTCGCCGACGAGATGCTGCGCACGATGCTGCGGGTGATGCAGAGCCTGAGTGTCGACACCGACAGGATCCGCGGCAACCTTGACGCCACAGGGGGCCAGATATTTGCAGAGTTCGTGCTAGAGGCCATGATAAGAAAGAATGTGCCGCGAATCACGGCGTACGAGCATGTGCAGAGGGTCGCATTCGAGGCAAGCCGGACCGGTACGCCGTACGACGAGGCCATAAAGTCGGACAGGGCGGTATCGGCCATACTAGACCCGCGTGACAAGGCACCTGGGCGCGTCTGCCAGGATAATATCGGGCGTAAACAGAATGGTGCGCGGCAGGGTCAGGCGGCGGGTCTCTTTCTGATCTTGAGGACGGCCTTGTGGATCCCGGATCCGTACTGCATGGCCTTTTTCCTCTTCTGATAAGACGTGCGGGGCACGCCTATTTCACTGGCAAGCCGCCTTATCACGTGCTTGCGGTACATGTCGCAGGGCCCCCGTATCTTTTCGGACAGCGGTATGTCGTATGCGGCCCTGCAGAACCCCTCGCTTAGGAGCGGTTGGAGCACGGACACGCCGCACAGGGACGCCACCTTGTCGATTGCGCGCATCATGCGCAGCTCGTTGTCAAGCTTTTGGCGCATCACGCCGTAAATGACGTCCGCGGCGCTGCTGCGGGTCTGAGCGGGGCCGCATGCTGCCGTGGCGGCGTAATCAGTACCGGTATCGGCAGGAGAGCTGCGGCCTGTACCGGCAGCAGCATCACCTGTATCGATACATTCGCGCAGCGCGCGCCTGTACGCGTCATATCCGCAGAACAACTCGTCGATCCCGTTTGCCGTCAGTACGACATCAACCGGTATGGTGCGCGCCAGGCGGCATATGTGGTAAAAGGCCACAGAGTTCTCTATCCACGAGAGGTCGTCCGTGCGTATCACATCTAGCACCGACTCGTATACGTCGCCAAAGTCTGGCGTGTCTCCAATTATCAGCGTGTGGTGGCGCCCCCCCATGTGCGGCATCTCCGACGCGACCACGCGGGCAAACTCCACGTCGTGCGACCCTTCAAACCCGACTGTCAGCAGCGCGACGTCGTATCCCATCGCGTCGCATACGGTTGCAAGCAGCGTGCTGTCGACCCCTCCTGAAAATGCGACGCCTATGCGGCCGCCCGCGCCCTGCCCGCCCAGGGCGTCACGTACCGAGAGCTGCACGGCATCAAATATCGTACGGCATGTGTCATCCATGACACTTCCGTCGTACGCCATCAGGTGTCATGCATCCGCAATCCCTTTAACTGTCATGCGGCATGGAATGGCATGCCTGCAGTACTATCCGAAGAAGAGATAATGGACGCGACAAGCGGCATGGCCGGGTGGGAGGTCGTCGACGGCAAGCTCCACAAAGAGTACCTGTTTGACACGTTCAACGCCGCGTTCGGATTTATGGCAAGGGCCGCCATGGAGATTGAAAAGGCAAACCACCACCCCGAATGGCTCAACGTATACAACAGGCTGACCATAGACCTGACCACCCACGACGCGGGGGGCATCACGTCAAACGACGTCAACCTGGCAAGGGCGCTTGACTCGCTGCTCGCATAGGGCTGGCGGTTTCCCGGGCGTCCGCGCCGGGCTCTCACGGATGAAGGTCAGTTGCATGCCTCTGCTTTATGGCCGGATCGCGTTCCGGCGTTGCGGCCATCCGGTTTCCATGTCGACGCTTACCATGGATCTATTTTACCAGTCCGTTTTCGTAATC
>JAGWAX010000005.1 GCA_021296175.1 Nitrosopumilaceae archaeon | reverse complement strand
AGCGCGCCGCCGCGTGGCCCGCCGGACGTCTGATAATTCCGTTCTGTCCGTTGGGTCGACGAATTATGCAACACGCTAGACGGGCCTTATGCCAAACAGGGGATGATCATAATGCTCGAGCTGCAGATCTTTTGCGCCGTCGTCGTCGGACAGAGCCTGCGGCGGCGGGCTGCCCGGCGGGCCGGACTGACGGCTGTTTGGAAGCGAGCCGTTATGCGGGCGCAGCGGATTCACCGCATGCCAGACAGCGCCAACGGCGACAACCGCATCCGGGTACAGATGGTGGACTTCAGGCAGGAGCGCCGCTTTCCTCCCGACCACTATGTCGCACCCAGGATGATTCTTGCTTTGGGGCAGGCAGGCAGGCAGGCAGGCAGGCAGGCAGGCGCCGCATGCGGCATCCGTTGCCGTTCCTGGCGCGGGTCACTTTTCCTTGGCGTCGAGCTCAAACTCGGAAGACGACAGCTTTTCGCCACATGCGGGGCACTTGCCGTTGTTTGAGGCCATCGTGTCTTTGAGGGATTTTAGCATCTTCATGTTTGTGATCTTTTCGCCGCACTTGCCGCATACCACATTCACAGACATGATACGCCGGTTGGGGGGTGCAAAATAAAATTGTTGTTGCGTGGTGTGTGGCGGCTGGAAGTGGGTTAGAGGATCAGGAAGGGCCCGGATCACAGGATGCCGATACTTTGCCAGTCGCACGTGCGGCCGTACAGATCAGGGCCATGCGTCGGCAGCAGCAGCAGCGACAAGTCAGCAAAGCGGCAAAGCGGGGGACGGGTGGACGTCCACGGGCGCAGAAAGCTGCTCTTTGTTTTACGGCCCATGGCCTCTTACACACACACGAGTACAACGGGGAGTTGGAAAGGCCGATCGGCCTTGTGGATGCGCGAATCCATGCCACAAGTTATTTATCGCGCACGCGTGTGGGAAATTTGAAGGTGTGGCGGTGGCGGCCATAGTTCGAGTTCGGTTTCAAACACAAAAGGAGGATTTGTTCGACGCTTATTTTTCCGCAAGTGCCCGTCCGCCGGACAGGGACTGCCAGCCGTGACAGGCGGTAAGAGACGGCCGTATCGTCAACGGGATGCCGGCGCGACAGGCACGCACTCTGCTCCGGCAGGTGCGCTGCGTCGACGGACTCGAGGGCTGTCCCGTCCCAGCACTCCGGATATCCGGAAAAACGCGTCTGCCATCGGCATCCGGATCCGCGCCGCCCATGACGACGCTCGGCACACCAAAGGACGGTTCTGACTCCTGCCATGACTGACACCGGCATTGGGATCGGCCTGTGTTGTCGACAGGTACAGGCGGGCAGACACCGAGTAATGGAGACGGTGACTGTTCATGAAGCGCTGTTGTCACTGGCGTCCTTTGAGATCACTATGCCGCGCTCATCGAAGCCAGTAATCTTGGCCCTGGTGCCGACGGGCAGGTCAGCTGGGGTCGTAATGTCTGCCATGAACCCCGATATGCGGAGCTCGGAGTCGTCAAGGCGCAGCACGACAAACGCGTACGGGGTGTACCCTTCAAATCCCGCGGGGGGGACGGTAATTATTGTGTACGTTGCAATGCTGCCGCGCCCTTCCAGCACGATGGGTTCAAAGCCCTTTGCCCCGCAACCCTGGCAAAAGTAGACCGTGCTCAGATGCAGGCGCCCGCACTTGGTGCACTTGTGCGTAAGCATCTTGCCCTCTCTGGCGTAATTTATCATCTGTTCTTTTGCAGACATCTCTTCTTACACGCCTTGGAATATGTGGACTGCGCAGCTGGCGCCCGTGGCGCCAAAGTTGTGCGTGAGTCCTATGTGGGCGTCCTTCACGGTGCGCTCGCCTGCGCGTCCAGTCAGCTGGTCGTACACCTCGACCACCTGCCCGACGCCGGTGGCGCCAATCGGATGGCCCTTGGATTTCAGCCCTCCGGACGGGTTTATCGAAATTTCAGAGTTGAGGCTCGTCCTTCCCTCGCGCACCGCCTGTACGCCCTCCCCCTTTCTGAAGAACCCCAGATCCTCCGTGTCAACCACCTCTGCTATCGTAAAGCAGTCGTGCACTTCGGCAAAGTCCACGTCCTTTGGGGTTATGCCGGCCATCTTGTATGCCGCGTCCGCGGCTATCTTGGTGCTGGGGATCGTGGTGAGGTGCTCCCGGCCCTGCAGCGCGGCGGGCGAGCCGCCACGGCCCGAGCCTGAAACCTCAACATAGTCGCCCCCGTGCTCCTTGGCAAATTTTTCAGAGCACAGGATTACAGAGCTGGCGCCGTCAGAGAACGGGCAGCAGTCAAACAGCTTTAGCGGGCTTGCGATTACGGGGGAGTGCATCACGTCGTCGACCGTAATGCGCTTTTTGAGGTGCGCCTTTGGGTTCAAGAACCCGTTTTCGTGGTTCTTGACGGCGACCCTGGCAAAGTCCTCCTCGGTCGCGTCAAACTCGGTCAGGTACGCGCGCGCCATGGACGCAAACAGCCCCGGAAACGACGCGCCGGCCTGGCCCTCGTAGAAGAAGTCAGAACAGTACGCAAAGTAGGTCGTGGTCCACTCGGTGCCGGTATGCGTCACCTTTTCGACTCCCGTGACCACAAGGCAGTCGTAGAATCCGGCGGCCACGTTTGCATACGCCTCCCGGAACGAGACTGATCCGCTGCCGCACGCCGATTCTATTGATAGGGACGGGCGGTCCGATATTCCCAGGTTGCTCATCAGGACGGGGCCTATGTGCACCTGCTTGTCCGCCACGCCGAACACGTTTGAGATGTAGGCGGCCTTTACTTCTTTGGGGTCTACGCCCGCATCCTCGATTGCCGCAACGGAGGCCTGTGTGGTAATGTCCGCAATGCTGTCATTGGCCAGGTTTCCATACTTTGTGCTTCCGGCCCCAAGGACGCAGACCTTCTCCATGCGGCGCGTAATCAGAATCCCTATAAAAATCGTAATAGCAACATATCTCATGAAAGAAGCCGCCAAGCGCCGCGCAGGGCCTGCAAGGGGCAAGAAGGGCGGCGGCACGGGCGGGACCGCAAAAAAGGCGGCGGCAGAGAAGGGATCCGGGCAGGCAGGCAGAAAGAGGCGCACCAAGGGCAGTACCGGATCCGCGGCGGCAGGGCGGGGGCGGTGGCACGCAGACAGGCACTCGGTTCGCGCCACAAAGCCAGAGGCCGAGACGCTCAGGAGGCAGCTCGTGCAGTATATGGACTCTGGCGGGTACGTCTCGTGGTCCGCAAAAAAGCGCCAGTACATGATACTCGGGACGAGTTTCACGGAGGGCGGGCTGGTCCCGTGCCCCGGCTGCGGCATAGGCCAGCTGCTCGTAATAAAGTCGCCAAGGACCGGCAAGCGCTTTATGGGGTGCTCCAACTTTTACGGCGGGTGCGACGCCTCGTCGCCGCTTCTGCAGAGGGCGCGACTGCGCGCCACGAAGAAGGCATGCGGAACGTGCGCGTGGCCCGAGGTGATATTCCGCTACTCCTCAAAGCAGAAATGGACGAGGCAGTGCTCCAACATAGCGTGCCCCACAAGGGATCAGGCGCGCAAGGACGGATAGATGTCGGTCCTGCGGTTCTTCAAAAGCGGGAGGGCCTTGCGCGTCTCCCTTACCTTTGATATGTCAACGTCCACGTATCCTATTCCTTCCCTCTGTTTCATGTCAAGAAGCACCTTGCCGTACGGATCTACTGCCATGCTATGCCCGCAGTATACGTGGCCCACCTGGTCCGGCGCAATCACATAGCACCCGTTCTCTATTGCGCGCGTGCGGTTCAGCGTGCGCCAGTGCTCCTTTTTCATGTACCCCCCGACCCATGCCGAGGGCGCGACTAGCACCTCGGATCCGGCCACGGCAAGCGAGCGCGACATCTCCGGAAACCTCAGGTCGTAGCAGACCATCATGCCGATTCTTCCTATCGCGGTCCTGACCGGCTTTGCCATGCCGGAGCCGGGCGCCATCTTGTCGGACTCCCTGAACCCTAGCGCGTCGTACAGGTGGATCTTTCTGTACGTGGAGATTATCCTCCCCCTCTTGTCTGATACGAACAGTGTGTCATACACGCGGTCGGGCCGCGGACTCGTCTCGTAGATGGAGCCGATAACCTGTATGCCGTTCTGCCGGGCCGCCTCCGCTATACGGGAGACAAACTCGCCCGTAACCGGCTCGGCTTCCGATGCAAGCTGTTCAGGGGTCTGTGATGCGCTCGTATACAGCATCATGAACTCTGGAAATGCGCACAGGGAGGCCCCCCGTCCTGCTGCCCTCTCAACGTACGAGAGTATGCGGCCCAGGTTCTTCTGCTTTGACGCGGATGCCTTGAACTGGACTATGGCAGCCTTCAACGCCACGAGGCGCGCGCCGCGCAATAAAGGTTTAATCAAAAAAACGGTTCCAGGGTTTTATTCAGAGCTGCTTTCCGGCAAGGAACCAGTTTTCCTTTGGGTTCTCGTCGAACACCACGATGACGTGCTCTTTTTTCGTGCCCAGTATCTCCACGGCGGATTCCGTCAGGGCCCTTGCAAAGTCGTCCTTCTGCTCCTGTGTCCTGCCGGGATACATCGAGACTGTAACCAGTGGCATGGCCGCGGTTTGCGCACGCGGGATTTATTCGTAATAGTCCGGCCTGTACCCGTATCTGGTCCCGTACAGCGGGGGCGGATCAAACGCCCTCTTGTACGCGTACGCCGTGATCAGCCCGATTGCAAACCCCCCGATGTGCGCAAGGTACGCGACGCCGCCGCCTGCCACGCCGAACCCCCCCACCAGGTACGGGAGCAGGTTCTGCATGATGAGCCAGAACGGCATGAACCACTTTGCCTGTATGTGCAGCATGAAATAGCCCACAAACGTGAGAATGCGGACCCTCGGGAACAGCACCAGGTACGCCCCCATTATCCCCGATATGGCGCCCGACGCGCCGACTGCCGGAATCGGGCTTGTGGCGTCGCCGTATATGTGGACCAGTCCCGCCACGACCCCCCACATCAGGTATATGCCCAGGAACTTGAACTTGCCGAACTTTTGCTCTATGTTGTCCCCAAAGACCCACAGAAACAGCATGTTGCCGCCAAAGTGCACGAGTCCGCCGTGCATGAATATGGAGCTGAGCAGTGACGTATACTGCATGTCGGGGCACGGTATCGACACGGCGCCTGCCCCGAAGTTTATCAGCGACTCGCTGGCGCCCGTGACGCAGTTGGGCACGGCCCCCCAGCTGTAAAACATCGCAAACGCGTTGCGGTTTGTAAAGTCAAAGAACTGGCCCGTATACAGCACCTCAAATACGAAGACGACAGCGTTTGCAATTATCAGTATGATCGTCATGACGGGCCGGAATCCCGGCGGATGCGGGTTCTCGTCCTTTAGCGGAATCATACCAAAGCTGTTGGAGGGAAATTGACTAAATAAGATTTGTCAAACCGGGGCGGGCCGCGGGCAGGGCCTCTCCGCGTCCGTAATTTGAGAAACGGCCGCGCGTCCCACCGTCAGGGCCGGGCCCCGGCACGTGAGCGCATCCGGGTCCGTGCCAGCCGCGCGCATCCCACGGCCGCAAACGCGGGAATGCCCACGTACATTCCAAGGTTCAGGAGTATTACCGACATGCCGTACCCCAACATCTCCGATTCCGTGTCGATGCCCGCATGCTCCAACAGCGAGAGTGACGACAGCATTGGCGTCAGCAGAATCTTGGTTGCTTCCCTAATTGCCGGGTTCTCCCTCTGAATGTCCGCCACAGACGGGGAGAACGTATAGTATATGGAATTGAAGCCCGACATGAATGCGGTTCCGGACGAGGTTGCAAGTACGGTGTTGTCCCTCAGCTCCCTAAGCTGCTGAACCTGCGGGGCAAGCTCGGAGCCAAATGCGGCAGTCGCGATCAGGCAGCCGCCGGTGTCGCTATCCACCAGGCCACTGTCCGGGCCGGCGTCGCCGCCGTCACTACTGCCTGCGGTCACCGGATCGTCGGCCTCCGCCTGGCCCTCCATCATCATCATCATCATCTCGTGGTGCCTCTCCATCATGTCGCGGCGCTCTTCCATCATCGAGGCGTGCTCTTCCATTATGGCGGCGAACTCCTCCATCATGACAGTATACGCCTCCATCTTGTCCTCTGGAACCATACCGTTGTCCGGCATCATCAGCATCATGTCATAGTGCTCCGTCATCATGCCGTCATGCTTCATCATCCTCTCATCGTGCTCCGTCATCATGCCGTCATGCTTCATCATCGTCTCGTCCTCTACCATCATCCTCATCATGCTGCGATGCTCTTCCATCATCGAATCGTGCGCAGACAAGAGTTTGCCATGCCCAACTACCATTTCGTCGTATCCCATCATTGTAGGGTCCGCCATGTCCATGGAGCCGTGGGAGGACATGCCGCCGCCGCTCATCGCGGACATGTCGTGCGGCTCGCTGATCACAAAGGAGATCCTAGCAGACGAGGCGGTTCCCTCTATGTTTGCCACCTCGAGCACTGCAATCCCCGTCTCATCAAACGTGGCCGTAATGCGGTCGCCCCCCTCGGGCGCCTCGCGTCCGGCCTCGGACAGCACGACATCGCCGCCTAGCGACAGTCTCATGTCGTATGCGGCGCCTGGAATATGGTCATCAGAGCCCTCGTGGCGAATCTCAAGTGACAGCGTCAGTTCGTTTCCCGGATGCAGCATGCCTGCAGGCTCGGCTGACACGCGCACGTCATAGTTCCCGTCAGCACCCCCAGTCGACCTCGCTATTACCGCGTCTCCCGACTCGATTGAAGCGTCACCACTTATCTGGTGCTGGCGCTCGGCGCCGACCCTTATCTCAAACACCATCCTGTCAATATACTCGGGTTCCAGGCCCTGCATCATCTCAAGCATCTTGCCAGAGGACAGCAGGTAGTGCACCACCGTCTCGTCGCTGCCGGAGCGGTCCACCGTGCCGAAATAGTCCATTCCGTTTACTGCAAGCAGTATGTCGTGTCTCTCAAAGAGATCAATTGATTTTGGTATGAAGAACTCGGCGTGGATAAATGATGCCGCCTCGATGTACTCCTCGGTCCAGACAAACGGCATCTCTACTGAGACGCTTCTGGCCTGCTCGTCGTACGAGAACTTGTCGACCTTGTCAAAATAAGTGGCAAATGTGAGATCCGACGGTATGCCGTCAATCTCGACTGCAAGCGGCACGTACTGGCCCATGCTGAGCATCACCTCGAAGGTGGAATCCCCGTCCGCGGACACGGGCTGCGAGTCAATGGACTTGACTGTCGCATGTATGTAGACTATGCCACCCTCCAAAAATACAGGGGCCTTCAACGTGGCCGGAGAGTCGCCGGATGCCAGCCAAGATCCCTCCTTGGCGCTCTCGCCGGATACCTCGACGTGTGCATCCGCGGAAGGCCGTATCAGTATGCTCAGGCTTTCACCAGGAGAGTACGCGTCAAGGGATGCAAGCGTGACGTCCCTGTCACTGCCATCGGCAAACGTCAGGCCGTACTCTACTCCGGACACCGGGATGGCAGGCTCCGCGTCCACGTTCATCAGGGATATGGTCATTGCGACATGCTCCTCATCCCCGCTCAATATCGCGGGGTCAGTCGAGATCTCGAGCAGGTGGTAGTCGCCGTTTATCAGCAAGAGTTCACTGTCAGCGGAGCCAGAGCTTCCCGCATGAGCCTCCTCAAACATGCCGCCATGCACAAATAATGCGGACGCCGACACAAGCGCCACCACAAGCACTAATGATAGCGCTGCATTACGTCCGGGCCCATGCCGGCCGCCAGCCGGCCACATCATGACGGAACCTCCACGGATATCTCAGAACTGTCGTCGCCTGCAGAGGCGCCCGTGTCCAGCAACAGCGCCGGAACGATCGCGGCGGCGCCTATAATCAATATTTTCGCAGCAGTAGCGCCAGCCAGAATTGTTTTGTCCTGCAGACCTGCCATATATCACATAGCAGACTTGACTATAAAAAATAAGGCGCATATTTGAAATATGTACCAATTCAGTCACAGCCAGAAGACACGGATATTGATCATGCACCAGTGGTGCCAAGGTCCGTTATGGTCGATGACCGCAGTAACGCTTGCCATCATGCTGGCAGCACAGGCGCCTGTCGTCATGGCGCAGGAAGAGCATAATTCTGAAATTCCGGGCTGAACCAGGGAGGCGGCCGAGAGATGGCTTGAGGATGATATTTCCGACGGTGATTTCTAGGACGCGCTTGCCGTACTGTCTAGGTTCGAACTGACAAGGGATGATGTGCCCGGCTCCATGAACGTTTCGGCTACGGAAGCAGGCACGGCCTCGATGGAGATCCACCTCACGTCGTGGGTGATCGAGTGGATCGAAACTAGGACGGCGTGGTGACGGGATGGAAAGATCATTGACGGACAGTTTGCGAGCTCCGTACACCACTTGGCAAGGCAGGGCATCTCAGCAGAGACGGCATGCAGGGCATGGAATTTGACATAAAAGAGGAAGCGCCCCCTAACGAACCTTCTCCCGGCAGAGCGCGAGATAGACAGGATAACAAAGGTGTCAAAATGGAGGTTTGCTTCCACGGAAGAAGGATTTGATAAGACGGGGGGCGGATTCTGTCAGGGTCTTGATGAGGGACATCAGCAGGATATACGATCCCGTACAACGTGCTAGGAGGAGCCCAGCGGGTTTATCATGTCCTCAAAGTTCGAGGCGTACCTGCCAACCAGGCTCGGATCGTGATCCTCAAGCAGGCGGTCTATGCGCTCCCGATCCCGGAGCTGGTAGTGCTTTTTGAAATTGGCCGGACGCATGTCCACCAAGCTCTCCCTTACCAGCTGCGACAGATACAGTGACACAGTCGAGGGGGATCTTTCCGCCCTCTTTACCAACTCTACAAACGAGAGCCCGTTCTCGTTTTCGGGATCCTCGTGCAAAAGCGCGATCAGCAGCGCGCGGGGGGTGGGCCTGCGCAGTGCCCTGATTACGGCATGATCCGACTCTGGTATCCGCACGGAATAGAACCGGGCGGTGCGCGGCCGGCGCCTTGCAATTATCAGGTTGTTGCGCTCCAGCTTGGCAAGATGGTACGACAGCACACCGTTCATGAGCCCGGTCTTGCGCATGATTCCCCTAAAGTGTATGCCGGGGTTTGACTCTATGGCCTCTAGTATCGTATCTGACTTGTCAGTCATTTCTCAGCACCCCCAGAGCCAGCAGTCCCAGCGTGGCAAACATCAGCAGGTGCCCCACCTCGGATATGTGCGCGTCCCCCAAGTGGATAAGCGAGGGCTCTAGCGCGTAGGCAAGCAGCAGGGCCTCTGTAAACATAAAGTTTGCAAATGCAATTGTGGTCAGCAGCAGGCGTCTTGAGCGCAGCGTGCGGTATGAGACGGCGGCCAGCGTCGTGATGAAGAGCGCGAGTATCATGCCGCCCGTGTGAAGCAGTATGTGGGCCGCGTGGAACCCGTGCATCAGGTGCGGAAACGCCACCGGAACCGAGAGCATCAGCGCGATTCCCAGGACGGCAACCAGAAACAGGCTGGTCAGGTTGGAGCGTAGCGACTGGACGTAGGCTGTCATATACAGAGTAGGCATTGTCCTAATTTAAGACGCGTGGTTCAAACGTCAATCTTTGCAGGCGCAACGGCCTGCGATGCCGCGTCGAAAAGGCAGAGTCAGGCGCCCGCACGAAAAAGCGCGCCATACTGTAAGACTCAGACCCGTATGATTCCGGCCGTAATCAGAAACTGCAGGGCGCTCACGAACGTGGCATCGTCTATCAGGCCGTCGGCCCACCACCCGGCGTTGCTCTTGACCCACGGCGGGATCTGCGGCCCCGGCGCGTCCTCTCCCCCACTGCCGTCCGCACCGTTACCCGGGTCACTGGCAGTATCGGCGACGGGAACGACCAGTATGCCGCTCCGTATCAGATACTCGATTCCGGATACAAACGTGGCATCGTCTATCAGGCCGTCGGCCCACCACCCGGCGTTGCTCTTGACCCACGGCGGGATCACCGCCACGTCTGGCGCTGCGGGTGCCGATACATCCTCCCCCACAGGTATCTCAAATGATACGGCCTCGGCGGGAATGGGCTGGAAGAGTATCCCCTCCACCGTAAAGCCCAAGGAATGGACGCCGGCATTCTGGAACTGTACCGGGAGAGTTATGGTGCCGGGAGACGTATGTATGAGGTTGGTAGGTCCGAATACCTGCTCCCCATCTCTGGTAATCGTAATCGTATAGTCTATGTGCTCCTGAGTCCTACCGGTTACGGGATTCAGAAAGTCCACCTTGATCTTGGTCTCCTCGCCCGGCATTATCATGTCGTCATACACGAGCTGGACGTCTATGGCTCCCTGCTCGGTGGACAAGGTCTGGGTCTCGGCATGCGCCTGATGTCCGGCGGCAAGCACGCATGCAGCGGCAAGCACCAGAGCAACCAAGACTGCCTTCATAAACATGATACGGGTTACACAGATAAAAAACGTTCCAACGCGGGGCCCGACGACAGGCGTGACCGCGCATGGACGGGGACGCATGCATGCGTCCCTTTGATCTTTAAATATAGTGTGAAACTATTTGGAATATTGTACAATAGACTTGCGCTGCTAGCGACCATAGTCGCCATTGCCATAATTCCGGCTGCCGTCCAGACGGTCTCTGGGCACGGACTCGGAGGCGACCAGGCACCACCCATCAGCTTTTCGGGAATGGAGGTGACCGTACGCACAGACCTCACGCCATCGGACATCACGATAGGGGACATCGACGACATAAACATGAAGGTCAGGTTTTTTGACACGCTGACAGATACCACGCTCGAAAAGGTCACGTACAGGATAGAGATGTGGCGCGGCGGCGAGCTGCTTGCAAGGAACCTCTTTTACGATCCAGACGGGAGCCTCGACGTGGAGATCCGCCCCAATGCGGACTGCGACCAGGCGGAGCCGCGACTATGCAGCAAGTACGGCGGCTCGGAGCACGTCAGCTCGCCCGGCGCCCTGTTCGTGTACGGGGAGCCGTGCACCGGCGACAACTACGACGTATGCGCGAGGCCCACCATAACAGGGCCCATATTCGAGAAGGGGGGGCTGTACCACGTACGCGTCGACATCGAAGGCGCGACCAGCCCCAGAGTGCAGCTTGCAGAGAGGCTGAGCTACGACACGTTTGTCAGCGTGGCCCAGGAGCAGAACTTTGCAATACAGGCCGCCCACGCCGAGGAGATTCCCGTAATAATCAAGACGTACTACGACGACGTAAAGAACTTTGAATTTGAACCGTCAGACAACTCCATCACGTTCGACATGGCGTTTGACTGGACGCCGGACTATGTCGACCTAGTCCAGGTGGTGCACGAGGAGATCAGGATCCCCAAGGACTTTGTGCCGTATGCCGAGGGCAAGCAGTTCAAGGGGTACGTAAACGGGGTGGAGGTGGATCAGCGGGCCCTGCTGAATGATCCCTACTGGGACGAGGACACAAACGTGATCCACTTCCTGATAACCAACAACGAGCTGCAAAGGATCAGCGAGAGCATGGAGGACGACAGGTTCGAGAGCAAGAACATGAACCTGAAGCTCGTTCCCATCGAGGAGGTGGATGTCAGCTCCGTGGAGTTTTACCTGGTGGATCTTGAGACCATGCAGGAGAAAGCCCCGACGACCGTAATCATAGAGTGGGACGGGCAGTACGGCGCGGGCGATGAGATCCCGTTCGAGTTCACTTTCCTGAATCAGAACAACAAGCTGATCAAGGACGTCTGGTACGGATACATAGTGAGCGACGAGTCGGGCAGTCAGATAGCAAGGTTTTCTGGAAACGACCCGCTCAATACGGGGATAGCCTCGCTGGAAGGCATAGACGTGCAGAACATCAAGATACCGTCTGAGGGACTGATCAGGATGGATGTGATTGTATACGGGACCGGCCTTGACTACGACCCCACGTATTCGGGAATCGGATCCGGGCTCATAGAGATCGGGCCCGGGGCGCCCGCAGACGGCACTCCCCCAAGCACGGAGGCGGCAGAGATACCGTCGTGGATAAAGACCAACGCGGGCTGGTGGGCCGAGGGCGCAATAGACGACGCCACGTTTGTGACCGGCATACAGTACCTGATACAGAGCGGAGTACTCGTGGTGCCAGTCGCCGATGGCGGCGACGACCAGGGCCTAGACGGCACTACGGATGGTGCGGCGGCGGCAGAGATACCGTCGTGGATAAAGACCAACGCGGGCTGGTGGGCCGAGGGCGCAATAGACGACGGGTCCTTTGTGTCAGGCCTGCAGTACCTGATAAAAGAGGGAATAATACGCGTGACCTGACGGCAGCGGTTGGACGCGATAAGCTTTAACACAACAGACGAGAATGATTGTAATGAGAGACATAAACGAGATAATGCCAAAGATCGACAACATGAAGTGGGGGGCCCTGACAAACAGGCCGCCAACCAAGGATAGGGTACGGGAGATGGACAGGATATTCCCCGACAACGGCAGGTGGCATACGGTCTTTGAGCATGAAGATCTCATATCGATTGATGGGAAGCATATCAGAAGAAAGAGTCCTGACAAGTGGACATGATCAATGGCAAGCATGACAACCACAGCTGCAACAACGGGGGGGCCGATACTCGCGGCAGGAGGATGTCTACGACAGCGGCATCCGGCCCAACGACAACAACCACAACCATCGCCGTACGCATCCCTTGCCGCAGTCCTTGTCTTGACGGCAGTATGCGTTACGGCGATGGCCGCATCCGGCATACAGCCTGCCGCAGGGCACGGCACGTCGAGCGAGACGTTCCCCCCGGTAGAACTGAACGGGCGGCAGGTTGCCCTGGAGATATCATCGTCTGCCCCCCCACCGCCGGAGACGACGGGACGGCCACCGGCCGGGATCGTGCCGGGCGAAGACCTGCAGATAGGGGTAGCTCTCGTCGACTTTGACTCGAAAGTTACGCTCCGCGACGTGACGTTTTACATCAGGGCCGAGCTTGGAAACAAGTTCCTCTTTGAGCGGGAATTCAGGGCCGATAACGGGTTTCTCGTCTTTAACTTTGCATCAGACGACAGCGCGGGCGATGAGATAACAGTGCGCGACGGGGGAGAGGGAGGCGATCAGTACGACATTGTCTCGTACCTGCTCGGAGTCGAGAGCAGGAACGTCCGCGTGTCAGGGCCAAGCCTTGCAGACGGTGGACTCTACAAGTTTGACATTTCCATAGTTACGGCAGGCGACTATTCAGAACGCCTGGCCTCCCCGATAGGGTACGACTCTGGCATATCCATCCCGATGATAACCACGTACGGCGTAAAGGATCCCAACTTTGGGGACCAGTACATCAGGGTCATCACATACTACGACAAGATAGCCGGTTTTGAGTACGACTCCAAGACAAGGGAGATCAGGTACTCTATGCCGTTTGAGTGGAGCGACTCTAACATAGACCAGTCATATGTGGTGCACGAGGAGCTCTCTATACCGGACACGTATGGGGACCTCCTGCTGTCGGGATTCGAGCTCTACATAAACGACGTAAGGCTACCAGAGGAGACGGTGCTGATTGACGACTTTTTCACGGGGGAGAGAATAGTGCACTTTATCGTACCTCAGGAGCAGCTCTACAGCATACGAGACGGCGGCGGCGGCCAGGAGGACGACATCATGAACTTTGTAATCAGGCCCGACACCAACCATACGCGCATAGCGTCAGTGACGGAGAACGGCCAGTTCCGGATATTCGCCTCGTGGGAACCAGAGGAGCTGAGGTCCGGCCAGAACGCCAGGATAATCTTCGAGGTAACAGACGTCTTTTTGAAGGGCGCGCCCATTGCAGCAGAGTACCACTTTTCCGTAACAACGGAGGACGGCAGTACCATCTTTGAGCAGTCAGGCGTCAGTACGGACTCGAGGGACGACCCCACAAACGTGGCGGAGTTTGAGATGCCCCAGGGCGTCTCCGGGATAGCATACCTCAACTTTGAGAGGCTGCAGGGCAACGAGCGCGCCAGAACCTCCATGCCTATCGTAATAGACAGGGTATCAGGCGGCGCCGTCATAGACGACGGTACGATAGGCGTAACGGCAGGTGCGAACGGGGCGGGAGAAACGTCCTACAATGAGGAAGAGGGCGGCGGCTGCCTCATTGCGACTGCCGCATACGGCTCCGAGCTTGCCCCGCAGGTACAGCAGCTCAGGGAGCTGAGGGACAATACCATACTGAGAACCGCATACGGCACGGCATTCATGTCCGGATTCAACTCCATATACTATACGTTCTCCCCTGCAGTGGCCGACCTTCAAAGGGAGCACCAAACGCTGCGTGACATGACCAGAATCGCACTGACACCCATGCTGGTATCGCTCATGTTGCTTGACGGCACCAGTATAGGGACGGAATACGACATGCTGGCATACGGCATCTCCATAATCGCGCTGAACGGGGCAGTCTACGTGGCACTCCCGGTTGCAGTCACAGTCATAGCGTGTGAGAGATTAAAGAGGTGGAGAGACGACAGACTGCCAGACACGAGCATGCGGGTGGTAGAAAGGCGGCAGCATGTAAACCACAGATCGGTCACTCATATGTGAACAATCAGATAAAAATTTTTAAAACCCAACGAGTTAGACCTAATAATGAAGACTAGAACAATCAGTTCGTTCTTTTTACTGTCCGTACTTGTGGCAGGAATGGTTGCGACTACCCCCCCGGTATTTGCAGATCATCCGAATACGGTGCTCGAGCCCCTTGCAGGGTCGGCCACCGCAGGATGTGAGCAGACCGACGAGGGTTGTTACAACATGCCCATACTGACAGTAGCTCCAGGAACCACGATAACTTTCTCAAACACAGACAATGCAGCACACACACTGACATCAGGCTCTCCAGCAGACGGCATGACCGGCGTGTTTGACAGCGGCTTGGTATTGGTCGGGGCCACGTACGAGTTCACAATAGATGAAGAGGGAGAATACAGTCACTACTGCCTTGTTCATCCGTGGATGATCGGCCAGATCATAGTAGAAGCAACACATGGTGATGACGATACCATGATGGGCGACGACGAGGAGATGATGGACGACACCATGATGGATGATACCATGATGGGCGACGACGAGGAGATGATGGACGACACCATGATGGATGACGCGTCGGCGGCAGACGAGGAGACCGGTGGTTGCCTTATTGCAACTGCGGCATTTGGCTCCGAGCTTGCACCACAAGTTCAGCAACTTAGAGAACTGAGAGACAACACGGTACTTGCAACAGAGTCCGGTACGGCATTTATGTCCGGATTCAACAGCATATACTATACATTCTCCCCGGCGGTGGCAGATCTCGAAAGAGAGAATCCGGCGTTCAGGGAAACAGTCAAGGTGGCACTAACTCCAATGCTCTCCACACTCTCGCTGCTAAACCATGCAGACATTGACACAGAGACGGAGATGCTCGGATACGGCATATCAGTTGTCCTGCTGAACCTGGGAATGTATGTTGGAATTCCAGCGTTTGCAATCCTGAAGTGCACCAAACTGGTACGTGCAAGACTTCACACAGAAAACCCCCAAAACAGATAATGTAACAGGCAACAGCACATTACATTGTCTACATATTTTTAACTTTCATAACTAAAACAGGGCGCCCTTCATCCAAGCCAAGTTACATACGCGGGCCACCTCACAGTCAAAAAGGACAAAGCGCGGATTCGAGGAGATTGAGCGCGGTTCCCAAGCAGTGCCAATCATCAGGCAGCAGGCCTTCGAGTCAGGGATATCACGCCCATCACGATGGCGACGGCAGACATGGAGAGCCCCATGACTGCAAAGTTGTACGAGAGTCCGCCTGCACCACTATCGTTGCCAGGCACGGCAACACCCTCGCCGGATCTCAGCCCCGAGACATCCTGCTGCAGGGAGGATACCGCCTTTTTTATTGCGATGATGTCGGCCGCATCCGCTCCTCCGCTGCCGCCTACACTGCTGCTACCCCCGCCTGCAACAGGCGGAAAGTCCAGCGCCGCTGTGTGCTCCACGTCCTCGACTGGAATTACAATATCCACGGGCGTGCCCCTAATGTCACCCTGCACTTGGAGCAGGTACGTTCCGGTTCTGGTCGGAATTATCGGGGCCTTGTAGTGTCCCGGCAGGTCGGTGGGGTTGAAGGCAAGCACCTTTGACTCGCCGCCGAACAGTATCGTCGCCCCCACGCCGCGGAAAACATGCGTGACACCAGTGGACTGGCCCTCTATCTCACCGCGCTCGACTACCGACAGTATGACCGAGTTTCTCAGTCCCACTATGGGGGGCTCCACGTCCCATCCGGCCTCGACATCATACTTGTCGACTGCGATGGTGGTATGGGCAAAAGAGGGAGTGACAAGTCCGGCCGACAAGATGAAAAACAGACCCAGTGCGCACGCGGACAGTGCTAGTATTTTTGGCCCTGCCGTCTTTGGCACCTCCAGTCTTGCTGCCGACGTACCAGTAACCATCACACCATTTCAGTCATAATGGCTTATTATATTTACGCGGGAAGTAACTGCAGAACTTTCAAAAATGTACCACAGCAAGTTCCAAAAAACGTGCGCGGTGCGATCATCGCGGAGCCTGAAAAACCGCAGATTGAAAAAGTATGATGCGACGGGGTGCGGCCCATGTGGGAAACGAAATGCGTTTATTTGTGGCAACGCATACATTCGGGTAAATGCGGATCATGTCACTTCCTATGCAGGCCGCAAAAAGGGGCGCGGCGGCAAGCCCTCCACTGCGCGCGTCATCGTTGTCGTCGTCGTCATCATCATCACCGTCATCGGCGCCGGCTACTGCCAACACTGCCGCCAAGGCCGCGCGGGTCATGATCCTGCTGGCGGTCCTAGCAATACCCCTCATGCTGGCGTCGCCCGCGGTTCCGCTCGCATCTGCCCACCCATACATAGACCAGACCATCCCAAGTACGGCCCAGAACGCGCCCGCCGGGACAGTCGAGGTGATAGTATACTTTTCAGAATCGGTGGACATAGAGTTCAGCGAGATCAAGGTCATTAACGACAGGGGGGAGCGCATCGACAACAGGGACCTCACGTACTACCACAAGGATCTGGCGCTGGCTGTCTCGACGCCGCCCCTTGAGGATGGGGTCTACACAGTCTCTACAAAGGTGCTCTCAAAGGTGGACGGCCACCTGGTTCCCGGCGTCTTTCTGTTTGGCGTGGGAGGGGCAACGATAGATCCCGAGCTATTGTTGCAGGAAAAGCCGACAGAACTGCTGTTCCTGCCCGAGGCGGGCGCCGAGCTCCCAGGAATAGTGGGCCAGACCATAATAGTGGGGGCCGCGGTGGCGGCAATCGTAGTCTGGGAAGCGGGCAGGGGCAAGCGGCGCGGCGGGGACGAATCGTCGACATCGTCGGCAATGGATCTAGAACACAACAAGAGGTTCATGCAGCTTACGGGGGCGGGCCTGCTGCTCGTGCTGGCGTCGGACATGATGGTAATCGCACTACAGATGTCAAGGCTGGAGTCCGGGCTCGTGGAGACAGTCCAGACCCAGTTTGGCATGATATGGCTTGCAAGAATGATAATTACCATGGCTCTGTTTGGCATATGGTTTGCCGCCAACAGGACGGGCAGGTCGAGGCCAAAGACGATGCACGCGGCCATGCTGGCGGCCGCGCTGGCCCTCATGCTGACGTCAAGCATGTCAGGGCACGGCGCGGCGACGGAGACGGCCGAGGCGGTAACCCTGGACTATATCCACAACATAGTGGCAGGAATATGGATAGGTGGAATAATATACATCGTGTTCGGACTCCTGCCCGCACTCTCGGGATTTCCCGACGCTAGGGACCGGCTCAGCCTGGCCGCAATCCCGAGGTTCTCTGCCATATTCATCGTATCGGTGGGGATAGTCATAGTGACGGGCCCCACCCTGCTGTGGACGCTGGAGAGTGATGTGGGCATGATTACCGAATCGGTATTTGGCAGGCTAATCATACTAAAGGTCGCAATCGCGTCGATCATGGTGGGCATGGGCGGGCTCGTCCAGTACACCATACAGAAGAGGGCGGAGTCCGACATTGCAGCATCAAGAAAGCCCCGGGTATACGGCAGGCTCAGCAGGACGCTCAAGGTAGACGCGGCGCTCGGAATAACACTTTTGGTGGTCGTGGCAGTACTCACCAACGGGACGCTTCCCGCAGGCGAGATACGGAGCGCCGACGCGCAGCAGACATATGCGGGGTTTGCCGTGACCAAGTTCTCCGAGAACGTGAGGTTCGACATAGAGATAACCCCGTTTGCCACCGGGGAGAACGGCATCATCATAACGGCCTCGGGCGCGGATCAGACGGTTCTGGACGATCTGGACAGGATAAAGGCAAAGGCGTCGAACCCAGCCAGGGACATACCACCCATCGAGCTTGACCTGCGGGATGTAACGCGGGACAAGGCGGGGGAAGCGGCAGTGGACTCCGTCACATACCAGGGGGTGCTCACGCTTGCATTCTCGGGCCAGTGGCTCGTCGAGATAGAGGCCCAGCGCACGCAGGGCGCAAACGAGGCGGTGCGCCTCGACATAACCGCGAGGCCCAGCCTGGACGACATGGACGTCACGCTCGCAGAGTACGAGCTTCCTGCCAATGGCACAAGTCCGCTTCATGCCGCGTACGACCATGCGGGGAGCGTCTGGTTCACCGACGCGTCGGCGCCGCGCCTGTGGCAGGTCGACACGGGGACCGGCACAGCTACCCCCCACGGGTTTGAGGGCGTCTCGTCGTCGTTTGTCACATATAACGAAAAGGACCGCAGCATATGGTTTACCGACAGCAGGGGCGGCCAGATCGGGTACGCGAGGCAGCAGGGCAGCGGCGGCAGCGGCGGTTATGTCATAACCACCATAAAGACGCCGGACTTTGAGTCAAGGCAGCCCCGGTCGGATCCGACGGACGAGAGGGCCGTGCCATTTTTTATCGAGTCCGACGGGAACGGCGACGTGTGGTTCACCGTGATAAACAAGGGGCTGATAGCAAGGTATGACACGCAGTCCGGAGAGTTTGACGAGGTTCACGTCCCGGGCCGCGACTCGTTTCCGTTCGCGCTGGCGGAGGGGCCCGGCGGTATGATGTGGTATACGGCCACGGGAACCGGGACCGTCGGGTACATTGATCCCGGCGACGGCAGCCTGACGCAGGTAATCGGCCCCGACCGGCCGCTCGAGGCACCGGAGGCCCTCCTCTTTGAGGATGAGTCGGAGGGGGGAGGCCTCTGGATCACGGAGCACACGGGCCTTGCAGTCGCAAGGTTTGATCCCGTGCTGGACACGCTTGCAAGGTACGAGGTGCAAGACGCCGACGCGCTTCCGTTCGGAATGGCCTTTGACAGGTACGGCAACGTCTGGTTTGCGCAGCACACCATAGACGTCATAGGCGTCATTGACCCGCGCAACGGGGACATGGCCGAGGTGGAGGTTCCGACCGCCACGTCGTTTGTGCAGTTTGTAGAGTCCGACGGCGACGGAAACATATGGTTTGCAGAGCAGAGGGGAGGCAAGGTAGGGGCCGTGTACGTCTCCGAGAGGCCCAGCATGTACAGCGCGCAGGGGCAGCAGGAGGAACCCGCATACGAGGTCAAGTACGCGGACCTCGTCTCGCCCATGATGGCCTTGGGAGTGATGGCAGCCTCATTGTTCTATGTGAAGGCCGTGCGCGACAGGAGGAGGCTGGACGGCATGCTGATGAGTATGCCGCCCGGCGAGCGATCCGGTTGACTCTGCCGCCATTGGGGCCCCAAGCGTCATACTGACAGGAGAACTGTGCTTCCAACAGGGGCGGCATACAGGGAATACGGCGGCATTATCTTTCTCTTTCCCCTCCCCCCCACCCATCATCCAACAATTACGGGGGATGCGGAGATCCCGATCTACAGGGCAGCCGTGCTCTGAAACCCGCGCCCCCAAGTATTATGGCGGCGACCAGATACTGGAAGAACAGGCGCCATCCGTCCACACACCAGCTCCTACTGGTCGCGGCACAGCGCCGTCTGGAGGCTCTCAAGGTTTTCATACATTTTGGACATGTATGTAGTGCCGGGCTGTGCAATCTCAAGCGGCGATAAAATCAGGACCTGTCCGCCTATCTCGTCTGCAACAACCTGCGCTGTCTTGGGATCGGCTGCCTCGTCGGTGAATATGACGTCTAGGCCCTGCGCTCTGGCAGTCTCAATCACATCCTGGAGCGTTCTCGGGGCTATCTCGCCGTGCGGGGTCATCGAATTTAGTATGACGTGCTGGACCAGATCATACTCTGCTGAAAAGTAGGCAAACGCATAGTGGTACGCTACAAACTCACGGGAGCACGACTCCAACCCGGCCCTGATGTCAGAGTCCAGCTGCTGCAGCTCTGCGATGTACCTGTAGGCGTTTTCCTGATAGTAGTCAGCGTTTTTGGGATCGGCCTCTGAAAGCCCATCGGCGATATTCTGTACCTGTACCTGGGCGTGAACCGGACTCAGCCATATGTGGGGATCGCCGAGCATCTTGTCTCCGTAGCCGTCGTCGCCATCATCATCATCATCCCTAACCGCCATGCCGTGGCCGTCGCCTTCTTCGCCTCCATGGCCGTGGCTGCGTGTCCCCTCAGCTATCTCCATCACCTCTATTCCCTCGCTGGTATCAATCAGGACGCCCTCAAATCCGATGTCTTCCAGACTCTCCACCCACGTCTCAAACCCGATTCCATTAATCACGACAACGTCTGCGCCCCTCATACGCTGGACGTCCTTGACGGTGGGCTCCCAGTCATGCGGCTCGGCGCCCGGCGGCAGAACCAGTGCCGACTCGATCCTGTCCCCACCCACGTTGTTTACAAACTGCCCAATTGGATAAAATGACGACAATACTAGTATCCTTGGCTCATCTGCCAGAGCCGCGCCTTGCACATAAGCTGGTTCTGGCTCTATCGTGGTGCCGTATACGACAAATATGGCAAGCGGGATTATCGCTGCGATCGCGATGCCCGCGTAGACCGCCTTGGATACCATGCACAGTGTACGCAGGTGGTTATTAATAAATCTTTGAAAGATAGTAATAATTATTAAGAAATTACAATTAATATAACAAGCATAGCCGCGTGCTGCAGCCTCAACGGCCAGACGCTATCCGACTGGACTCGCATCGAGATCCCTAGGTTCTGCCAGCGGATCCAAGACGGGCAGAGCTGGAACCAGGGAGTTTGTCGACGACGGGAAAAGACGGATACGGCCGGCAGGATGGCGCAGCATTTCCTGCTATGCACGACGGTGACGATTCTGACGGCATTGCATCAAACCGCGGAAGCGGTCGCGTGGATGTAGTGACGACGACGACTACCTCGCATGTACAGCAAGGCAGATGGCAGGAGATGATGGAGCCGCTTGCACAAAAGTGCCATGCAAAAGACGTCGGGGACGGCAGAAAATGTAACACCAGTACTGTACACAGAAGATGGCAGCCGTTCTAAACTGCATACCCTCGTGTCCCAAGACGTCGGCATCAAGGCCGTTCGCACACGGCCGTATACACAGGCTTTGCCTAGCAGCTCGTGGAGTTCTACGGGCCTACCGCCCCGCCGTTCCATGTGAAGGCAGTGTACAACAGGGGGGAGGCCGGATGGCGTGACGGCGAGCCTACCGCCGGGCAAACAGTCCGGTCGACTTTGCCGCCATCGAGGCCCCAAGCATGCATATTGACAGGAGGACTATGCTTCCGGCAGGGGCTATATTCAGGGAATACGACAGCATTATCCCCGCAATTACAGACGATATGGAGATCACGATCGATATGATAATCGTGCTCTGAAACCCGCGCCCCAGCATCATGGCAGTGACGTTTGGTATGACAAAAAGTGCAGATATGAGCAGCACCCCTACGAGCTGTATTGCAGTGACCACGGTCAGCCCCGCCATAAACACTACCAGGTAGTTTATCCGCTCCACGTGTATTCCACTCACCTTTGCCTGCTTTTCGTCAAACGTAGAGTACAGTATCTGCCTGAAGAGCGCCAGTATGACAAGCAGGATGGAGCCGGTCATTGCCAGGACCAGTATGGTGTCATGGGCGCTTACAAGCAGTATACTTCCAAACAGAAAGCTGAATATGTCAATTGAGAACCCCCCGGCCAGTCCTATGATGACCAGCGCCACCGCTATCCCGGACGACAGCATCACCGCGATTGCCGCGTCTCCGGACACGTCGAACTTTTCCCGGATCCGCGTGATCAGCACGGCGCTGATTATGGATACCACGTACGCCATCCACAGCGGGTAGATGCCCATAAAGAGCCCCAGAGCCACGCCGCCAAACGAGGAGTGGGCTATGGCGTCACCGAACAGCGAGTAGCGCCTCAGCACCAAGAACATGCCGACTACAGAACACAGCACAGCGATGGTGGTGCCTGACAAGAGCGCCCGCTGCATAAAGTCGTACTCGAGCACCTCAAAGACCATTATATTCCCCCACACGCATTGCTGCTTGCCGCTGTCATGGCCATAATCACCTGCAACCACCCACCAATGTCACGAGGCTTCATTTCTTATGGGCGGGGGTTCGGCAACGTCGCACTTGTGATCCGTGCATTCAGAGGGGTCGGTGCACTTGCACATGATCTGTACCAGTTTCTCGTCAGAGAAGAACGCCTTGGCAGCACCGTGAAAGTGCAACGTACGGTTCAGGCATACCACGTGACTTGACATCATGTTTATGGTGTCAAGATCGTGCGACGACCACGCGATGGTTATCCCGTGGTTTGAGTTGAGATCCTTCAGTATTCCATAAAACAGGTTCATGCTGGGCTGGTCTATGCCCGTGACGGGCTCGTCCAGAATGAGCAGCTGGGGATCATTTACTATGGCCTTTGCAATAAATACGCGCTGCTGCTGCCCCCCGGAGAGCTCCCCAATCCGCCGATCCGCAAGCTCATGTATCCACAACTCGCGCATCACCTCGTCTACTCGCTCTTCCTGCACGCCGTGCCACATTCCCAGTCGTATTACCTCCCGGACCGTAATGGGAAAGTTTCGTTCAAAGTGCACCATCTGCGGCACGTATCCGATCTTTCTGAGTGGACTCCTAGACCTATGTATGTCCTGCCCGAATATCCTTACCGTTCCGGTATACTGCGTGTTGAGTCCAAGCATGCATGCAAAGAGTGTGGACTTACCCGCTCCGTTGGGCCCTATTATACCAAGAAACTCTCCCTGGTCCACCGCAAATGACACGTTCTCAAGGGCCGGCACTCCGGCATAGCCCACGCTTAGATTGGAGACCTCTATTGGTCGTGGCATAATGCTACCTGAAGGTTCTCGAGGTTATTGTACATTTTGGATACGTACGTCTCGCCAGGCTCTCCAATCTCAAGTGGCGACAAGACCATAACGCTTCCGCCTATCTCATCTGCAACAACCTGTGCGGTCCTAGGATCGACTGCCTCTTCGGTGAATATGACGTCTATGCCCTGCGCCTTGGCAGTCTCAATTACGGCCTGGAGCGTTCTCGGGGCGACCTCACTATGGGGGGTTGCCGACTTGAGTATGGTGTGCTGGACCAAGCCATACTCTAATGTAAAGTAGGTAAACGCCTGGTGGAACGCTACAAACTCACGGGAGCACGACTCCAGCCCGGCCCTGATGTCAGAGTCCAGCTGCTGCAGCTCTGCGATGTACCTGTCGGCGTTTTCCTGATAGTAGTCGGCGTTTTTGGGATCGGCCTCTGAAAGCCCGTCGGCGATATTCTGTACCTGTATCTGGACGAGAACAGGGTTCAACCATATGTGGGGATCGCCGAGCAGCTCATCTTCGTGGTGATCTTCGTCCTCATCGTCCTCCTTGGCCTCCATGCCGTGGTCGTCGTCGTCATCGTCCTCCTTGGCCTCCATGCCGTGGTCTTCGTCTTCGTCTTCATGGCCATGTGCGCCCTCCACTGCCTCCATCACCTCTATTCCCTTGCTGGTATCAATCAAGACGCCCTCAAACCCGATGTCTCCCAGACTCTCCACCCACGTCTCAAACCCGATTCCGTTAATCACGACAACGTCTGCGCTCTTCATATTCTGGACATCCTTGACCGTGGGTTCCCAGTCATGCGGCTCGGCGCCCGGCGGCAGAACCAGCGCCGACTCGATCCTGTCCCCGCCCACATTACTTACAAACTGCTCAATTGGGTAAAACGATGATAATACGAATATCTTTGGCTCCTCTACCGGAGTCACGTCTTGCACATCTGCCGGTTCCGGCTCTATCGTGGTGCTGTATACGACAAATATGGCAAGCGGGATTATCACTGCGATCGCGATACCCGCGTAGACCGCCCTAGACACCATGTATGATAGGCATAAGTGGTTATTAATAAAGCTTTATAACTTAATAACAAATAGTAAAGATTAACGTATTACATAATTTTTCATACCGCCCCGCTTGAAGGGTATGGCTCTGCGGCATGGTACAGGCCGCTGGACTGCCCCGCAAACAGGACAGGAAGCGCTGCCGTGCCCCAAACCACCCAGTGTAGATGGACGTGCCGGTTCATCGACAGCAGGCCGTAAGCAAGTCGTGCCTCCAAACGTGCAGAGGGTACGAGCAAGGCACGATGCGTTACGCACCTTGATGCCTTACGGGTAGCAGTGGCTTGTAGAGATCGCAATATCGGCGTTCAAGAGGACGTACGGTGACTCTGGCATGCCCAAAAAGATGGAGGGCATCTGTCAGGAGATCAGACGAAAGATCTGCACGTACAATAGGATGCCGCGGATCTGCGGGGGGGTAGCCATGAGGGCCTGACAGTGCAACTGCCAGCCAGTCCCCTGTAGTGCACCGCCCGCCACACGCGGCCGGATCTTGTTGGGGTTCAAAGCGCGTCCCAGTCAGAGGCGCGGCGTTCGGGCACGTCCTGTCCAAGATGGCGGGCAACATCTTACAGCACGCCGCCACAGGAGTCTGTCGGCCACCCGGCAATCCCATTCTGTCCGTAAGGTCGGCGAATTATGTAACATGCTTAATACTATTAATAAATAGTAAAAACTTATAAAATTGATCTTAATAACTACGTACATGTCGATCATCTCAATCTCCCTAAACGACCAGATCCTCTCTGAGATTGACGCGTACAAGAAGGCGCTGGGCTTTTCCGGACGCTCGGAGATAATCAGGGCGGGGATCAGGTCGTTCATCTCCGAGGAGAAGCAAAAGGCCGAGCTGAGCGGCAACATAAACTCGATACTGCTCGTGCTGCACGACGACGACTTTGACAATGTCGCGTCGGATCTCAGCAAGAACTACGAGGACATGATAAGAACCCGCATGCACAGCAAGATAGACGGCAAAAAGTGCATGGAGCTCTTCGTGCTGAAGGGGAATGCAAAGCTGATCACCGAGATGACGGCCAAGTACACCACGAACAGGTATATGGACACGGTGAAGATAGTCGCGTTCTGAAGGGGCCGGCGGCCGGTGTAGGACGCTGGTTACGCGGCAGACAACAGTGATGGTTCTGCGCGTTTTGCGCGTCCGTTGTGCCTTGACGCGGCATACAGCGCGACGGCGGCAGCGCCGGCCGCGGCAAGCATCGCTGCTGTGACCGTCCCAAACTCGGGCACCACCAGAATGCCAAACTCGGTCTCCTGCCCGGTGCCGCGTATGTCCTCGAACTTTATCGTGGTGGGTCCCGTCTGATCCTCGGCAAAGGTGAACTTTACAAACTGTCCCCCGATTCGCGCCTGGCCCGACGCGCGGTGTATCTCGTCCCCGTCCTGCTCTATTACAAACGTGTACTCCGAGTTCCGGAGCGGCTCGCCGGTCTGCCCGTCGCGTATGGTAAACACGAACGTGGTCTCCTCGCCGGGGAGTATCTCAGGCGGATCCCACGACAGGTTGATGAGAAACTCCTCGCTTATCGTGTATGCGACCAGCGGAAACTCCAGCTCCTCGGCCATGGCGAGCGTGAATGTGATGCTGTCCGGGAATGGCTCGCCGGTCTTCTTCATCTCGTTCTTGACGAACCTTACGTGATCCTGCAGGAGGACGAAATGCACTATCCTCTCGTCTTCCAGCGTGTAGTCGTCCGTGATGACCGACGCCCTGAAGAGCTTTACGCCGTTGGCGTGTCCCTCGTAGCCCGGCGAGCGAAACTCTAGAAAGTCCTTTGGAAAGTGCGTCTCCACGTGAACCACCGGTATGTGCGACATCCGGGTCTCGCTCCAGTCAAAAGGCATTACGACGGTTATGCGGCCCGACTCGGCGTCGTACTCGAGGCTTTCTATCTGATCAAAGTAGGACTTCGTGCCGAATGCGACCGGGCTTCCGTCAGAGCCAGTTTCCGCATGGGTCGCGGACTCTATGATGCTCAGATCGGCATAATACGTGCCGGGCTCTGTAACTACGTCCCCCCCTATGGCGTGCACTGCGACATCAAAGGTGTAGAGTCCTCCGTGGCCAAAGGCAGATCCCTCTATCTGGACCGGACTGTCGCCGGCGGGGCGCCATGCATCGGGAAGGAGTCCGCCGTCGCCCCCCCGCTCCCCGATTATGACCGGACTGTCGCCGCGGGCGGCCTCCACGTCAAGCGCAAGCACGCCGTCAGATGCAAGGAAATAGTCCCGGAATACCGTCTGGCTGGCGTGCGATGCGCCAAGCAGGTATACGATGTCCCCGGCGGGCTGGCGTGTCGTGGCGTCTGTGGCAGTGATGGTGATCCGCTCCGCGGCCGAGCCGCCTGCAAGCTCCTGCGGCATCTCGACGTGTATCATGATCTTTTGGTCCCCGGCCCCGACTGACGGTATGCGGTCAAGTCCCAGCCCGTGCCCGTATGCCGGGGGCAGCATCATGCCTCCCAGCGCCGACCCAAGGGCGGGTGGGGCGCCGCCGCCGTATGGCAAAAGCGACGCGTCCGGAAGGGGCTGCGGCGCGACTGCCACGTACAGTGCTACTGCCGCGGCCGCCACCACAATCATTGCAGGAGTCGGCAGCATCCGGCCGGCTGCCGGGCGCCGTACGGCGCCCTTGATGCGGCCGCGCGCAGTCATGCGGGGGCCGCCGACTGCCGTGCCTGACGCGGCGCGGCCCGAACCGCGCCGTACGCGCAAAACGCCGTCATGCCAGCAAACCAAACCTTCTCGCCTTCATGCGGCACGCCGAGATATAACTAGTTAATTTTCCAGCGCGCGGTTCGCCACATACATCAGCCGCGCGGGGGCCGTTGCGGGCATGCCAGACCGCCGCCACGGCGCTAGGAGGGCATGCCGCGCCTCATCAGGCGCTCTGCCCTACCCAGAAGGTCGTCGGCCGATTCGGCCTCCAGCAGATCTTGGAGATCGGCGGGGCCCGTTGATGCGAGCGCACACAGGCTGTACACGTACTCCGCGGTGGGGGTGTCCGTGGCGAGGTAAAAGCGCCGCAGCACCTCGCCAAGCGCCCCGGGCGTGACGTCGTCTGACGTTGCCTGGTGTTTTATGTTCTTCTTCCACAAAAAGACCAGGTTCTCCCACGAGTCAAGCGGAATGCTGCCGTCGATCTCAGGCAGCATCGTAACCTTGGCGCGTATGTACATCTTGCCGCCCGGGCCCATCTTGTCGTTCATTTCGGATATGATCTTGTGCCCTTCTACAGACAGTGGGTCATAGTCCGGGGGCTGTGGCATGGACGGTTCTATAATCTCGTTTATGCGAAACGGGTTCCGTCCGACAGTCTCTATCTGCAGCTGCAGCCCGTCAAGCCCGACGTCCTTGCACCTTATGATCTTGGCGACGGTCCCGACCGAATGCGGCATGCTCCATCCAAGCACGGATCCGCCGTCCCTTACCAGACACGCCCCGAACTGCCCGTCCCCCAGCATGCAGTCATCTACAAGCTGCTTGTACCGCGGCTCAAAGACGCGCAGCGGAAGCTCCTGCCGAGGGAAAAGCACCAGATCGAGCGGGAATATCGGGATAATCTTTTCTGTTGGCACGCCAAGGATACGGAGTTCGTTCAGGCGTATATATCAAGCAGCAGGGGAGGTGCCAAGAGTCATTGCAGCGGGGGGAGGTGATGGGGAGACAGTCCGCGGCCCTGATGATGGAGGCGGGAGCAGGGACGGGACACAAGTGTAGATCGTACGACGGCTGGCACGGCGCCGCTCAGACGCCCTTCTCGTTCAGCATGACGGCCAGCAGCGCCGCGCGCGTGTGCATTCCGTACTCGGCCTGCCTAAAGTATTTTGCATTGTCAGTAGCGTCCACATCCGGCGATATCTCGTCGACGCGCGGCAGCGGGTGCATTATTATCGCGTCCTTCTTCATCTGGCGCAGCATGTCAAGCCCCACCACGTAGCTCCCCTTTACCTTGAGGTACTCCTCGGCGTCCGGAAACCTCTCCTTTTGTATCCTGGTGACATACAGCACGTCAAGCTCCTCTATATGGTCAGATATGTCCGAGGATTCCACAAACTCGAGTCTCTTTCGGATCTCATATGTGGAGTCCGACCTGATCTTGAGGGGCTCCGGCGAGATCAGCCTCACGTCCACGTCATAGTTCCCGAGGCCGTACAGCAGCGAGTACACGGTGCGGCCGTACTTTAGGTCCCCGATTATCCCTATCTTCAGCCCGTCTATCTTCCTCCTCTCCTGCCTGATGGTGAAGAGGTCCTGGATTGCCTGGGTCGGGTGCTCCTCTGTGCCGCTTCCCGCGTTGATGACGGGCTTTGAGGACACCTCGGATGCAAATCGGCTGGAGCCGTCCAGCCTGTGCCGCAGCACCAGCACGTCAGAATAGATCGACATCATGCGCACCGTGTCTGCAAGGCTCTCGCCCTTGTGCGTAGACGACGAGGAGACGTCCGATATGCCAAGCGAGCTGCCGCCCACGGAGGCCATCGCCGCGTCAAAGCTCAGCCTCGTCCTCGTGCTCGGCTCGTAAAAGAGGTACCCCAAAGTGGAGCCGGCGCAGAGCGTCCTGCGCTGCTCGGGCGTCATGCCCATGACGCGCTCCGTGGCGGCAAACAGGGTCTCAAACTGCGCGCGATCGAGATCCTTTACCGATATGACGTCGCGCCCGTAGAACCCGTTTTCTGAGCCGTGTTTGTCCACTTTCAGCATTATATAGAGGGGAGTATAAAATATTTTGATGGAGCAGTCCGAGCTGCTTGTAAGGCGGATAAGGGAGGGCACAGTAATAGACCACATAGACGAGGGGATGGGCCTCAAGGTGCTTGACGCCTTGCAGATAGACGGCAGCGACGGCAGCCTGATTACCATAGCCCTCAACGTGCCGAGCGGCAAGTTCAAGAAAAAGGACATCATAAAGGTGGAGGGCAGGTTCCTCAAGGACGACGACACCAACAAGCTGGCAGTCATAGCCCCCAAGGCCACCATCAACATGATAAAGGACTACAGGCTGATCGAGAAGCGCCGCGTCTCGCTGCCAAACGAGATCGACCGCATATTCAGGTGCACCAACCCCGACTGCGTCACCAACAGCGCCGAGAAGATAGAGTCCGTAATGGACGTGATAGACAGGGAGGGGCGGGTGCTCAGGTGCAGGTACTGCTCGAGGACCCTCGACGTGGACAGACTCAGGTACAACTAGAGCGAGACGGGCGTGTGTTGCATACGCTCGGCACGTGTGGCCGGCCACACAACACTAGAGAGAAAAATTTGTGGATAGGAAGTATCGCAGTCTTACTGTCCCAGAATGATGAACATCATGACGATGCCGTATATGGCGATCGACTCTACCATGCCCACAAAGATGAACACCTTTGACTGCAGTGCCGGGTTCTCACTGATTACAGCAAGTCCCGCCGCTCCTACCTGGCCGAGGCCGATTCCGGCACCAAAGGCCGCAAGACCAAAGGCCAGTCCGGCTCCGAGGATCTTCATAGAGTCGGAGCCTGTCGATGATGTGTCGTCCTCAGCAGCATATGCAATGCCGGTCGAACCGACAACAGATATTGCCGCTATTGCAAAAAGTACCAGCGTTATTGGCTTCATGTTATGTTGTGGCGTCTCGAAAGTCCTTATTTAAATCATGATAACAAGTTGCGGCAAAAGCGCGGCCGCGCGGGGGCCGGCGGCGGGGAGGGAGGGGGCGCGATGGCGGCAGCGCGGCCGCGTTGTCACATGCGGGCGGCTTGATGCGCAAGCGGCGCTGTTTTGCAGTCAGGACGAGAACAATATGTGCGCGGACGGGACGGGTGGCAGGCTCAGCCGCCGATGTCCTTGAGGGCCTTTTTCTTGAACGATTCTAGATCCTTTCTTACAGAGTCCGCGAACTTTTTGCGGTCCTGTTCCACCGATTTTTTGGAGTCCTTTACAAGATCCCTAATGTCGTCTTTTGGCATCCTACTTTCTACTCTCCATGGCCGCCTTGACTTTTTTTAACTTTGCGAACTCTTCGCGTTCGCGCTCCTCTAGCGTCGCAAGTATGAACCTGATGCGCTGCTGGTACTGGGGTATGATTACATTCTCAAGGGCGTTGAGCAGCTTTTGGGTCTTTTCGAGCGCCTTTGCCAGGCTGAATATCGAGTTCTCGTACTCTGCGGCCTTGCATATGCTCGGCAGCAGCTCCTTGATCTGCTTTGCACCCCTGTCTATCGAGGAGTTGGTGTCGGCAAACCCGTACGGCATACCCACGTCGTCCTTTTCGGTGACTGAGAGCGCCGGTATCTTTACGTCCACCACGCGGCGCACCGCCACGTCGACCTGCATTATGGGCGGGGTGGACTCTGCAACCGTGTCGACGGTGGACGTCCCGAGGGCCAGATACGCCTCGTTGACGGACCTGTAGATGTCCTGGAGCGGGTCCCATATGCCGCCGCGCGCCTTGGAGGCCTCGTCTATCATCTCCTCTATGTTCTTGAGCAGCACCTTGCGCTTGTCATCGAGTATCTTCTGGACCATGGTGGCGACCTGGCTTGAGCGCTTGTACTTTAGGAGCTCGATCTTGGTTGCAGCGACGTTCTGGCCAAAGGACATCCGGGTACGCCACCTCTCAGTCGGTACCCTGGTAGTACTGGTCCATGTACTTGTCCTTTACCTTTGTAAGCTCGTTTTTGGGCAGCTGCGAGACCACCTTCCACAGGATGGAGAGTGTCTCGTCCACGTTACGGTTCTCGTCTATGGACTGGGACAGGAACTCCTTCTCAAACGTGTCGCCCACGCCCATATACTTTAGATCGATCTCAGTAAGCCCGGCCTTGCCCACAATGCCGGCAAGCGCCCTGACCTCCTGCGCCCTAGAGTACGCGTCATAGTTCTGGTTGGATATCTCGCCGTGGTCCGCGCGGGTGCTGCCCTCGCCGATGCCGTCCTTCATCAGGCGGCTGAGGCTCATCAGTATGTTGACCGGCGGGTAGATGCCCTGCCTGAACAGGTCCCTGCCGAGCACTATCTGCCCCTCCGTGATGTATCCGGTCAGGTCGGGTATCGGGTGCGTAATGTCGTCAGACGGCATCGACAGGATGGGCACCTGCGTGACGCTGCCCTTTTTGCCCATCAGCTTGCCGGCCCTCTCGTATATGGTCGACAGGTCGGTATACAGGTATCCGGGATATCCCTTGCGCCCGGGAACCTCCTCTCGTGCCGCGCTGATCTCCCGGAGGGCCTCCGCGTAGTTCGTCATATCGGTAAGGATAACCAAGACGTGCATCCCTAGATCAAACGCCAGGTACTCTGCCACGGTGAGCGCCACGCGCGGCGTGATGATGCGCTCTATTGCCGGATCGTCGGCGAGGTTGAGGAACAGCACGCTCCTCTTCAGCGCGCCGGACTCCTCTAGGCTGCGCTTGAAGTACTCGGCCTCGCTGTACTGGACGCCGATTGCGGCAAACACCACGGCAAACTCGTCGTCCGTGCCGATTACCGCGGCCTGCCGCGCGATCTGGGCCGCAAGCAGGTTGTGCGACATGCCGGAGCCCGAAAATATCGGAAGCTTCTGCCCCCGTACGAGAGTGATCATGCCGTCTATGACCGAGACGCCGGTCTGTATGAAGTCCTTGGGATACTCGCGCTGCTCCGGATTCATCGGCTCGCCGTTGATGTCGATGAACCTGTCCGCTATCGGGTCCGGCAGGCCGTCCTTTGGGCGCCCGAGCCCGTCAAAGACGCGGCCCAGCACCTCCCTTGAGACGGGCATCTCCATCACCTTGCCCATGAACTTTGCATTGGTTCCCGATACGGACAGTCCCGTGGTCCCCTCAAACACCTGCACGATGGCCTTGCCGTTGCCCACCTCGAGCACCTTGCCCAGCCGCTTCTCGCCGTCGCGGGTCTCCACCTCTACCAGTTCGTCGAACGCGGCGTTCTCCACGTCGTCTACGATGACGAGGGGCCCCTTTATCTCGGCAATCTTGCTGTACTGGACGCCGCCCTTGCTGGCTGCGGCAGCCGCCGCGTCAGAACCGCTCAACTCGAGACCTTTACCCCCGTTATTCCCTGGAACTGCTCGGCCATCTGGGCGCCGAGCTGGTCAAGCTTCTGGGTCTCCTCGTCCTTTATCTCCATCCTGGCCTTTAGCAGCGACCCTATAATCGGCAGGGCCCTGATATCGGCCAGCCCCGCGCCCTCCTTTAGCGCGGTCTGCCCCCTCTTGTAGAACTCCACGAGCATCTTCAGCAGGCGGTACTGCTTGTCGGGGCTGCAGTACGTGTCGACATCGTCAAACGAGTTCTGCTGCAGCAGTCCGATCTTGATCATCCTGGCCACCTCCAAGATCAGCTTCTCCTCGTCCGGGAGGGCCTCGGGGCCCAGCAGTCGGACGATCTCCTTGAGGGTATCCTCGCGCTGCAGTATGCCGTACGCGTCGGACCTGAGGTCAAGCCAGTCCTCGCTGACGTTCTGCCCCCACCATTTCGCGATGTCGGCCAGGTATCCCGAGTAACTGTTCATCCAGTTGATGGACGGATAGTGCCTAGAGTAGGCGAGCTTGGCGTCGAGCGCCC
>JAGWAX010000152.1 GCA_021296175.1 Nitrosopumilaceae archaeon | reverse complement strand
CCGTCGGTCTCCTCGCAGCCTGGCCGCGACACCTTTGTCGGCATTAAAACGTCTGTGCCGCGGCCATCCGGGTCCAGCACCAGCACGGCGCCGTCCACACGGGCTACGCCGCCGCCGGCCCCCGCATCGCCACCGGAGGGATCGGACTCGTCAATCGCGATTACAGCCACTACTGCCACCACCGAGGCCGCAAGTACGGATGCCGCTATCGCGGCCACAACCATCAGCCGGGTGCTGCCCTCCACGCATCGGCGCGGCATGCAGGGTGCTAAATAGGGTGCTGGTGCGAATTCGTGGCCTCCGGACTAGGCACGTGCGCGATCTCTGAAATCACAAAGTTAGGCTCTGGTGCAAATTTGTGACATTTCATTACGAACCAAAACGAACATACCACCATTTGATGCAAATCATATGATGCAATATGCGTACCGCAAGTACCGCGTCAAGGTATAATTGAGTGGCGATCAAACGGCGGAGATCCGCAGGCTCCAGAACGGCCAGCGCCAGGCCTACAACTGGGCCGTATCATACATAAAATCAGGCTGGCCCCTGAATGACGAGTACGGCCTGTACAACGAGCATACGAAATTCAGGCACGAACATGAGTGGGCGAGATCCATGCCTGCTGCCATCCAGCGCGCCGCCATACGCGACGCGTTTACCGCAGTCAACCTGTCACTCAGATACGGCCAAGGTGGACTCAGATACCGCTCAAAGAGACGCGCATATTCATTAAAGTGTCCCTTGGCCCCGGTTGTCACAGCAGACCGACATATCATCAAGCTCCCCCGGTTCGGTTTGGTACGCGCCAAGATCCCGAGCCAGATAATGGAACATGGGCCCCGTTCATATGAGTTCGTCCCCAAGGGCAGAAAGTACCTGCTCTACGTCTCGTGCCGCGTACCCGTTCCTGTTACGTCGTGGAACGCGTCAAAGACAGTAAAGGGCATCGATCGCGGTACGGTAGAGCCCACCGTTGTCGCGACCCTTGACCAAACGGGTGCGGTAAAGTCCAAGGACTGTTATGATACGGCAGCACCGTTCACATCAAACCGCGCGTGGTACCAGATACGGCAGCGCAAGCTTTCAAAAATGAACCCCAAATCACGCCGCTCAAAACGCCTCAGAAACATGATTCAGAAGCGAATGTACCGCGTATCTAACAGGCGTACATATGCCGAATGCATCGCGGCCAAGCACATATGCAATGACCACAGTCCCGGTATAATCATCCTTGAGGATCTCAAGCTGGACAAGATGACCAGCCGCGGCGGTACGCACAAGCGCGGACTGAACAGGGAGATGCGCTTCGTCAGACACCATATGATCGAGCGGTGCATCTGCAACCGCGCCGAACTTGCGGGCATTCAGGTCATCACGACAGATCCCGGATACACTTCCCAGGAATGCGCCAGATGTTCCCACATAGAGGGACATGTTCAGGTGCACAAGGTGCAATTACGTTCAACAGGCCGACATCAACGCGGCAATCATAATCGGGAGGCGCGGTCTGCCATCAGCTCCCGATGACACACACGAGGCAGGCCCTCCGGAGGTAGGAACACCCTTCGTCAGACGCGAACTGGACGCGCGCCTCAACTGCTTTGCAGTGGTTGGGGGCTCCACAGACAGGAGGTGCGAGAACCAAGCACCGGCGCATTCCCCATCCAAGAGAGATGTGGAGAAATAACGTCAAAGGCGGTACGCGGCCGGCAGGACACGAATTCGCACCAGTTCCCTAAATAGTTGAGTTCAAGGGCCGTGCATGCCAGTCTGCCTCATGTACGGGCACGCGCCACCATGACGGAGCCTGCCTGAAAGATCGTTTTTATACAGATGCAAGATAGCGCGGCCAATGGCAAAGGAGAAGACGTGTACCGTGTGCAAGGCGTCGACCCGGCGTGAGTTCTACCCCATGAAGGAGTGGGACGTGGAGGGCCCGCTATGCGGCAACTGCTATTCAAAGAGGCTGCACGATCATTATCCCGGAGAGCACGTCAGGGTCAACAGGGATCTTGACTAGCCGCGACTGCATCTATTGCCGCCGCTACTGCCTATGGCCGCCATCATCATTGTGATGACTCTTTGGAATACTTGTGCGTGTACATGCAGTTCCATACGAGCGGGTCGCCCCGGACCGCCTCCTCGTCGGATTCGCTGATG
>JAGWAX010000054.1 GCA_021296175.1 Nitrosopumilaceae archaeon | reverse complement strand
TCAGAACCAGAGCCCGTATGCGGGCCAGGTACCGTCCTGATTGACGGCGAGTGCCGAGTGGAGCAGCCGGCTGATCCCGAGCCAGCTGATAATCGTGGCGGCTCATGCCTGATTGCGACTGCCGCATATGGAACGGAGATGGCGCCGCAGGTTCAGTTCCTCAGGGAGATAAGGGACACCACGCTGCTGAGCACCGAGTCCGGTTCGTCGTTCATGATTGGATTCAACCAGGTGTACTATGCGTTCTCGCCTGCCGTGGCCGACCTTGAGCGAGAGAACCCGGTGTTCCAAGAGGTGGTACGTGCTGCAATCACGCCGATGCTATCGACTCTGTCCATAATGACCCTTGCAGATCCGGGCTCCGAGGAGCAGGTTCTCGGGCTGGGACTCTCCGTCATAGCGCTCAACCTGGCGATGTACGTTGCCGCGCCCGCGCTAGTTGTCGTTGGGACCCGCAGATACATAAAGTCCCGGATGGCCTTTTGACGGGAGCACTAGCATCCTTATTATATTGAAAGGTGTGACGCACCCCATGCATACCGAGTACGAGGAGTTTGAGACGATTGAGGATTTCTTCATGTATATCACCTCTGCAATCTCCCCAATGAAGAACACGCTTCCGATAAGCTCCTACCGAGGATACCTGATGTCGTTTGTCCCGCTTGGGGCCGCAAGCGGGGACTCTTTTCTGGTGGTATACGCGCAGGCCACGCTTGAGCCCGGACTGTACGAGTTTGACTTGCCGTCGAAATCGTACTCCAAGGTGGAGCGCGTAGAGCGCGCGGACAAGTTCTATTTCGTCGTGCTGACTCCAAAGCGCAACACGCTGGCCGACGAGGCGCTCAAGAACATCTGACACTGTATGTTCCTGCATTTTTTGCTGCTGCTGTCGCCGCTGCCGCCATTGTTTGCCGCATCGCATGCAGCGTCGCCCTTCCAGGCGCCCCTCCGCCGCATGCGCCTCTGTGCATACAGTCATCTGGTGCCGTATACGTGGGCCAAAACCGGGCGGATCCGCCTAAGGCGATCAGAGTTTCTTTGCCTGTATCCGCGGCATGGATACGGACCTACTCCTTGCATACTTTGAGACGATGTCGTCGGGGGTTCTGCCGTTGAACAGGCCCTTGCAGAGCCCCCTGAGGTACCTCATTATGGCCCACGTGCCCGCCTTTAGCATTCCATACATGAACACCTTCATGGGGGGGCCGTACGTCTTGTTCCTGAGTATTATTGGTATGATGTCGTTGATCACGCGCAGGTTGTTCTCCCAGCACTTCCAGAACAGCGTGAACTGCGCCTCGTTGAGGTTGCCAAAGTGCATCGAGTTCTTCTCGCTAAAGTCCTGGTACAGCAGGGGGGCCACCAGCCCCCTAAAGTCCATCTCCCTAAAGTCGCTCATCATGTCTATGGTATACTGTACGTCGTCCGGCGTCTCGTCGGGCCACCCTATGATTATGGTGGCCGCCGGGAACCAGTGGTTCTCGTTGAGTATGCGCGCGCCCTCCCTCACCACGCTGCCCCACTCGTCAGTGGAGAACGGGCGCGTCTTGACGCCCAGGTGCTTTTTGACCATTGCCGGCGACACGGTCTCGATGCCCAGGTTGGTAGCAAGCCACCTGCCCGTCTCGTGCTGTTCGTTGATCTCGGCAATCTTGCGCATCAGGTCGGGGTCGGCCGCCACCGCGGAGAACGTCATGTGCGTCGTGCCGACAAAGTTTGCCCCCAGCCCCTTCAGTCCGCTCCACAGTTCCGTGATTGCGTCGCTGTTGGGGCGCATGTCGCGGTTGTCGCACCCGTACAGTAGCATCTCGTCGGAGTGCAGCCATATGGAATCAAACCCATAGTCCAGGTTTACCTTGGCCTCGAGCTGCAGCCTGTCAAGCGGAAGGTCCTTTTTGGACCTCTTGTTGACGTCGCAAAAGTCGCACCCCCTTCCGCAGCCCCGCATTGCCTCTATGAGCGAGTTTATGGTGGGCGACTCGATTACTGGAATGTTCTGTATGTTCCTGACAAAGCAGTGCATGAGCTCCGGCGCGTCCCCCCTTTCAAGGTCGTGGAACAGGTCCACTGCAAGCTCGTCGGCCTCCCCGGTCACCACCGTGTCTATGCCGTGTATCTTCATGCGGTCGCTCTTTGCAAGCTCCCACGCCCCGTTGCCTCCGACGACCACCTTGAAGTCGTATTTTTTCTTTAGCTGTATTATGTCGGCGCACATCTTTTTGAACTTCATTGCCACGTACGAGAGCTTTTCGGGGGACATCGTGGTCGTGACCGGGGCCATCCCGAGCGGGTCCATCACGTTGATTCCGACCACCTTTGTGTCGGGACCTATGGACTTTTCAAGCATCTCGGGGTGCGCAACGAAGATGTCCTCCCTGTTGTAGTCGCCCTGCAGGAGGGCGCTCTCCACCCTCCGGAGGCCGATCTGGGCCACCTTTACCTCGCCTGTGACCGGATCCGTCTCGACAGACGGGCAGAACACCTTGTCAAAGACCCATTCGGGCAGCACCTCGTAGGGCCCGCACGCTATGAACCCATACAGAAAGTTGCCCCTGTAGTTTGTCATGAGGCTACGGTCGGCCGTGAGCACAATGCGCCTGCCATTCATAAAATTAACTTTCTCTTATGTGTATTTATGATTTTCTAGAATGCCGCCTTTTCGCGTCTGGCCAGGGCCGGCGCGTGCCTCCGGCCCCCACGCCTGTGTCGCCGTCGCCGCCTCCTCCCCTTCCGGCACCGCCGTCCTCGCCTTTCCCGCCTCCGCGGGGCGTCGTCTTGCGCCCCCTGTTTGCAATCATTGACGCAATGCTTCCCGCTGCCGCCCCGCCGTCTATGTTCACGACTGCCATCCCAAGCGAGCAGCTCTGCAGCATCGACGCCAGGGCGGCCACGCCCCCCTGGCCGTACCCGTACCCCACGGATGTCGGCACGCCTATGACCGGCACGTCCATGAGTGAGGAGACCAGCGTGGCAAGCGCGCCCTCCATTCCGGCCACCACTATGACGCATCCCACGCCGGCGCCCGTCATCTCCTTTAGCATGGGGAATATGCGCTGCAGCCCGGCCACGCCGACGTCGTATCCGGTGATGCACCTGCAGCCCATGGCCTCGCAGACTATTCTGGCCTCTTCTGCTATGCCCACGTCGGAGGTGCCTGCGGCAAGTATCCCGACTGTGGCGCCCGTCTGCCTTATGGGCCTGGTGTGCGCCAGTATCGTCGACGCGTTCCTGCCGGTTGACACTGAGGCCCCCAGCCCCTTGACATACGATATCATGCCGTCGTGGTCCTCCTCTTTTATGCGGGATATTACGGCCACGCCCTCTTTTTCGAGCATCCTCTTTGCAATCTCCTTCGTCTCGTGGATCCGCTTGGACTCGGCAAGTATTATTTCTGGAATGCCGCCCCTGCGCACTGCCCGTTTTGTATCGATCCTTGCATAGTCCTCTACCTCCTCTATGGCGTATATCGAGAGGAGCTTTTCTGCCTCCTGTACCGTGACGTCTCCGGACTTTAGCGCCTGGAGTATCTCTTGGACGTTCATCACGAGACGGCGCGGCGTGCGTCTAAAAAAAGCTTGAGTATACATCCGTCGCACGGACCCGGGGCCCCGCAGATCCGCGCTTGCCGGCCTCCGTCTTCGGATTTCACGGGCCAGTGGTTCGGGCTTGATGTGCCTATTTGTCACAATGGCCGGCGGTACTCATGCCTCGATTGAGGCTATCGCGCTCTTTACCGACTCGGCCGACTTTGCAAGGGCCGCCCCTTCCTCGTCGTTGAGGTCGAGCTCTATTATCCTTTCAACCCCGCCGCGGCCGATCACGGCCGGCACGCCCATTGTAATGTCCGAGTGGCCGTACTCTCCCTCAAGCGGCGTCGAGACGGGCAGCACCTGCTTTTTGTTCCTGACGACAGACTCTATTATGGACGACACTGCGTTTCCAGGCGCGTGCACGGTGGCCCCTTTCAGCTCTATCACCTTGGCGGCCACCTGCCTCGTGTCGGTTATCAGCCTGTCAAGCTCCTCCCTCTGCAGCATGTCGTGCAGCGGCACGCCTGACACGGACGAGAACCTCGTCAGCGGCAGCATGTTCTCCCCGTGCTCGCCTATGACAAGGGCCCTTATCGAGTCGCGGGAGTGCCCCGTCGCCTCGTGTATGAACTGCTTGAATCTTGACATGTCGAGCATTCCTCCCATTCCAAACACGCGGCTCCTGTCGAATCCCGAGACCTTGTATGCGACGTACGCCATGGGATCAAGCGGGTTTGTCACCGGTATCAGCATCGAGTCGGGCGCGTGCCTCTTCACCTCACTGACCACGCTCTTTACTATGGACGAGTTGATCTTCAGCAGGTCCATCCTGGTCATGCCGGGCTTTCTGCCGGAGCCCGCCACTACGACTACGATGTCTGACCCCCCCATGTCGGCATAGTCGTTGGAGCCTCTCACCTCCACGTCCGTGCCGAGTTCTGCAAGCGCGTGGCTGATGTCCATGGCCTCGCCCTGCGGCAGCCCCTCGACCACATCAAGCAGCAGTATCTGATCGTCAAGCTGCTTTAGCGCAGAGAAGAGCGCGGCGTCTCCGCCCACCTTGCCGGCTCCTATGATCGTAATCAACAGGTGGGATGGACAGGAATCGATAATTAAACCTAGATCAGGGGCCTGCGCGCGAGCAGGCCGGCGGCAGGTTCGTGACTGGAGTGACTGGATTCCGGGCGTTTGCACGCGCGGCGCCAGTCGGCTAGTGCTGCCGTCGTGTCAATACGGCCGAGCAGCTCAGTCCGTCATGGGCTGCTTGTCGGTGGGGACTCTCTGTTGTGCGATACCCCCGTTGCGGGATGCCCGTTGCGGGATGCCCGTTGCGGGATGCCCGCCGTGCGTGGACTCGGCGCCCCTGCGGGCGTTTAGTCGAATTTATAAGCATTTTTTCATGTCAAGATTCATGGTTCTGGTGATAGATCCGCAGGTGGCCGGCATCTCCGGCGACATGTTCCTGTGCGCCCTCGTCGACATGGGCGCCAGCGCCAGCGCCGTCGTAGACGGGGTCAGAAAATCCGCCGCACATCTGGACGGCTGCGCCATAGACTCAATAGAGTTCAGGCCGACCATCAAAAACGGCACCTCGGCGACAGGGCTGTCCTTGGAGGCCCGGGGTGGGCATCGTGACGACAACTCGTCTCCGCATCCCACGCGAACCGGCTCGGAGATGCTCGATGCCGTGAGAAGCTCGTCTGCAGGCCTTGGGCTGTCTGACGAGGCCCGCTCGTACGCGTCCACGTGCGTGGAGATCCTGGTAGCATCCGAATCAAGGGTGCACGGCGTCACGCCGGATTCGGCGGTGCTTCACGAGGCGTCTGACATTGATACCCTGGTTGACGTAATCGGAACCGCGGTCGCGCTTGACAATCTGGGGCTTTTCGGGCAGCGCATGGTGTGCCTTCCTGCATGCGTGGGAAACGGACTGGTCTCGTTCTCGCACGGGACGGTGTCGAACCCTGCAGGCGCCATACTTGAGATATTCGGCGAGTCCGGGCTGCAGATAGCGGGCTCACAGGCCGGCCGCGAACTTACGACCCCGACTGGGGCCTGCATGCTTGCAGCACTCTCCCCCGAGCCAGTCTCCTCTTATCCCTGCATGCTGGTGGAATCCGTCGGGTATGGGGCCGGGCAGGCCGACGTTGAGGGAATTTCAAACGTACTGAAGCTCGTGCGCGGATCTGAGCCGCGTGCGTCTGCTGTAACTGCTGCTGCAGCAGCCGGCCAGGCCTTGGGGCACGGCGGCCTCAGGACCGAGCGCATCTGCATATTGGAGACCAACGTCGATGACGCGTCCGGCGAAGTTCTTGGAAGCGTGGTGGGCAGGCTCATGGCGGCCGGGGCAAAGGACGTCTCCCTATTTCCGGGACTGACAAAAAAGAACAGGCCGACCAGCCTGATATCCGTCATGTGCTCCGAAGAGGCGTCAGGACGCCTCGCTGGGCTGCTGATGGCCGAGACCGGCACGCTGGGGGTCCGAATATCCGCCTCTGAGAGAATCGTAGCGCAGAGACGGCATCTGAAAACCGACGTGACCATATCGGGGAGACGGTTCGAGGTGCGGTACAAGGAGCGCTTGCCCGGTGCGCCCGGCCCTGTCGGACTCCACGACAAGATCTCCGGATTCAAGATAGAGTCCGAAGACATCCAGGCCGTCTCAGAAGCGCTGTACGTCCCGTTCAGGGACGCCGAACTGCTGCTGCGACACCGTATAACGGAGAAGCGGCTTGATGACCGTGGCCGCGGCAGTGACTATGGCGACGCCAAAGGAGACGTTGACGCCGGCAGCAGTCCTGCCGGCCCTGCCAGCGCAGGAACAACAAGAGGGGAGGGAGGCGATGCCGCGTGAAGCGACTCTGTGATCTCACCCGGTGGTTTGAGGGCAGGCGGGGGGCCCTCGTGGCGCTCTCCGGCGGGGTGGACAGCGCCCTCGTGGCATACGCGGCATTCTCCCGCCTCGGGGACTCGGCCGTCGCAGTCACGGCAGACTATCGCACCCTGTCACAGGAAGAGCTTGGCACCGCAAAGTCTGTATGCTCCGAGATCGGGATCCGGCACGTGATGCTCCGATATGACGAGCTTGAGAACCCTGACTTTGTAAGGAACGACAGCCTCAGGTGCTATTACTGCAGGTCGGAGCTTGGGGGGCGCATCGCAAAACTTGCCGAGGAGATGGAGGGACACTGGGACGTGTTGGACGGCACGAACCTTGATGATCTTGGCGATTATAGGCCCGGCATAGAGGCAATGAGAAAAAACCGAGTCCAGAGCCCGCTGGTGGAGACGGGCTTTACCAAGGATGACGTGCGGGCGGTCGCCCGGGGTGTGGGACTCTCCGTACATGACAGGCCGTCAAACTCCTGCCTTGCATCTAGGATACCCTGGGGCGAGCGCATCACTGCCGAGCGGCTTGCGCGCGTCGAACTCGGGGAGCGCATAGTGCGCCAGATGTCTGGCGCGCGGCAGGTTAGGGTGAGGGACGTGGGGGGCTCCGCGAGGATAGAGGTGGAGCCTGAGGCGCTCTACGTGTTCGATGATGGCGACAACCGCGTCCGCGACGGCGACTATGGCGATGCATACCAAGACAAACCCGACGGCAGCAGCAGCCGTCGCGACGCACGCCGCGTGGATGCCGTCAGTAAAGCACGGGGACTTCGGGGGCGCCGACTGATGCAGGCAATCACAGAGCGCCTTGTCCTGATCGGGTTTGACGGGGCCGCCCTCGACCCCGAAGGATACAGGCCCGGCAAGATCAACGACGTGGTGACGCATTGAATTTCATATATCTTGACAATGCGGCGTCCACCCGCATGTATCCAGATGTGGTTGACGCCATGCGCCCGTACCTGGAGGGCCAGTACGGAAACCCGTCTTCGATTCATCGCGGCGGGCGGATGGCCAGAAAGGCGGTCGAAACAGCGCGCAAGCAGGTGGCACGTCTGATAAACGCCGCGCCCCGGGAGGTTGTATTCACGTCCGGCGGGACGGAGTCCAACAACATGGCCCTCTGCGGAGCTGTGCTGGCCGCGTCCGGGACGAGGCCCGCGTGCCGTATAATCACCTCGTCCATAGAGCACGATGCGATACTGGAGCCGTGCATGGACTTGGAACGGCGGGGGGCCGCCTCAGTCGAGTATCTGCCAGTCGACCGGCATGGAACGGTTGACACCAGAAGACTTGCCAAACTGCTTGGCGTGGATGGGAACAACAATTGTGATGGCGGCTGCGATGGGAGTGCAAACAACGGCAACGGCCATAACGGCACTGGCGCCGGTGGATATGACGGCAGCGCCGGCGCTACGCTGCGGGACCCGCGGCTCAAACAGCCTGCCGCGCCCGATCCTGCATCCGGGCCGCTGACGCTTGTCTCCGTGATGTATGCCAACAACGAGGTGGGGACAATCCAGCCGGTCCGGGAGATTGCACGCATGTGCCGCGTCGCGGGGGCACTGTTCCATACAGACGCGGTCCAGGCCGCCGGAAAGATTCCAGTTGACGTCAAATCGCTCGGGGTCGACATGATGTCGGTATCGTCGCACAAGATACACGGGCCGAAAGGTGTCGGGGCCCTTTACGTACGCGCCGGGACGAGCCTGGCGCCGCGCGCGCTGGGCGGAGGACAGGAGGACGGAATGCGCTCGGGAACGGAGAACGTGGCCGGAATTGTGGGGTTTGGGGCGGCCGCCCGTATCGCGCATGACAGCATTGACGTCCAAATGAGCCGCACGCGGAAACTGCGTGACATGCTCATATGCCGGATACTTGAGGAGATACCCCAGTCTGCGCTGAACGGCGATCCGGCCAAGCGCCTTCCGGGAAACTCGCACTTTACGTTTCTTGGCGTCAACGGCGAGGATCTGCTGGTAAAACTCGACGAGTATGGCGTTGCCGCCTCCACGGGATCAGCCTGTTCTGTACACACGCAAAAGGCATCCCACGTGCTGCAGGCAATGGGGTTCACGCATGAGCAGATAACCGGCTCTCTGAGACTTACACCTGATACGCTCAACACCGGTGACGAGGTGGATCGTGCCGTAGACATACTCAAGAGGGCGGTGGCAGAACTGCGGGCCGTCTCCCCCTTCAAGTCAAAGTACGGGTTTGACGCGTAGCGGCCGTCGTATCGCTGTAAAAACAAAAACAAAAACTGCGTGACTCGCGCCGACACCCGCGCCGCACGGCCCGTGTCTTGTGCGCGCACGGCGCGCGACGTCGGAGCCTACTGGGATGCTGCGGATCTGCCATAGTGGGCAGTCAGGATACCGTACCGCCCGCCCCTAAGCAGCATGGCCGACACCAGCATTACTCCCGCAATTGTGGCCATTACAACCATCATGTGCTCGAACTCTGGCACCGCATACGTCCCTATTATGGCAATTTCTGAATCGCCCTCCAGAAAGTCGATTGTAATCTCCCTTGCAGTCTGTCTAGGAGACGACTCGTCGTATGCGGTCTCCACATCGTCGATCAGAACTATAAAGATCTCGTCTGTAGTGTGGCTGGACTCGTCTGTCCTTTCGGCCCCTATGTACTTGCGCGGCAGCTCCATGGTGATAGAGCCGCCACCGCTATTGGTCACGTTGATGTCTACTAGAAGCGTAAAGTCCCTCCAGTCGAGCGTCATGTCCTCCACCATGCCGCCGGTTATGACATACTTTACATCAAACGTCTCGCTTCCTGCGTCCACCTCTGTGCTCCCCGTTATCTCTTTTGAACTGCCGCCTGGCGCGCCAATCCCTGGCACGATGGTGAACTCTGTAGTGGCCTTGCCGTCCTGGCCATACCTGACGCTCACCTCGTACTCTCCGGGCTTTGCCCATTTTGCGCCCTCGGTCTTTACTATATCCCAGTACGAGTTGTCGCCTGCCGGCGTAATCTGGTTTATGTAGACAGGGTTGACGTCCGTGAATACCTGCAGTATTATCGGCGTGTCTACGACATTGGTCGTAATCTTGCCTGATATTATGATGGCATCCCCGTTCCTGTATTCGGTCCTGTCAGTGGTCACTGTTACGATCTGATTCTGCGGGGCTATCTGGCGCGTCCTGCTTTCATCTCCTCCCCCCTGCGTTCCGGCAGTCGATCCGCCGTCCTCCTGCGCGGCCGCGCCTGAGACCGTCCAGACTGCCAGAGCCGCGGCGCCAACCATGACCGTCGCCACCAATGCCGCCATCAAAAAACGCCTTGCATCACACCGCAGAGTCATCCCGCTCACTAAGTTCGTATACATTCATTACTATTTAAAAGAAGTAATGTCGGCCTGCGCGGAGGCCGGCCTGCACACACATGCCTTCGCAGCATGCGCCACCAATAATAAAAAATGAAAAAATGTCGTCCTTTTAGAGCCTCGGCGCAATTATGCTTAGCCTTGATCTTGCAGACACCACTATCACTGAGACAATGGCGACTGCCAGTATCATGGCCGCGATGGCACCGAACTCTGGTATGACATACGTGCCGATAACCTCTATCGACTCTGTCTCGGGACCGAATTCTACTGTGATCGTACCGTCTTCGCCGATCATGTAGTCGTCGGACTCTTCGTTGTCCACTAGAACCATGAAGACCCCGTCGATGACCTCGCTGGAGGGCATGAGCGTGAGCGTTCCGTCGCCGGCCGACTCGATCATAATGACAAGCGAATTGTCCTCGGTGTTGGCGCTTATGCCGGTTACCATTCCACCCTCGATGGAGTATGGAAGGCACATCTCCATGACTGTTAGCTCGTTTGCTGCGCACTCTCCGTCCCCTACCATCATTTCGTCCATGGCCAGTACGGGATTGCTGGTACCGCCTACGAGTTCGATGTGGATCCTGTTTGAGTTGTGGCCCTGCTGCACCTTTATGGTGTAGATGCCGTCTGACGCCCACAGCCTGCTTGCAGTGTTGAGGGCCACCTCGAACGTGTTGTCATCCTTGACATCGATCTGATCGATAGTAACCACGCTTCCGATTGCATTCCTCACCATGACGGTGACCTGGGGCATGCTCCCGGTGCCTGACATGCTGGGATTGGATACGTATCCGCTAAGCGTTACTATCTCGTCGTGGCCGTACTCTTCCTTGTCTGTCCATACTGATATGGGGACGGATCTTAGCAGGTGCTCTTCTGCAACTGCAATGGAATCTTCAGCACTGCAACCCACGCATGCTTCTGGAAGGCCCCGATTCTCGAACTCTTGGGCATGCGCTGATGATATGGTTATGGTACTGACTACTGCCAAAACGACCAGTAGCGCTAAAGATGCACTGATATTCATCTTGATGGGATCTGCACCCCTCACTATTTATATATTTAAAAAGTAAAAAATCGCCCTTTTACTGTCCGGCGACGATACTGAGTCTTGATCTTGCCGACACGACAATTACGGATACTATGGCCACTGCGAGTATCATGGCGGCGATGGCGCCAAACTCTGGTACCACTACGCCGTCTGCAATGTCTACCTCGGCGGATGCCGTGTATATTGGATCATTGTTCTGCTGTGCAGTCACTGTGTACATGCCGTCACTCTTCCAAAGGTTGCCGCCGGTAATGATGATTGCGTCGTACATCCCGTCCAAGTTGGCCGTGGTCTGCTCTACCGTTACAACGTTGCCGTTTGGCGCCGTTACGGTCAGGGTTATGTCCTCGTTGAGCTTGTCCGTCATTCCAGTCACCATGATGGTGTCTGAGCCTATCTCTCCGGTAGCCTCTATGGTAATTCCGGTAGGCTCGCGGACGTTGGCGGACATGTCATATACCATGAGCTTTTCAAGGTTTCCGTCTGTCATAGTGGTGGACTGGGTTGCCCCGCCTACGATCATTACTGGCAGTGATACTCTGTATTGGGAGGTCTCTGCACTGATCCCACCTGACGCTGTGATCGTGTACAGCCCGTCGGACTTCCACAGCTGGTTGTCTGGATCAATGACAAACGACGTTTCAAACATACCGTTGCCGTCTGGGGTGACCTGATCCACGCTGACCACGTTGAGGCCGTTAGGCGACGTTACGGTAAACGTAATGTCAGTCGGCATGGATTTTACTATGGCACCCATGACCATAATGGTGTCTGATCCCTCGTCGGCCATAACTGTCATCTCGATTCCCTGCGCGTCGGTCTGTGCAAGGGCGGCCTGTTGATGGGCCGGCATCGTTGCCAAAAGTGATACTGCAAGTAACGCTACTGTTATAGACGTTAATGAGCCTGTATTCATTGGATCATCACTCTCGCATTGTTATTTATGTATTTAAAAATTTCAGTGGCCGCGCCACGTGTCACCCCTGCCTGCATTACGATCGGGCTGATTGTACGGGCGCCTGCCGCGCCCGTATCGGATCGCGCCGTGGGTGTGATCTGCCTCCCGCCCCCCTGCCCGAGGACCGCCCCGAGGACCGCCCCGAGATGCGGCATTGGTGCCGTCACCCGCGCGATCAGGGCCCATACTGGCGCGCGATCGGACGCGATCGAATCTGCGCCGCATGGCCTCCCTTTCCTCCCGCGCAAGCCTCCTTGCATGCCGTATGCGCGGACCGTGACGACAGCCGCCGGGTGGTGTGTATCTCACCCGATCGCACGTGTCCTCCTTCTCCTCCAAGCACGCGTAACCTGCTGCAGGCGCCCCCCGGCCGGTAAGCTGTGGACTCGCGCCGGCGTCCTCATTACCTGGCATGCCGTATGACAAGCAAGCCATCGTCTGCTCAATTTCTGATCCTCTTGCCGCCTGCATCGTTGCCAACTCTGAGCCATGCGGCCGCCTTCTACCCGGTCCGGAGTCGGCAAAGACTGATGCCGCGGCGCCAGCTGACCTTATGAGGCCGCCTGTTCTGTCGATCGCGCCGCCACTGTGCGGCCCTGTGGGCCAAGCCCGTCTGTGCGCACGTCGCGCTGGCTGGATTGGGATCGGAATTGGAACTGGGATGAGCGTACTAGGTTCCGGACGCTGGGCTGGCACGCGGTGACGCAAGGCTTGCCGGCGTCGGTGGTGGTGACAACGGCGCATGTGACGGCTGCCAGGTCCCGCAACTTGATGCCCGGTGCGCATTCCACACCGCACTAAATCGAAGCGCGCTCCGGCCGGCCGATAATTCCTAACCCATGCTTGGCGCGCCGCAGTCCGAGTCTTGTTTTATGGTCCCTGCGCGAGTCCTGCGAGATCTCGCGTGGCTGTTCCGCGATTGCCGCGTGATTATAGTGCCGTGATCAAGGTGATCATCTTGCGCAGTCCGCCTTGCTCGGTGAGCGGCGGCCGCGCATAGTCTGTCGCACTTGCAGAAAAATAAACAAAAAAGAAAAAAAGCGTATGACTACATCTTGGGGGTCATTATGCTGAGTCTAGACCTTGATGATATGACTATTGTCGCGACTATTGCGACTGCCAGTATCATCACTGCAATGACGCCGAACTCTGGAACCACCCAGGTGCCGATTATCTCTATCATCTCAGCTCCGTACTCGAACTCTATGGTCATGGTCCTGTCCGTCTCTGTCGTATCCACGTCGAACTCGCGCTCCTCGCCGTCGATCAGGATGAACAGGTCGCTGTCCTCCTCGCCATCCTTGGACTCTAGTATGGTCCTTGGAATGGTCATGGTCAGGACTCCGTCGTCAGTGGACTCTATGATTATGACCAACGAGTTTGCATCTACGTTGGGTACCACGCTGAGGATCTTTCCGCCTGTTATCTCGTAGGAGATGACGTCATCGGTGCCCTCGATGGTTATGGTGTCATCACCAATGTTGGCCGCCACGCTGGGCTGTTCTGTGGGATCCTCTGGATCCTCCCTGTCTGCAGCAAGGAACTCGAACGTCGTGACGGCCTCTACTGTCATTGAGGACCCGTACTGGGCCTTTACCGTGTACGTGCCATCCCTGTTCATCGTGCCCCCCGCCTTTATCTCTGCCTCAAAGGTGCCGTCCCTGTTTACCGTGGACTGCGCGACCCCTGCGATGTTCTGAGAGTCATCTGGCCCTACTATCTGTATGGTGACATCCCCGTCGCCGGACCTTGCCACTGCACCGCTTATCATTATCGTGTCACCCTCGTTGTACGTAGGCTTGTCGACAGAAACGGTTATTGGCTGGCTTATGTCACCCATCAGCTGTCCGTATGTTGGTGCGGTACTCAGACTGGCAATCATAATTGCAGAGAGAGCAAGCACCGATAGTTGGGTTTTCATATGCCTTACGCTCAGCCAGCTGTGCTAATTAATCTTGTGAAAAATATTCTTGACAAAAGAGCAAAAAATACTAAATCA
>JAGWAX010000053.1:3828-19013 GCA_021296175.1 Nitrosopumilaceae archaeon | reverse complement strand
TTGTCATGCGCAAGCTGCGGCTCGCACTCAAGTGCGTCTGCTACAACCTCGTCGCCTAGACTCTTCGGCTCCCCCCCCCCTTCCAAGGGCCCTGCCCTAGCGGACGCCATGCGCAAACCTTTGTCCAGGGTGAAGAATCCCGGATTCTCCGGCGCCAGAGCGCCTGATCACGCGTTTTTGTACCGCCGCCCCGCCTCAAAACCCGCCAAGATGAACACAAATTTGGGGCGAAAAACTCCAGATTGGACAGCGCCCCTACCGACGGTAAATGTTTAAGGAAAACAGGCGAATACGGCATGTGATGAGGGTCACTCAAGATACAAGGCGTCACCTCCGCAGGTTCCTAGCAGAGGACGTGGGAAGGGGGGACGTTACGGGCGCGCTCCTGCCAAGAGGCCTGATTACAGCAAGCATAATCACAAGACAGAACACAACTGTGGCCGGAGCCGCACATGTAAGGGAGATATTCAGGCTGAAGGGATGCAGGTGCAGGACGCTCAAGCCCGACGGATTCAGGGCGTCCGCAGGCGACGTGATAATAAAGGTCAGGGGGGAGGCAAGGGCCATACTCGCGTGCGAGCGGACCGCGCTCAACCTGCTCTCAAGGATGAGCGGCATTGCAACCCAGACTGCCGAGCTTGCAGGCAGGCTGCCGGCAGGAGTCGAGATATACGCGACCAGAAAGACTGCGCCCGGGCTGCGCATGTTTGACAAGGAGGCAGTAGAGATTGGCGGCGGCAGGAGGCACAGAATGAAGCTCGACGAGTCCATAATGATAAAGGACAACCACGTCGCGGCCACCTCGCTGATGAAAGGCCTCTCCTCGGAGGCGGCGCTTGAGCACCTGATAAGAAAGGCAGTGGACAGGCGCGGCGGCCTGGAGGCGGAGGTCGACAGCGTGGAGGGCGCCATTGTCGCGGCGCGCGCGGGGGCGCGCACCATAATGCTGGACAACTTTACGCCCCGGCAGGTCAGGGCGGCAATACGGCGCCTGGAATCAGAAGGACTCCGCGACGGGGTACGCATAGAGGCATCGGGCGGGATAACCGGCAGGAACATATCGGCGTACGCGAACAGCGGGGCCGACATGATATCTGCGGGGTCCATAACGCATTCGGTGTCCGGAATAGACATGAGTATGGAGATCTAGCGCCCTTTCGGCCGCTTCATCGAGTCAAGTATGCTCTGGGCCTCCTTGTGCCCGGGGTCGATCTCCTGTATCTTCCTGCACGACTGTTCCGCCTTGGTCTTTTGGCCGAGAATCACGTGGGCCCTGGCCTTTAGCAAGAGCGCCTCCGTGTCGTACGAGCCGATCTCAAGCGCCCTGTCCAGGTATTCGAGTGACTGCCCGTAGCGCTTCTGCGTGTAGTATATGGCCCCCATCGTAAAGAAGAGGTCGTGGTTGTGATCCCCTATCTCGCGTATGTAGTTTTTGCCGCAACGGAGGGCCTCGTCATACTTTTTGTCCTTGACGAGCTTCTTGAACTCCTTGAGAAGCCTGCCGCCCATTCCCTTTTTGGGATTGTCCGAACCGCGCCGCCACAAGAGCCCTGTCATTGCAATCAGCCGATCTCAAGCATCCGCTCTATTGCAAGGCGCGCCCTGTCGGCGATGTGCGGGGGGACGCTCACGACGCTGCGCTCGTTTAGAAGCGAGTCGTACACCTTTTGGAGCGTGATCATCTTCATGTACTGGCACTCTGCATTTTCAGACGCCGGTACAAAGTTCTTTGTGGGATTCTGCTTTCTCATGCGGTACAGGATTCCGACCTCTGTCGCTACGACAAAGTTCCGCGAGGGTGACGCGGCCACGTGGTTGAGCATGCCTTCGGTGGACAGCACGGACACCTTCTTTGCGTCCCCGAACCCACCCGATGCCGCATCATACATCATCGGGGTGGTGCAGCTGCACTCCGGGTGTATTACAAACTCCGAGTCCTTGAGGGAGGCCAGCTTCTCCTCTATATCCTGCGGCGTGATTCCGGCATGCACGTGGCATTCGCCGGCCCATATGCGCATGTTCTTACGTCCGGTCACCTTCGCCACGTACGACCCAAGAAACATGTCAGGCAGGAAGAGTATCTCCTTCTCGGCAGGGATGGAGTCCACCACCTTTACCGCGTTTGAGGAGGTGCAACAGTAGTCAAGCTCCGCCTTTATCTCCGCGGTCGTGTTGACGTATCCAACCGATATGGAGCCGGGGTGCGCTGCCTTCCAGTCACGGAGCTCCTCTACGGTGATAGAGTCCGACAGGGAGCATCCGGCGTCAGGCTCCGGGATGAGCACCCTCTTGTGCGGACTGATAATGGCGGCAGTCTCGGCCATAAAGTGCACGCCGCAGAACAGTATGGTCTGCCGATCCGCCTGCGCGGCCTGCCGCGAGAGTCCAAGCGAGTCGCCCGTATAGTCGGCCACGTCCTGGACGTCGGGCACCTGGTAGTTGTGGGCCAGTATGACCACATCCTTTTCCTCCTTGAGGCGCAGAATCTCCTCCTTGAAGTCAGATGCCTGCTGCTGTTGCTGCTGCCGACGGGGTTCAGAGACGAGCATGGTCATTTGTCATATGGGCCCAGAGATGATTTAAAGCGTTATAAACAGACCATTACGTGACTAAAACCTCAGGCGTGCGGCAATAATTGCCGCATCATACGCTTGAGTGGTACCATTCAGCATGGATTGCGCGGCAGTGACGGGCAACCGGGGCAGGCGCTGCCGTCACCTATTGTATGTGGCGCCATTTCTTCTGCTGTTGTTGTTGCTGCTGCTGCTGCCGTCATCCGAACAGTACCCCGCAAGCGCCTCGATTGCAGAGAGCACGGCAAGCCAGCTCGTCTTCGGGTTTGTCGGGGACGGCACGTTCTCAATCTCAAACGTCATCCTCCCAAAGGCCCCGGACGCCTCGACCCTGTGGGTGTTCCTGTCCGTGTTGGGATCGGCCACCATGCGCACGACGGTCCTGCTCCCCCCTATCCCCGCAAGCGAGAGGGCGGCGGCAACGTTCACGTTTGCAGGAAACAGGGAGACTGCGTCCACTGCAGGGCCCTCGTACAGCACGACAGGCGAGGTGATTCCGTCTGGGACGGCGTCGGACTCGTCAAAGAACGGCGCCCCACGCAGCGAGTCAGGGTGCTTTGTGGTGGTCAGCGTGACGCGCTCCAGCTTGTCCCGAACCGCGCGTATGCCGTCAAGCCCGGCTATGGCCCCGCTCGGGATGATGATGCGGGTGCCGAACTCTCTTGCAGCCTCAAATATCACGTCATGGATCGAGTCATCAAGCAGGGACCCGACGGACATTATCATGATGTCCTTGCGGTTCTGTATCACTGCCAGGGCCGAGTCCCGGAGGGCCTGCTGGGCGGCGGCCTCCACTATAATGTCGGTGCGGCTTGTAAACAGGAGGTTCGGGTTGGACGTTATTTCAGGCCCCGGTCCCGGAAGGCGGGATGCAAGTGACTCTGCAGCGGCGCGTGAAGCGTCATAAATGTGAGTCAGTTCGGCCTGTATGGAGCGGTTCTCTATCGCAAGCGCGATTGCAGAACCGATTGTGCCGCAGCCCAGCAGTCCGACCCTCTTCAATACGTGCATTGCGGTGCGATGCTAATTAAGTTTAGATTACGCGCAAGGGGGAAGCTGCGCGCCCTCCGGGCACCCGATGCCCAATACTTTTATGACAAACGGGGCAAAACTACACATGAATTGTCGTTACTGGATGGCGGCGGCAGCGTGCTGTGCCTTGCTATGCGCCGGGACCATGGCAGCGTACGCAGCAGCAGCATACTGCAAGACTATCATGATTACGCGCAGCTCGTGTTTGCAGACGTCGAGGATGGGCAGCCGCTGCCGTCCGCTGAGACAAACCGAGAGCCACCAAAAAAACAGACAGAGTCGGGCGTCATGCCGCACGACGTCACATGCCGTGCGCACCATGTACTCGCAATCAGGACGAGCCAAGAGCCGGTGTGCGTCACGCCAAGAACCGCGGAGATACTGGCAGAGAGGGGCATAATCGAGAGGATAATAGGGCCCAGCACGGCCACCGCCGGGACCGTACCAGGGGAGACAGAGCAGGGGCCGGACGGAGCAGGGGCCGGCGCAGGCGAGTCACGCGGAATTCCGCCCGGAGACGGCCACGGCGCATCTCCTGACGCGGGCAACTCCACAAGCGGAGTTGCAGTAAGCGGCAGCAGCGGCGCCATAACCGGCAGCAACGCGACAACCGGCGCGGCGGGTGCCGTCGAAGGCCTGGAGGCGGGGGTTCAGGCGCCGCACGCGAAGCAGAACAGTACGGATAACGTCACTGCAGGGCCCGAAGCAGAGGAGGCAGCAGAACCGGCTACCAATTCATCATCATCGTCGTCGTCAGCATCATCAACGGCAGCAACGACAGACGAGCAGGAGCGGCGCAACACGCATCCGGGCAGTGTCAGTACGATCCCCGCGTCAAGCGCGACGGTCTTGAACTTTTACGTCACAGACGACGATCTGAACGTCGCCTCGAACGCGGCGGAGACCATACCCACAGAAGGACTGCTCAAGTTTGCCATAAACGGCATTCCAATAGAGGGCCCCGAAACCATGACGGAGACGGGCCCCGACACGGGGCAGTTCCACGTCAGGCTGGAGCTTCCGCCCACGATAGACGGGCGGCCGATCACCCACAACGACGTGGTGGACGTCACGTATATTGACCAGGCAGGCAGATCGGGCGAGAGCCAGTCCGTCACAAAATCATTCACGCTCTCAAGCACGTATGCTCAAATGCAGTCGGAGGGTGACGGCAAGAGGCGCATAGGGCACGAGTTCACGCTCAGGGTATACGAGCCTGACGCAAACACGGACTCGAAGGAAGAGAACAGGATACCGCTGAACAGGTTCGAGTTCAGGAGCGAGGGCAGCATCAGGGTGACGCTTGACCACGGCGCGTTTGATGCCAACCGGAGCCACATGGTGGAGACGGGCCCCAACACGGGGACGTTCGAGGTGACGATCAAGATACCGCGCCAGATCGACGGCAAGGTCATACACATCGGCGACTGGTACGAGATCACATATTACGACAGTTCCACGCCGTCGGGAACCTCAGAGGAGATAGTCCTGAGGGGAAAGATAGGGGTGTAATGGCGCAGCACGCAGGGGCCGCGCACCACCACCACCACCATCACTGTCAGCATCACGACACTGTGACTATACCAGTCATCCACGGATGGACTATGCAGAAATAGTCATAGGTGCCGGCCTCTTCAAACACGTACTCAAACGCGGCATCTGGCATGACAAGTCCAGAGTCAAACAGATCTGTCAGGCCATCCGGCGTTCCGCTGTTTACGGTATGGGCCGCCGTGTCATCGTTGGTCCACGTGACGGCGGTGCCGGCCGCCACCTCTAGATTGTACGGCAGATAGCAGGTATTGTCAGCCTTGCATTCCGGAGTGGACGTCCCAAGTGGCATCGAGACGACGGGCGGCGGCGATTCTACAACCACCTCCTCATCCACGGGCGACAGGTTCAGCATCATTGCGATCGGCGAGGGCTCCCTCTCGGCGACAATCTCGTCGGGATCCATCACGACAAACCCGAGGGATACCGCAACCAGGACGCCCACTGCCGCAATCACGCCATAGGAAAAGTTTGCCAGCAGTTCATCCCCCCGTAAGCTTTGCAAACTGCTCGTTTCTGCAGAGCGTCTCCATGAAGCGTATGTTCGAAAGCGCCACTACGGCAGAGTCCGCCACCGGCTTGTCGGGATCCGACAGCGCACATTGCAGCGCCTCCTTTGCCTCGCTTGATCCCACCACGCCCAGGGCGATTGCCGCCTCGTGCCGGACAAAGAGGCTAGGATCGTTGAGGGTGGCGTCGGCAAGGGGCGGTATTCCCGTCGAATGCCCCATCTGGCCAAGCGAAAAGGCCGCCTCGTGCCGGACCAGCTCGTTCTCGTCGTTCTTTAGAACCCGTGCAATGTACTCTACCTTGTCCTCCCCGCCAAAGTCCACCAGTATGCAGGTGGCTCTGGTCCTTACCACGTAATCCGGATGGCCCAGAAGGTTTACAAAATATTCGGTGTCGCGCGACTCGTACTTTGATTCCATCTCAGAGAAAAGAGTCATCCTATCCTCTGGTACTATTTGCAATTTGGCTTGACGGACTATGCGGCCTATATTAGTTACGCTCATCAGCGCAGGGCCGCCTGCGCGGCCCACGAAGAAAAGGCGGCCCCATACCCGCAGCAGGGCCTGCGGCCACTGAGCTCGTTCCCGGGGACCAGCCCTCTTGTAGCCCACCACATACCTACGACGCGGCCTGCGGCCGGGCTGCACTCACCGATGGCGGACTAGCTGGAATGATTGTACCTCGCGCCTCTCTTACGCACGCGGCGCCAGCCGGCCAGAGCGCGTACGCGCAACTGGTGATAAACCGTTAAATCTCACGCGGCGTCATCGAGAAAAGAGGAGGAGTAATCAAGCCTGGCCAAAGCAAGCCGTAACGGCTTTTGGACATGCAGGACTTAAGATCAAACATGGGCGATCCTGTCTCTCAGGAGTTCGTGGGTTCAAATCCCGCCTCCTCCACCTAAAGGCTGCCGGCCGGCATCCGACGGCCGCGGACTCGACGGCTTGAAGGTACCGCCATACAGGCCGCGTGAGCCGGCAAGCGGCCGGCCGCGCGTATAGGATTAAACGGCACGTGCAGGCCACCCACGTGATGAAGATGGGCAAACCGCCGGACTGGTCCGCCGCATCGTCGACTGCCGTGCCGCTTGCGGGTATCACGTGCATGGTGCTGGGGGCCCTGATCATGACGTTTGACTATCCGCAGATCGAGTACCTGGGGGGATTTGGCGCCGGTGCAGACGCGGCGATGGCGGCCGCAGGCGACGCGGAGCAGAGATCGCTGTATGGCCGGCTCGTAACAGAATTTGCCATCGGGGCCGCAATATTTGGCGCGGGCATCGTAATGTGCGTGCCCAGGGCAGCCTCGGCACTGCTACGCCGCGGCAGGCGGCAGGCCAGGTAGCGACACCTCAAATCCGGCTGCCGGAACCCTGATCCGATATGCAGACAGTATGGCGGGGTCTATCTCGCCCGCGTATCCTATGACGCGGCGGCGGCCGCGCGCGCGGTTGTCGCCCGCAGCACGGGGGGCAATGACGGAGACCTTTGCGCACCTGCCGTCTGCAAACATGTGATGCAACGCAGGCGCGGTGCGTATCTCCGACGCGTCTGAAATGACCGCGCCAAGTGCGGTCTGCAGCACGGACTTTGCCTCTGAAAAGCCTGAACCGGCGTGCGCCGCGATGGCCGCCACGTGCATCCTTTCGGACACGGGGGAGGCATCAGCCGGCCGCTTGCCGGAACCCGCCTCCCTGCGCCCAGCTTTCAGGAATACGGTTCCGGTCTCGTACAGCTTCTGGGGGTACTCCTCGTGTATGTTCCGGGACAGGTTCTCTACGAGCCCGGGGAGTATCGAGTCGCGCAGCACGGAATGCTCGCGGCTCTTCGAGTCGACTGCAGATATCATGCGGCTCCGGGTGGGCGTTGGGCGGTCCGCCATCTCGTACAGTATGCGTGCGTTGCTCAGGCCGGGGTTAAGGGCCTCGACGTACCCCATCCCGACCATTACCATGTCGATCGCGTCATATGTAACCGACGCGGCATCATATGCCCCGAACGTCTTGGACGGTGACAGTACGGGCCGTATGCGCCACGTGCCGTATCCCAGTGCGATCTCCTCGACCAGGTCGACCTCCGATACAATGTCTGGCCTGTACGGCGGCACCAGGCACGGTATGACGCCGTCCACGCCGTTTTGGCTGCCGCCGCCGCCGCTGCCGCCGCCACCATCCTGCGGCACGGGCTGCAGCCTGCACCTCTCAAGGCACGACGCCGCGTCCGACACGGACAGCCCCAGCCCGAGCATCTCGTTTGCCCGCCCCACCGATACTGGTATGGTGCGGGTCTCAAGCGGGGGGGTCCTGTTCCGGCCGCCCCCGATCCCGATCCGCCCCAGGGAGAATCCCGCAGCGCGCAGCGTGACCGCCACTACGGCAAGTGCGTCCTCGGCCGCATGCCGGGATACGCCCGTGGCATCCACGAAGATGTCAGTCGTGTCAGTTGTAACCGCAGTCATTGCCGAGTTTATAATCGGGGGAAGCGATACGGTGTTGCCGCCGCCATCAAGGATGACGGGGAACCTCTCATGCCCCGCCACCAGGTGGCCGTACGCGCGGCCCGCCTTGGTCCCCTTTATGATCTGGGATACGGTCATCTCCTTTGTCTCGTTGAGCGGCACAAACCTGTGGTTCGAGGGCACGGCCGTATACGTGAGGGGAAACCCGCCGGATATCTTCGAGGCGTCGTGCAGCCCTATGGCGACCTTTCTGCGGCCGCGGCCCAGCCCAAGGTGCAGGTCCTCCTGCAGCGCGACCAGCTGCCGCAGCATGTGGTCGTCAAGCGCCCCGCCCCTTGCCATTATGCCCGTGATGACCGGGCGCACGCCCGCCACCGCCCGCCTTGCCACGATGCGGTCCGGCCCCGACGGGGCGGGACCCGCATCAAGCGGCACCAGCCCCTTACTGACGCCGAGCAGGCCCTGCAGCGCAAGCGAGACCCCCACGTCGGTGGCATAGTCCGGCCTGTTTGGGCTGTATTCTATGCGCACCGCGTCGCCGTCATCGGACTCTATGTCAAGCCCCAGGTACGGGAGTTTCTCGGATATCTCGTCTCGCGACACGCGCGTGCTGCTGCTGCTGCTGCCGCGGGACACCAGCCACGCCAGCCTCTCGTACGACAGCTCCACTACCGGCATCTACGCGTCGTCCCTCCGTCTCGCGGCGCGCAGCCACCCCAGGTTGTTTGCATAAAACTCCCGCACGTCGTCCACGCCGTACTTTAGCATTGCAATGCGCTCCACCCCGCCGCCCCAGGCCAGCACGGGATGCTTCAGCCCCCGGGTCACGTGCGGGTGGAATATGCCCATGCCGAACAGCTCGACCCACTTGCCAAGCCTCTCATTGTATACCATCGACTGGAAGGAGGGCTCCGTATACGGGAAGAATGTGGGCCAGAACCTTACTTTTGGGAGTCCGAGCCTGCGGTAAAACTCCTCCTGTATACCCATCAGGCCCCGTATGGTGGAGCCGGCCTCGTGGACCACGCCCTCCACCTGTGTAAACTCGGCCAGGTGCTTGTAGCTGGTCTTTTCGTTCCTAAACACGCGCCCAAGCGAGAATATCCGCGCGTCATTCAGGGCGTCCGGCGACTGCAGGAGGTGCCGCAGCGTGACGCAGGTGGTGTGCGTGCGCAGCACCATCCTCTCTGCCTCCGCGGCGTCCCACTTCTGGTGCCACGTGTCCCTGTGCGCCTTTGAGATGCGCCTGACGTGCGCCGGCGCCGAGTCAAGCCCGCCCGGCGCAACGTCCAGGTAGAACGTGTCCTGCATCTCCCTTGAGGGGTGGTCCTGCGGGGTGAGCAGCGCGTCAAAGTTCCAAAAGCACGGCTGTATCACGCGGCCGGACACCTCTGAGAACCCCAGAGTGACAAATATCTCCCTTATTTCGGATATGACCTCTTTGAGCGGGTGCCTGCGCCCGCGCGGCGCGGCCGGCACGTCTGCCCCCACGTCTATCGCGCCCGCCTTGGCCCCCCGGCCCTCGCCGAGTGACGCGTCGACGTTCCTGGCGGCCCCGGACAGCGAGATATACTTTGTCTTTGTGACGGTCTTTGTGACGAGCTCGGGCCGCCGGAGCAGCGACTTTAGATCCGAGGGGTCCACCGATTCTGCTCTTATGGGACCGCCCCTGGCGCCCGCAAGCGCACGCAGGGTGGCCTCGCCGGGCAGCACCCCCGGTATGTCCTTGGGCGGGGCGACGGATATGACGGTGCTCCCCTTCTCGGACACGGTGGCGGCCCACCCGTTTCTCTTTACAATCCCCATGGCCGCCCCAAACAGCGGGCCCATGGCGTCCCGAAGAACGGACATCTCCTGCGGCCCCCCCTTTAGCAGCATGTCCAAAAGCAGCCTTTCTGGAAGCGTCGCGTGCGGAAGGAGCATGCCGTTCTTGCCGAGCGATATTGCGGCCTCCTCGGATTCGGACACCTCGGCGAGTCCCTTGTGGCGCAGCCACTCGACCCCGCGGCGCGCCTGGTCAAGCGAGAGTCCGGCAGAACCGGCCAGCCTGTCGAGGGACTGGCGCGGCTCGGAGCGGAGGGACGCGATTATTTTTTTCTCTATTATATGCAGTACCATCTCCGGCATTGAACGCAGGAGTGGGCGCAAGCATTATGAATGTAATTGCAAGGGCCGCGGCCAAAACCGCGGGCCGGCGGTGGAAATATGCGGCGGCTCCGATCAGGTCGGGCGGGGGGGAGGGGGAGGAATTCCGCCGCAGAAAGTCCGGACCGCAATCGGCGGCCAACGCGCCGCAGGCTGCAGGTGGTGAGCCGCCCATGCTGCAAAACCCCTCAAAAAAGACTTTTTTAATCCCGCGCTGCATTGCGCGCATGCCAGAAGACGAGTTTGTCGTGACGCCCTGGAAGACCGAGGGCCGGATAGACTACGACAGGCTCGTCGAAAGGTTCGGGACGGAGCGCATCACCGACGAGCTGAGGTCGAGGCTCTTCAGGCTTGCCGGGGAGGATCACTACATGGTTCGCAGGCGCATATTCTTCTCCCACAGGGACCTCGGCAGCATACTTGACCGGTACGAGAGAGGGCAAAAATTCTTCCTGTATACGGGAAGGGGTCCGTCCGGACACACCCACATAGGGCACCTGCTCCCGTGGGTCTTTGCAAAGTGGCTGCAGGACAAGTTCGACGTCAAGATGTACTTTCAGCTTACGGATGACGAAAAGTTCTTCTCAAAGGATGCACTTTCGATGGATGATGCCACGAAATACGCGCTCGAAAACGCGCTCGACTTTGTGGCGCTCGGGTTCAAGCCCCGCAACACCAAGATCATAATAGACACAAGGAACATCAGGACGCTGTATCCGATTGCGGCCCAGGTCGCAAAGAGGCTGAACTTTTCAAACACAAAGGCGGTGTTTGGGTTTACAAATGAGACCAACCTGGGTATGATATTCTACACGTCGCTCCAGTCGGCCCCCTGCTTTCTGGAGGATGATCCCGTGCTGATCCCGCTGGGGGTGGACCAGGATCCGCACTTTAGGCTGACGCGCGACGTGGCGCCCAAGATGGGCAGACACAAGCCGGCCCTGATGCACAACGTGATGATGCCCGCGCTCGAGGGGCCCGGTGGCAAGATGTCGGCGTCGTCTGAGACGGGCACCATATACACCACCGACACGCCCGCGCAGGTCAGAAAAAAGGTAAACAAGTACGCCTTTTCAGGGGGACAGCCGGACGTAGAGCAGCACCGCAGGCTGGGAGGCGACCCGGACGTGGACGTGTCATACCAGTATCTGAGGATGTTCTTTGAGCCCGACGATGCAAAGCTAAGAAAGATCCACGACGACTACAGGTCGGGAAAGATGCTGACAGGCGAGCTAAAGTCCATACTGATCGAGAAGATCAACGCGTTCTTGGAGGTCCATCAGGCACGGCGGGAGGAGGCAAGGGATGCGCTTGGGGGGTTCCTGCTTGAGGATGACAGTGGCGGCAACTGGGATAGCGGCGGCGGCAACAGGTGAGGCGCGTGTCACGCGAGAACGACACCACAATCGTAATACCCTGCGAGGATAGATACGAGGCGCAAAAGCTTGCAAGCCTGATACTGGTCAGCGACCCCGACACCGGGGAGGCGCAGACGTTCATCAAGGCCGTTGTAAACTCCGTAGGAAACGAGGTGGTCATGTCGCTTGTAGACGGCTCGTCACACAGCGTACTGCTGAGGGACGAGTCGGCCGTGGAGGCGTTTGCGGACTTTGTCCAGTCGGTAGCAGAGCAGAAGCACAAGCTGGTCATGGCCCGCATGTGCCGCGATTCCAGTGGCGTGAACAGTGACGATTACGGTGGGGGTAGAGACGGTGCCAAACCCGACGACGCCGTCATGATTGCAAAGCGCCTACGTGAAAAAGACGACGTAGATTCCAACGATTCCGACCATGGCAATTAGGGACAGTCCCAGTGCCTTTGTGTCCGAGTCCATGCGGTTGGTGCCCGAATCGGGATAATTAAACATTGAGCGCTGTAGCTTGCCTCGCACGTCCCACCGCCGCCGCTGCCGCTGCTGCTGCCAAGACGTATGCCGCGCCCGCGCTCCCGCCGGACACTACAGCTAACGCGGAAACCTCCGCTCCCTTGCCTTCTTGTCGGCGTGGGTGTCCTCCGAGTCCTTCCTTGAGATAGGCTCCCTTATGCAGTTGCAGTTGAGGCACAGCACCATCAGCTCCGATGACGCCAGCTCCGGATCCGACTCATACCGGGACCACGACGACGAGATCGGCCCTCCCCTGCCGACGGAGTCAAACGGCACCTCCCCGTACCTGGAGGCAATGCCAAGGGCCCTGGGGTCCTTGAACCCGCAGCCTGAGCATACCTTGCCACCGAGCACCTCAAAGAGTTTCTCACGAACCGCGTCGTAAAATCCTGAACCGTCCGGCGCGCCGGCACCGCTGCCGCCGCTGCGCGTGTCGTACCCGGTCCGGCGCGCCGGCTTGGCGCGGCCCTGCTGGCGCGTGCCGCGCCAATGGCGCCGCGGTTGGCGCCGCGGTTGGCGCCGCGGTTGGCGCCGCGGTTGGCGCCGCGGTTGGCGCCGCGGTTGGCGCCACCGTCGCGCGAATCGTCCTCATCATATCTCGAGTTGCGGTACGAGCGCGCCGGCCTCTTCTTTCCTCCCGAGTCCCGGCGCACGTGCCTGCGGGGGCCTCCGGGCCTCTCTGGCGCGCAAAAAGACTGCATCACCACACCGCCGCGCGCCGCATATTTTAAGCGTCACACAAGCGACTTGTCCATCTCCGATGACACCACCTGCTGCACCTTGAGAAAGTACAGCCGGGTGGTGCGCGGCATGTTCTCCATGTTCTTCTCCACCGCGATTGCAAAGTAGCGTACTGCCCGCTTCGATATGTCCAGGTCAAACTTCATCGGAAGTATCGGGTCCTGCTTCACCGCAATCTTGTCCTGAAGCCAGGGGGGAGCCATCTCTACGGCGTCTGCCGTGACCTTTCCGTACCAGTACGCCAGGTTCTCCGGCAGCAGCCCGTCTCGGAGGCGGCCCACGTCGTCGTCGAACTGCCGCATCATGCGGTCCACGAGACCCATGATGTACGGCCGCGGCCGCCCTTGATATGACGCGTGATCAACCATATTAGACAAAAAGGCGCAGTCACGCGGCGTTGCCGTCCGCGTCAATCTCCCCGTTCCGTATGCGGCTTGACGATATGCGGCCGCCGTCGTATGCGGCCACCATCCCCACCACGACCGTCTCGACAGGCCCAAGCCCCCTTGAGAGCCTCATCTCGTTCAGCTTGCCTGCCTTGCGTGCAGTCTCCTCGCTTGCCACGAGCGCCTCCACCTCGCCGGTCAGGACGGCAGGCCCAAAGTCGTCGTCAAGCCCGCTTATCACGTAGGCCGAGCCCGGATGCGACCTGCGTATGTACTCCCGGAGGCCGGCAAGCCGCTCGGCATAGCCGCGCACGGCATGCCCCTTTTTTTTTGCGCCGCGGCCCTCCTTTCCTGCAAGCATCGCGTCGCTTGTCAGGCCGATTATCACCTTTTCTGACGCGGCGAACGCCGCGTCGAGCAGCGCGCGGTGCCCCCTGTGTATCGTGTCAAAGGTACCGCCGGTGGCCGCCACCGCATACCTCTTCGTGCCTTCGCGTGCGGGCATGCCCTGCATGGCGCGCCCGCGGTAAAGAAGCTTCTTCTTGCATGCAGGCTACTCGACTAGGATAAGCATGTAGGGGCCGCGCTCGGCAAGCGGCACGTCGCTGCGGTCCCAGACAAACGTCTCGGCCACGTACAGCCCCGGATTCTCCGGAATCCAGTCCACGCTCTGCATCTGGACGTCCTGGCCCGCGACAAAGCGCCCGTCGGACTTTCCGATAAACTCGACTGGCGCATCAGGCGACGCCTCCCTCACCTGGACGTAGAACGTATACGGTATCTCGGCCCCCTGCTCGCCCTCGTGTGCGGCGGGCAGTACCGATGTGTCGGCCCTGACGTAGACTGTCTGGCCCGCCTGCGCCGACGACAGCACTGTACCCACGCCGTCACGGAGCGACACGCCCGAAATGGTCACTATATTGGGGGGCAGGACAGGATAGGGGGGCGGCAGGTCGACTGCCACGTACCGCGCGCTCTGCTGCCCTGCAAGGTGGTAGATGTCGGTTTCCGCATGTATCGAGATCCTCTCCGTGCCGCGCGGTGCGACAAAGTCGGCCTCAAACGGGACGGACTCGCCGCGCAGCATAGGGCCCGTCGTAAGGGTGTCGATGCCCAGCGTCCGGGGCGGTTCAAAGGCGTCGTGGTACGCGACGTGTACCACCGCATATTCTGACGGCGCGGGCCCGTTGTATATGGAGCCCTTGATAGCCATGCGCACGTCCTGCCCGCTTGCATAGGGCTCGATGCTCTCCACCTCTACGGACAACAGGGGCTCCTTTGTGGGGGCAGAGTCAAATCCCCCGATCCGCGCCGATGCGTCGGTTATGCCCAGGTTCGGCTCAGATGACACGATCTCAAACGGCACCACAGAGTTCGGCGGAATCACCTCGATTGCAGGATAGCCTGCCACCACGTCGACTGGCGCGCTTGCCGCGTTGTCGTAAAAGATGGCCCAGATCTGGACGTTTGAGACGTAGCTGGTTCCCCTGTTCTCGACCATTCCAGTCAGCACCGCATGCCCCCGCTCGTCCTGCACGAGGTACCTGCTGTCCTGTACCAGCATTACGGCAAGCGCCTTAATACTCCTGGGCCTGCGCCGCGCCGTCGTGCTCCACAATGGCGGCGGCGGATGCGGCAGAGAGTACAATGGCAGCTGCCAGCGTCATCATGACGCCGCATGCTTTGCGCGTCCGGTACAACACCGCATCATAGCCCCGCAAAGGGATAACAGTCTTGGACAATTATAGTCGACTAGAAGATCAAAGGTTTTAGGCAAACGCGCACCACATGATGAGAGCGATCGAAAAAGGGTCAAATGGGCTTTAGCCCGATTACTTTTTCTTTGCAGTAATTGCAAGCCAGTATACGAGCCCAGGCGCCAAGCCTACGATCAGGGGAATCCAC
>JAGWAX010000053.1:0-3688 GCA_021296175.1 Nitrosopumilaceae archaeon | reverse complement strand
CAGCAGCAGCAGCGCCGCCACCGGCGCGGTACCTGCCGCCGTGATCCCGGGTTGCGGCCGTTGTGCGGCTTTTGGCACGGTTTGGCACGCAGGTACACGGTCTAGAGGTCGGATCCTGTCGACGGCAGTACGGGATCAGGAACGCGCCTGCGGTCCAAACCCGGATGGGCGCGGAGCGCCGCATGCAGCAACACTGATTGGTGGACCGGACGGAATTTGAATCCGCGACCCCCCGCGTGCAAGGCGGGTATACTACCAGGCTATACTACCGGCCCCCACGCCGTGCCTCCATGTGCTGACTTTAATTGTTGCTCCCTTCGCGCAGCCGGTCCGGCAGCGTCCGGAGCCTGCACCCTCACGCGGCACCGTGCGTCTGGCACACGACGGGCCACGCGGCCTGCGCACCGGTCCTTTGCCTGCGCCACACGCCTGACTCTGCGCGCGGCTGCCGCAAACCCCGCAGGACTTGCTGCAAGGGGACCGCACTCCTGTACGGTAAAAACAGATAAGGGTTCTCGGGCCACACAATGGCGATGAATAATTACGGTGACGCCGGAGGCGGGCATGGTGCCGCGAGTGACACGGCGAGTGACGGCATAACGATAAGGCCCCTGCAGAGGGATGACATGCACAACGGGCTCTTGGAGACGCTTGACGCGCTGAGGCCCGCGAGCGCCATGTCCCGTGAAAGGGCCGAGTTCATAATGGACATAATCGCATCTGACGGGAACCGCCTGGTTGCAGTGGCGGAACTTGGCGGAAAGGTGGTGGGGACTGCCACCGTACTGTTTGAGACAAAGTTCATCCATGACGGCGGGGTGGCGGGGCACATAGAGGATGTTGCGGTTCGCCAAGAGTACCAGAAAAAGGGCATCGGAGGAATGATTGTCAGATACCTGCTCGACGCGGCGCGGGAGCGCGGATGCTACAAGACCGTTCTTGACTGCGAGAATGGATTGGTGGATTTTTACGCAGAGCTGGGGTTCAAGCACACGTCTAGCGGAATGCGTTACAGCCACAAGGGATGACCGCGGCATGCCGCGCGGCGGCGGCGCGGCCGGGATACGCACGGCGCAACGGCCTGGCAAGGATTTTATTTGCAGACCATGCACGCCGCACATGGTGCTGCTGGAATCCCAGACAAAGCTGAAAGCGGGGGACGAGGCTCCGGACTTTTCACTCATCGGGATAGACGACAAGCGCCACTCTCCTACCGACTACGACGGATACAAGGGACTCTTGGTGATATTCATGTGCAACCACTGCCCGTACGTCAAGGCAAAGACCGATGCGCTCAACGAGCTGTACGACAGGTATGGCTCCGAGATTGCCATAGTGGGAATCAACAGTAACGACTCGACTGACTATCCCGAGGACAGCTTTGATGCAATGAAGCAGACTGCAAGGGAGAAGGGGTTCAAGTTCGACTATCTGGTTGACGAGACGCAGAACGTGGCCCGCGCGTACGGGGCCGTATGCACGCCAGACCCGTTTCTGTTTGATGCAAACCGCAGGCTGAACGACGCCCACGGGCCGGATGGCTCGCCGACAGAAAAGACCATGATCGAGAACATCGGCAGGATGCTTGCAGGGGAGCCTGTTCCAAAGGACTTTGATCCGTCAATAGGATGCTCCATAAAGTGGCGCTGAGTATACATCCGGCGCATTGCATGGTGAACCGCGGCGATTCCGCGCCGGACAATGCTAGAGATGTGCGTCTTGATACCGTGCTTGCCATGATCCTGCAGATTGAATCTTGAGGTGGACACTGAGTGACACGTGGGATGTGCGGCCCGTACCGCAGATACGCGCCGGATGCCAAAAGTGTTCGAATTACGGGCTCGTAGCTCAGCTTGGCTGGAGCGTTCGACTGATAATCGAAAGGTCATGAGTTCGAATCTCATCGGGCCCATTATATATAATCATTTAATTAGCCAGGTAACAACGAGAAGTTAGATCATAAACCATCCAACGGAAAGCCGGACCACATGCCAGGTGCAAAACCCGCTATGGCAAAGCGTGCAAAACCCAACCCTAATGGAAAGAAATTCAAAGAAATCCAGACCGTAACGGCAGACCAGAAAAATTCTCTTAAATTAAAACAAAGCGTCAGGAGTTGAAACAGAATTGCGACTGAGCCCCAGGAAAGTTGTTAGAAGATCCCGACGTGCACAGGTGGCACGGCAACCTGCGCAGGTTCAGCACTTTACCTGCAGCGTCAGGCTTAGGCGGCTCAACCTGTTTTGCGACAGGGTCGGGATGACGCCGCGGCAGCTGGTAAGGACGGAGCGGGACGATCCGATGAAGGCAGAAAACATACTGCTGGATCATGTGTCGTGGATGGAGGAGAAAAAATACGCGCCCGGGTACATTACTGGCATGATGATTGCCGTAAAATCCGGGTTGAAGTACAGCCACATCAAGATCAGATGCAAGATAAGAATCAAGAACGCGGACGTGCCGGTGAGCATAGAGAGTGAAAAGATACCAGACGCCGGACAACTCCGGAGGATTCTATAGTGACGATCAAAAGTTTTTGCGGGGCAGAGACGTTCTATTGATGAATTTCATTGCGTCAAGTTTGGGGCGCGCCGTTCTAGAATACTCTGACAAGGCACGGTGCATATGCACCGCCGTCAAGTAATATTCGCTGACCAGCAGATCGCGCTTTGACTGGTGCCGGTACTCCTCGACCACGCTGAGTTCCTGCGTTGCCTTGGGAAGCCATATGATCCTCGTGTTTGGCCCCCCGATCACTTGTCACTGCGCCGTGTTTGGATGTCTAGGTAAAAAGCATCCCGTTCTTTGTCATTCTGAGGCACATAAGTAAACCCCCGCTTGGCATAGAAATCCCTGACTTCCGGATCGTCTTCCGGGTTTAGCATGACTGCCCTGCATCCGATTCTTTTGGAATGGTGCACGGCTTCCCTGATTGCCCACGCTATGAGATTTGTTCCCACTCCCTTCCTTTCATAGTCCTTGTGGGTTGCCAGGTGGCCGATCAGCAATGCAGGAATGTTCCCGTATCCTTTTCCCTGCAGCCGCTCGTCCCTTTCTGGCCTCATGTGCGCCATCGCGATCGTGACAAACCCGATCATTTTTTTCTTGTACATGCAAAGCCAAGTTTGGCCCATTCCCTCCTTCATGTCGCTGAACGCAGTGACGCGATAGTATTCCGTGTATGATGGGTTCTTGCATTCGAATTCGGCGTCTTTGGGCGTGGTGGGGTCTAACATAACGACAGAAACGTCTTTGCTAAAATCAATGTCCAGAGTCATGATCCGAATGAGGACTCTGCTTCTTTCAACTTGTCGGCACGCTCTAGGGCAGCTTTCACAGTACTGATCGATTTGTCAGTGGGGCCGGCTTTCAACTGGCTGGTTACCTGCTCCCATTGTTTGTCATCCATTGGTTTTACTTCCCTCAAAGCCATGCAATTAATTCATGATTTCGTCATATAAGCATTATGACATGATTTTGATATTTTGTGCCGTGGCAACAGATCTGTATCTTGAAGATTGACTGCAGGCAGCCCTGTGGATATCTTGATCCATGCGTATGAATTCACGTGTCCTTCATATATCGGACAACCTCGCGGACTACGCTCTTGCCGTGGGGGGGGGGGGGGGGGGGGGGGGGGGGGGGGGGGGGGGGGGGGGGGGGGGGGGGGGGGGGGGGGGGGGGGGGG
>JAGWAX010000052.1 GCA_021296175.1 Nitrosopumilaceae archaeon | reverse complement strand
GTGCAATCTCAGGTCGATTGGCCTACAGACACGGGTTGACGCAGTCCCGTTTGCGCCGGGCAGATACCGTCATGCAGCCATGGAGTGCGCGGCATCTGTCCGGTCCTGCCGCGCCCAGGCACCAGTTGCCGCAGGAATTGCGGCAACGCGGGGAGGAGGAGGGTCGAGTCCAACAAAGACGGAGTATCTCGAGCCGTCGGGGTTGGCAAGCGAGTACGGGGTGCCACCTGCGCGCTCAAAGATGTTCCAGGTGCCATCAAGCAGGTATTCGAGCAGCGCCCTGCCCGGTGACAGATGCTGCATGTAGCAGGTGCGCGTAAACGTGAGGAGGGTGGAAATCAGCGCGCGTCCTCCGGGTGTTACGGTCTTGTGCCGCGCATTGCGCTGTGATATGATTCCATCCTTGATCTCGCGCTCTACATCGTTGCTGTGCGGCGACATGCCAGGATGTGCCAAAAATGTAAACAGGTCGGGTATGGCGTTGAGTATGTGCGTCTTGATTTTGCCGGCTTTGTATGATGCTGCAATCGAGTACGCCCTGCGCGCCAGCGCCATCCACGTAAACGGGGCAAGCGTGGGCACTTTTTTGACGTCACGATATAGTTCAAGCAGCATGTCGTATCTGACCTCGTCTGCCGGATCCCTGCTTGTTACTGCCACCTTTTCGGCCTTTCGCAGGATGTGGATAAAATCACGCTGTATCATATTTGTGAGCTTGCGGTATCCGGCGTGACCGTCGCATGTAGTGGGCTTGCCGCGGAGCCATGCAAAATGCACCTCGAGTACGGTATCTGATCTTGAGTGTGAGAAGAACACAAACACGGCCACGGGCGTATACACGACCCAGACGTACCCGTGCGCCCCGTCGCCACGCTTGTACTTGCTCTCGTCCATCTGGATATACGGGTGGAGCTGAATCGCGCGCATTATGACGGCAAGCATGCCCATCCGCAGCCTCTGCGAGATCGCCGTGCGGGCGTTGTATATGGCATTGCCACTCAGCTCAAAGCCGAACATACCGTAGATAATGTCTGCAATGTCCTCATCCGTATTGGCCTTTGAGAACAGTATCATTATAACTGCAAAAAGAACGGGCCCCAGAGACGTTCCCTCCAAAAACGGGGTCTCGGCACGGAGCATGTGACTGCAACCGGCGCATTTTGCCCTCTCGATTACAATCATGACAGACTGTACCTGATAGTGCTGGTCAAGATCGTATACCATCTTGCATGCCGGGCGCAGCATGGCAAGATGCGCGCCGCAGCATTGGGATTTTGTAGTTTCAATCGCATATCGCATCGGCGGCAGCGTGGCCTTGTTGTGGTGCGAGACGCCCCTGTGTCCGATTGGCGGCCCGATCTTTTTGCCGTTCTTTGTGAGGTTTTCAGGTGCCGCAGTACTGACACCATTGCCACTGCTGTCATCATCCGGGCCGTCGCCATCCCCGCTCATGATCTTCTCTCCGGGACCACCTGCCGGATTCTCGCCGCGCCTGGCACGAAACTTGCCGCGCTCATGGTTGTAAAGCGACGTCGTCGATGAGGACATGTTCTCGCTCTCATAGCGTGCAAGCTTGCGCTTCATTGTATCGATCTCCGCCCGCATCTGCATGACTGCATCTGTCAGCGAGTCTATCACTGCAAACGACTCTGCCAGTGCCTTGCGAAGGCATCTGGCCTCTGCACTGCCTGGCTCGGCCTCTGCAACACGTGCAACGGCCTTCTCAAGCCTGGCCATCCTGACGAGTATCTCGCCAAACACATCTCCTTCCTCTGCTGCCACATTTGCCCTCGCGTCCGGCTCGACTTCTGTCATACATCAGATCACATAAGGGCGGATCTAAAGGTTGCGTTCTAAATTTCTAGACAATTTGCCCAAATTTTCCTACATTGCCCAGATTCGACCTGAGATTGCACGAGGCCGTGGGCAAGGGCAGGCGGGGCGCGGAGGGGATGGGGGGCAGGGAGAAAACAAGGCGAGACGTACGAGTGCGAGGGAAGCGTGGAATGAGAGCTCAGATGCAGATGCAGCCATGCACTACCGGTTGCAGGGGCCCATGCCACGGTCGCGTATGATACTGCAATGGGGGCACCGGCGCGGAGCGGGAGCCGCATCCCGACGCCGTCGTCGGCGTCGTCAGAGCAACCGCACAGTAGATAAATGGCGCCGCGCACAGCACTGCAATGGCCGAGATGACCATAGTGCGCTACTCGCACGAGGGGGACAAGTTTGAGATACTGGTAAAGCCGGACGCAGCCCTAGAGTACAAGCTGGGAAGACGCACTGATCACAGCTCCGTAATGATATCCGACGACGTATACACGGACTCGGGCAAGGGCACAAAGCCGTCCGCCGAAAAGCTGCAAAAAGCGTTTGGCACCAGCGATCCGGCAGAGGCATCCAGAATCATACTGCAAAACGGCGACCTCAACCTCACCACAGAGCAGAGGCGCAAGATGACAGACGAGAAGAGAAAGCAGATCATAGAGTTCATTGCAAAGACCTATGTCGATCCCCGGACGCACCTGCCGCACCCGCCGCTTCGCATAGAGCAGGCCATGAAGGACGCCAGGGTGTCAGTCGACCCGCAGAGGGGGACAGAGCCGCAGGCCAAGGAAATGGTGGAGAAGCTGCGCTCCATAATACCACTAAAGTCCGAGAATGCAGAACTCTTTGTTACCATACCGGCCCAGTATGCCTCCAAGTCGTACGCCGTGCTAAAGTCCGTCGGCACGCTGAGGGACGAGCAGTGGCAGAACGACGGCTCGCTAAAAGCAATACTAGAAATACCAGCGGGAGAGAGGCCCGCCGTGATAGACAGGCTGGGTTCGATAACCCGCGGTTCCGCCGGCGTAGAGGTGGCAAAGTAGTGGATGTGAGGAGAAGGTACGTCATACCAGGCGACACGATAACCTCGGGCCCGTACCGTCCCGAGCAGAACGTGACTCTTGTGGGCGGGAAGAAGATAGTGTCCACAGTGGTGGGGGTCTCGGAGATATACGACAACACGGTAAAGGTGATTCCGCTTGCAGGCAAGTACATTCCAAAGATAAACGACCTGGTGGTGGGCAAGGTCATAAGGCACACCTCGCTTTCATGGGAGCTTGACATCAACTCGTGCTACGTGGGATTTCTGCCGGCGACCGACGTGTTTGGACGGGACTTTTCGGCGCACGCCGACGAGCTTGCAACAAAGCTGAGGACCGGCGACCTGGTGGCGGCCAGGGTTGCAAACTTTGACCGCACACGCGACCCACTTGTGACCATATCAGACAGGGACCTGGGCAAGATTGACTCCGGCGATCTCGTAGAGATAGCGCCCGGCAGGGTACCCAGGCTGATTGGAAAGCGCGGCACCATGATACAGACGATAGAGACCGCCACGAACTCCGTAATTACCATAGGCCAGAACGGACGGGTCGTGGTCGCGTGCGACGATGCAGAGGGATTATTAAAGGCAAAGAAGGCGATTCGAATGGTAAACAGCATGGCACACTCTACAAACCTGACTGAAAAGGTGAAGGAGATGCTAGAGTCGGGGAACGGCGCGCCGCGCGAGACTACTACTACTACTATTACTACTGAACGCAGGGAGGATGACAGGGAGTAATGGGCGGACGAGAAGCCACCATGGTGCTGCTTGACGAGAACGGCATCAGGTGCGACGGCCGCAAGGTGGACGAGACGCGCCACGTCATGATAAGGGCGGGCGGCCTCAAGAACGCGGACGGCTCGGCATACATAGAGTTCGGTGACAACAAGATAGTGGCAGGCGTGTTCGGCCCCAGGGACGTGCACCCAAAGCACATGTCAGATACTGACACGGGAATACTGCGCGTCAGGTACCACATGGAGCCGTTCTCGGTGGGCGAGAGAAAGAACCCCGCCCCGTCGAGGAGGGAGATTGAGATATCAAAGGTGATCAAGGAGGCGCTCGAGCCGGCCGTAATGCTCGAGATGTTTCCCAGGACAGTCGTCGACGTGTTCATAGAGGTGCTGCAGGCGGATGGAGGCACCAGATGCGCAGCGCTCTCGGCCGCGTCAGTAGCACTGGCAGACGCTGGAATCCCAATGAGGGACATGGTGGCAGGCTGCGCTGCCGGCAAGGTGGCAGACACGGTCATCCTTGACGTGAACAACGAGGAGGACCAGGCGGGTCAGGCCGACATGCCGATGGGATACATGCCGACCCTCGAGAAGATCACGCTGCTGCAGCTTGACGGGATACTGACCCCCGAGGAATACGAAAAGTGCGTCGAGTTCGGCATAAAGGGATGCATGCAGGTGTACGAGCTCCAGAAGAAGGCGCTGAGTGAGAAATACTTTGACGGTGAGAATGGCAGAGGCGGCAGCGGCAGGAGCCAGAAGAGGTAGGAGTGGACTGAAGTGGCAGAGGCGGCAATAATAGACTCACTGAAAAAGGCAAGGATCGAAGAGCTCTTGGAGCAGGGCAAGCGGCTTGACGGCAGGGCCTTTGACGAGTTCAGGGAGATCTCAATTGAGACCAGCGCGATTCCAAAGGCCAACGGCTCCGCGCGGGTCAAGATAGGGGACACCGAGGTGGTCTGCGGCGTAAAGATACAGCCGGACAGGCCGTTTCCGGACTCCGGGGACAAGGGCATATTCATATGCACGGCCGAGATGCTCCCGCTGTCGCACCCCACAGTGGAGACCGGTCCGCCGGGGCCCCACGTGATAGAGCTTGCAAGGGTGGTAGACCGCGGCATACGCGAGAGCCACATGATAGACGTAAGCCAGCTTGTGATAAAGGAGAACAAGTCGGTCGTAGGGGTGTTTGCAGACAACGTGGTGGTCGACTACGACGGGAACCTCTTTGACGCATGCTCGTTTGCGGCCACTGCCGCGCTGCGGTCCACCAGGAGCCCAAAGTGGGAGTTCAAGGACGACGCGCCCGCGCTCGTGGAGGGTTCGGAGGCAGATCTTCCGGTCGGCACGATACCCGTATCCGTTACGATGGTGAGGATAGGCCAGCACATACTGGTGGATCCCAACGCCGACGAGTGGCAGTGCATGGATGCGCGTATTACAATAACCACGAACTCGGACGGCAACATTTGCGCCCTGCAAAAGGGCGGCCATAACGGGTTCACCTTGGAGCAGATAAAGGAGTGCGGCAAGACCTCCGTGAGGATTGGTGCCGAGATCAGGAAAAAGTTTGACGGCATATCGGCAGGTTCAGACGCAAAGCAGTAGGGGGCGAGCAGGTGGCAAAGAAGAAAAAGTCCCTAAAGGGGCTCGGCGCAAGGTACGGCATAAAGATACGCAAGCAGTACACAAAGGTGCACTTTCAGCTAAAGCAGAAGAGATCATGCCCGGAGTGCGGATCCGGGACGTTCGGCAGGGACGCAGTCGGCATATGGTCGTGCAAAAAATGCAGCTTTAAGATAGCTGGAACGGCGTACGATGTCAAGGTATAGGGCCACCACGACGGTAGACGAGGGTTTGCACGCGACCGATGCGGCATCTGCTGCGCATGCAGAATCGCGGACGCGCGGTCGGGAGCGGCGGCGCAAAAAGGCAGAACCGGCGCCCGCGCCATCAGGGGCGCGGCAGGAGCGCGGCAGCTCCGGAATCATACCGGCCATATACGAGTCGATCAGTACTGACGAGTCGTTTTATCCGGAGAACCCCGTGAGCACGTCAATTACGATGGCCGAGGACGGCAGGCTCGTGATAACGTCAGAAGCAGACAACCTTGCCCACCTGCGCGCAAACTTGAACTCCACACTCAGGCTCATCCAGGCATGCCACGCGTCCATAACGGCCTCGTCGGGGCCGGCCAGGTAGCCTCCTCCCCTCCCCCAGCCGCCGCCGCCGCACCCGAAGCGGTTCCCCATACTTGCATCACGCCGCCGGCCACACGTACCGGCGCCGAGCAAGAAGTGCGGGGCGCAGTGCAGAACGTCGGCCCAATCGGTAAAGATATAACGCAACGCAGGGGAGAAGCCCCATGTCAGGCATGGGTGCGTCAGGGGGCGGGGCGCCGCCGCAGATACCTCCATGGCTGCAAGAGCAGGTGGCAAAGTTCCAAAAGACCCAGCAGGAGCTCCAAATGATATCCATGCAAAAGCAGCAGCTAGAGTCCGAAAAGGTCAACGTCTCGCGCACATTGGACGAGCTGAAGAAGGCAAGTGACGACGAGACGGTATACAAGTTTGCAGGAAGCGTGCTTATCAGGACCACGAGGGCCAACATGCTGTCGGAGCTAGAAGAGAGGCAGGAGCTTGCAAACACGCGCTCTGCAGTCACGGGCAAGCAAGAGTCAAGACTGGTAGAGTCGCTCAAGGAACAAGAGGCCAAGATCACAGAGGCAATGAGGCGCGGCATGGCGCAGCAGCAGCCGCCGCCGTCGCCATCACAGTCACCATCATCATCATAGACGACGACAACGCTGCCGTCATAACCCCCACTACTATCGAAGCAGCTCTCCAACAGACGACGCGACGTGCCCGCCGCCAGGCCTCAAAAGCATATAACGACGCCTCGCGCAGAGTCACATAACTGTGAACTTTATACGAATTGTGGCAGACGACAGGGAGCGTAAGAGCGGAATACCGCAGCTTCTCAAGGAGATAGGAATCAACCTGGAGGTAAAGACGCTTCCCGTGGGGGACTACATTGTTGCTCCCGAGACGGTCATAGAGAGGAAGTCGGTGCGCGACTTGGTCTCATCCATATTTGACGGGAGGCTGTTTGAGCAGTGCTCCAAGCTCAAGGAGCACTTTGAGCGCCCCGCCATACTTGTCGAGGGAAACCTTGACGAGCTGGAGGAGATTACTGAAAACCCCATGATCTTTTACGGCGCGGTGTCCACCGCGGTGATGGAGTTTGGCATACCCGTCATGCCCACCCCCAGCGCGGTACACACCGCAAAGCTGCTGATCGCGATGGCGGCAAGAAAAGGGAACGGCGCGGGCGGGCCGTACATCAAAAAGATAAGAAAGTCCGAGGACGTGCAGCGGCAGCAGCTCTCCATACTGTGCAGCCTGCCGGGCGTGGGCGAGACGTTTGCCACCCGCATGCTTGAAAAGTTCGGCACCCCCCTGGGCGCGCTCTCGGCGACAAAGTCAGAACTGCTAAAGGTGGAGGGCATGGGGGAGTCAAGGGCCGAGCGCATCAGAAACGCGCTCAACGCCGACACGGCAGGCGAAAAGGCAGGGCGGGCAGGCGGCGGGCAGACCAAGCTGGAGGATCCCGACCCAGAATGACAGAAAAAGAAGGCGCTCGGGGCTGCAGTGGCGCAATGCACGAGGCGGCGGCAACCGTCACTTTGCCGCGCTCCTCTTGAGCGCCCGCCTCTTGAGCGCCCGCCTCTTGAGCGCGGTTCCGCACGACGGGCATTCGACTCTCCCCCGCTTGGAGCCGCTGCCGTCCGAAGGGGCCGTGCCGCCTTTGACATGTCTGCCGCGGATGCCGCCGCGGCCACCGCCGTCGACGGCACGGACCGCGTCGCCCGCCCCCTCGTACGAGCACCCGGGACAGTAATACAGCCATTTCATCACGGCGGATATTCCCTGCGTCATCACGGGCGTAACACCAAGGTTTAGCGAGCGCACCACGTTTGACACGGCATAATCATCCGTCACGATCCCGAGGCCGGCCTGCATGCAGAGCGCTATGGCCGAGACGTCGGGCCCCGACAGGTTCGGCATGTCGCCAGTCGCCTCGGCGGCGCGGCGCGCCTCGTCCATGCGCGCAGGGGCGGGCCTTGCAAGCGACAGGCGGCCCGACGCAATCAGCGCGTCCAGCGCGCCGTGTCCCCTCTTGATGTGGGACACCTCGTCGTATACGTCCGGCGTCGTCACGTACGACGCTCCGGGCGCGGAACCCCATCCTGCAAACGGCACGCCGGCATAAAACGCGCTTGCGTCAAGTACGACAGGCCGCCTAAAATCCAAGCTTGCTCATCTGCCTCAGGCCGCGCTTCTTAAGCCGTATGAAGACGGCCGGTTTTTTGTGTCGGCGTATGGTGATGACCTCGCCGTATCCGACGTCCTGTATCACCTGGGCGTCCACCACCACCTTGCAGTCGTGCGATGATATCACTGCCACCTTCTGGTCGGGCACCACAAGCGATGCGAGCCTGTACACCGGCGCCACGGGCGTTATTATCAGCACGTCAAGGCTCTCGTGCAGGATGGGGCCGCCGAGGGAGAACGAGTGCCCCGTCGAGCCGCTTGGAGTGGCCACGATGAGTCCGTCCATCTTCTGCCGCACCGTGTCATTACGGAACTGGATCTCTATCTCCGAGGTTTTAGTCATGTTGGACCGGCTGATGTACACCTCGTTGAGGGCGGGGGGAAGGTCGCGGCCGCCCACCGATGCGACGAGACGGGTGCGCCTGTCAAGAAAGAACCTGCCCTTCCGGATCTGGTCTATCGCGCCCTCAACGTCGTCCATGGTGATCTCGGCCAGTATGCCGCGGTTGCCGCCCACGTTTATCGTCAGTATGGGGGTATTGTTCTCAAGACTCCGGAATGCCCGCAGCGTGGTTCCATCCCCGCCTAGCGTCACCACGAGGTCAAGGTGCACGCTCCGCAGGTCTTCCAGCGCCTCGACGCGCTGCGCCCCGTCCGTGTCAACGGGCGATATGGTATACACAACAGAACCCCCGGCCAGGAACATTCGGGCCACTATAACGGCAGCCTCCTCAGACTCTCTTGATCCCACCTTGCTTACAATCGCGACGCGCCTAAGATTCAACTGCATCTCATAGGGCATGATCGTCTTAAATCGTTTTTGCAGCGAGTCCCGAGTGCGGAGTACAAAAGGCAGGCCACCGCAGGATCAGGCGGACGGCAGCCCCAGGGCACAGACATGCGGCGAGCCGGGGTTGCGCTTTTCCGCGCGCATCGGCAGCTGCAAGACGCCGCTGACGGCCCAGGAAAAGGGGGCAGCCGAGGCGGTCAGGAGCAGCGACTCCAAACGGGCAGTGGCGGGGGCTGGGAGGGGGAGGCAGGGGGTAACAGCTCTGGTTTGCGAAGCTCGATACGCATCAAGTGACCATAATGTGGCTTCTGTGATCTAGTTTATGAAGCTG
>JAGWAX010000151.1 GCA_021296175.1 Nitrosopumilaceae archaeon | reverse complement strand
AACACGGCAAAGCGCCTTGAGCGATCCTTCTCCTTCTGGTATTTGGCAAGCATGTCGGAGAACTCGGACTCGATTCCGGCCTGGAGGTCCGGCTTTATCGACAGGCCAAAGAACGTCCATCCAAAGCGCTCCGACGGCGGCCCCACCTCATATCCGCCGTACGCGCCCACCAGGCTCTCCATGTGGGAGAGGGCCATCTTGATTGCAAGCTTGTCACCGACATAGTCGTGCCCGGCAATCTCAAGCGAGACTCCCGCGTCATGCGCGCTCAACGTGCGTGCGGCCCCCCGGCAGCATCCGCAGCGACGGTGCTGCCGTTTCTTGCATTCTTCAGCCTGTCCGAAATGGAGACAAACTTTCCGTCCTTCTCTATCTTGATCGACGTCCTGATCTTTACTGGAAGCCCCACCATGCGGAATACGGCTAGCAGCTGCCCCCCGTCAATCTTGTCTGGAATGTTCTCCGTACGTATTATCTCTGCAAGCCTGCCCACTATCACCTTGGCCTCTGCCGGATACTGGGCCTCTGCGCTCTCGAGCACCTCGAGCCCCCTGAACCCGAGTGACGCCACCACCGCGTCGCGCGCGGCTGCCGGCCTGTCCATCTCCTTTTCCGAACCGGCGGCCTTGCCCGCCTCCTCGCGCCCCTTTTTTGCGGAGAGGTTCTTTTGCATCTCTGCCAGCCTCCTGGCCTTTAGCCTCTCAAGCTCCGCGTCGCCGCACCCCTTCATGACGCCCATGGGGACGAGCTTTGCAACCTTTGTCCCGATGCCGAGCGCGTGCGACACCTCCACCACGGCATCCACGTCCTTGTATGCCTCCGGCGTCTCCTCGACCACCCCGTCCCGCGTGAGTGACTTTATGAATATGCCCTTGCTGCTAAGCGACGCCCTGACCTGCTGTTCGGTATAGTTGCGGCGCGCCTTGGACCTTGACATCATGCGCCCCGCGCCGTGCGCCGTCGATCCAAAGCTCAGGCTCATTGCGTTTGGCTGCCCCAGAAGAATCCAGCTTGCAGTACCCATCGAGCCGGGCACCAGCACCGGCTGCCCGATATCCCTGTACCTGGAGGGGACCTCGCTGCGATCTGCCGGGAACGACCTGGTGGCCCCCTTGCGGTGCACCACCAGCCTGCGCCTCTCGCCGTCCACCTCGTGCTCCTCCACCTTTGCAATGTTGTGGGCCACGTCGTATACCAGCCGCATGCCCAGGTCGGTCTCGGACCGTGAAAAGATGCGCTCAAATGACTTGCGCGTCCAGTGGGTTATCATCTGCCTGTTGCTCCACGCAAAGTTGAGCGCGGCGAACATCGCCCTGCGGTACGACTCGCCCTCCTCCGACGAGTTGGGGACGCACGCAAGCTCCCTGTCCGGCAGGGTGATGCCGTACTTTGGCATGCACCGCTCCGACACCCTCAGGTAGTCGCTGCATATCTGGTGCCCGAACCCGCGGGATCCGCAGTGAATCAGTATGGTTATGGCGCCCAGTCTTATTCCCATCCGCTCGGCCGCCACCTCGTCGTGTATCTCTGCCACCTTTTGAATCTCCAGAAAGTGGTTTCCGGAGCCCAGGCTGCCAAGCTGGGGGGCGCCCCTGCTCTTTGCCTTTTCGGAGACCGCGTCGGGATCGGCGCCGCCGATGCGCCCGGACTCCTCGCAAGAGTCCGCGTCGTCCGCGGAGCCGTACCCGTTCTCTACCGCCCAGTCCACCCCCCTTACCATCACCTCGTCGAGCTCCGACTTTCTGAGCCGGATGGAGCCCTTTGAGCCGACGCCGGAGGGGATGGCGCCAAACAGGTCGGATACCACGTCCTTTATGCGCGGGCGCATCTGCGCCTCGTCGAGGTCCGTCCTCAGCAGCCTGACGCCGCAGTTGATGTCGTATCCGACGCCGCCGGGACTGATCATGCCCTCGTCGGCGTCCATGGCCGCCACGCCGCCGACCGGAAACCCGTACCCCTCGTGCCCGTCGGGCAGCACCACCCCGTGCCCCACTATGCCCGGTATGGATGCCACGTTGCAGGCCTGCCTTATGGTGCGGTCGGTCATCATCTTGTCAAGCAGTGTGTCGTTGGCGTATATGCGGACGGGCGCGATGCGGCCGGACGACTTGTCGGGCTCTATGATATACTGGTTCTCTCCGGTTCGCACCGGCCGTACTGTGTGGTCTGGCATCTACCTGCGGAACGGGAAATGGCATTTTAAATCATAAGGTCGGCATGCCGGCCGGTCCTGAAGATGCTTTGCCCCTCCCCTCCCCTTTCTCCCCCTCCCCTTTCTCCCCCT
>JAGWAX010000150.1:3309-3672 GCA_021296175.1 Nitrosopumilaceae archaeon | reverse complement strand
CGCCGTCAAGGTCGCCTATGTTTGCCACGGATGCGCCAAAGTAATCATCATTGCTCAAGATCGGGCCGTTCGCCGTGGAATCGTTTATCTCGACCGTGTCCTTGACGGTACCATTAGAGTTCATGAACATTACATGTATGGCGCCCCTGTTGGTGCCGCCGTTGTCGTCACCGTGCGCGCCCGCCGCGATGTCATGTATCCCGTCGCCGTCCATGTCGCCGATGCCCGCTACCGATACGCCAAAGTAGTCATAATTGCTCAGGGAGGGGCCGTTAGCAGTGGAATCGTTTATCTCTACCGTGTCCTTGACGGTGCCGTCCGAGTTCATGAACATTACATGTATGGCGCCCCTGTCGGTGCCGC
>JAGWAX010000150.1:0-3081 GCA_021296175.1 Nitrosopumilaceae archaeon | reverse complement strand
CATAATATGAGAGCGCCGCAAGGCCGGAGGCCAGGATCAGCGCCGCGGATATCCCGACCACATAATGATTCAACGGCCTGCTCAAGGCATGCCGGTATTTAAGTAACTGTTTTGCCGAACTGTATGAATTCGCGTGGTCCTTGTATCGGCCGGACAACCTCCTCGCACGCGCTCTTGCCCCGCCTTCGCCGCGTGGGTACGCGCGCGGCGAAACCTGCCGGGCGCCTCGTGGCAAGGGCCGCCCCCGGCCTGCCGATTGTCTTCCGGAACAAGGCGCCTTCGCCCGCCGCAGGTCAAAACTCGTCCTTTGCGACTGCCGCGGCAGCCTCCAGCCCCGTCAGTATTCCAGGCCAGCGACCCTTCGGCCCACTGCATCCGCGTCGTAGTCGTCGGGGATGCCGGCCTCATTCAGTATCTGCGGGGGGAGGCGGCCGTGTTGTGCGAGCCATCGTAGGGTGCTTACGTGTACCTTGAACCTGGCGTTCTGCGAGTATGCGAGGTCTGTGTCATGTCCCAGTATGGCAGGCGCCCCAGGCTCGCCGACCACGAGCTTGTTCTCGAATCTGTGACGCGGGCGAAAATGCATGATAATCATATCCACGTCGATCATCTCTTCAGTCATGGTCGGCACGAGCCATCCCACCTTGAAGTGGTCGGGCGTGGTGAACGTCCGTGGAAGAACCGCACGTACTCGGCGGGGATGCGGTATGCACCCGTCTTCTTGTCGGGTTCAGAGTCGCGGGCCTTGATGTATTCCCGCGTGTCGTCCTGCCACGCCTTGTTGAAAGTGTAAAAATAATTGCCGTCGAGCCACGCGTCATTCCACACCAGGTGGTCCGGTACGCGCTCCGGTACGCGCATTGACCTGTTCACCACGGCGTCGCGCGCATGCTTGTCCATGTCCCTCCATGACTCCACGTCCTTTACGAGCTCGGGGTCGGCCTCCTGTATCTTGCCCTTTTTCACGAGCTTTTGCTCCTTCTCCAGGTTATTCTCCGCCCCCTTCAACTCCTTCTCGGCCCACTTGGCGCGCTCCTTGCGTATCTCGTCGCGCTGCTTGTCGTCGAATATGACGCGCGACCCGCCCTCCGTCGAGAAGTTGGACGTGTAGTCGTACTTTTCCTTGATCCGCTTTACGATATCCTTGTTGCCACGCGCCTTGAACTCAAACTCGTTCATCTGGCTGCCCTCCGGCCACTTCACCCGGATGGTGCGCAGCCCCCTCGCCTCGATGCCGGCCATTTGCCTGTGCCAGCGATGAAAAATGATCCCTTTCTTGTGGATCTCGATGACGAAGGCATGGTTGGTGATGTGCAGTAACCCCTTACCGTACGTGGTATCCACTTTATGGCTGGACTCCAGTACCTCGCCGCTCTGAAGTATTATAGCCATGACACATCATACATCATGTCTCAATGTTATGCTTTGCGTCCGCCGGCTGCAGGGCCGCCAGCCTAATACTTTGTGTGCTCTTTGGTCAGCAGCCGCACCGCCTCATTCACGGCCAAGTCCGACTCGAACATGCGGCAGCGCTGGTGCAGGTAGTCGGCCTCGCGCTTGGTGAGCGCGATGTTGTTGGGCGCGCCTATGTTGCCGAGCTCGTTCATGTAAGCAAGCAGGGGCGGGGACTTGTCCGGTTCTGTTTCATACGGCCCCCAGTTGTTCTCAAACTTGTGCCTGGGCCGCCAGCACATGCCGATTATGCCGTCGTCGAGCATCTCGTCCGTCATTGCGGGTATGAGTGCCCCGACCTCGCGCTTCACCTGCGCGAGCCGGTCGCCGCGCACGTACGGATACCCGTGGAAAAAGCGTATGTGTTTCGCAGGTATTTGATAGGCCCCAGTCTTGTCGTCCTTTTCACCGTCGGGCACGGCATTCCTGGCTAGTAGTTCGGGAACAGACCAAGGGCGGCAGAATGTGTAAAAATAATTGCCGTCGGTCCACGCGTCGTGCCATACGAGGTGATCCGCTACGGACTCCGGTACGCGCAGCGACCTGACGCAGGCCACGCTGCGCGCGTGTTCGGACATGTCCCTCCACGATTCCGTATCCGCCTTTATGTCGGCATACTCCTCGTCCGTGATCTTGCCATTTTTTCTGTCCTTCCCGGCTTTTGACAGGCGCTTTTCCGCCCCCTTCAGCTCCTTCTCGGCCCACTTGGCGCGGTCGTTTCTGATCGACTCGCGCTGCTTCTCGTCAAACATGGCGCGCGACGCGCCATCCGCCGAGAAATTACGCGCATAATCATGCTTCGCCTTGATGCGCTTTACGATGTCCTTGTTGCCACGCGCCTTGAATTCAAACTCCTGCATCTGGCTGCCCTCCGGCCACTTCACCTTGATGGTACGCAGTCCCCTGGCCTCGATGCCGGCCATCTGCCTGTGCCATCTATGGAACGCGATGCCCTTTTTCTTGATCTCGATTATGAGGGCCTGGTTGGTTACGTGCAGCGTGCCGTTGCCAAAGCGCGTGCTCACCTTGTGCTGGGATTCCAGCATCTCGCCGCTCTGAAGTATTACGGGCATATTGTATATATCTCACACCCCCTTTTAAGAATTTCTATATTTTTTCTAACTTTTTTATATCTGGAGTGGAAATTTCTACGTTTTGTCATTACCAATATTTATCAGGCCTTCTGCTCCCCGTATCCCTCAGTCCGCTGAGCGCCCCGCCGGCGCCCTCCGGCGCCGGGACCGCGGGACCCGCAGAGGCCGGGTCGTACGGCGTTGCGACGCCGGGGCCTCCCATGGGGACTGCGGGACCCGCTACAGGTGCGGACGGCACGGCCCCTCCATCCGTGGCGCCGGCCGGGAGCGCGTCCACGCCGCCCGCGCCGGCAGCCGCGGCCCCTCCCATGGCCGCGCCGGCCGCGGCCGTCGCGGCCGGGAGCACGGCCCCGCCCCCACCACCCACGGCCGTTGGGACGTGCGAGGGCGCCGAGCCACCGCCCCCACCGCCACTCTTTGGCGGCGTTATCAGGTCGCCGACCTCGCCGCCCGCGCTCTCGACAGACGATACCGCGTCGCCCCCGTGCGGCATCGCGCCAAGCATGCCGCCGCCCGCGCCCATGCCAGCGGCGGC
>JAGWAX010000051.1 GCA_021296175.1 Nitrosopumilaceae archaeon | reverse complement strand
CCGCCGTGCGCTAATCCTTATAATGAGCACCCTCCGCAGCAACGGCGTATTGGACGTGCTCATCGGCTTGGTCATCGCTACCTTTATCATCGCAGGCGCGTACGTGGGCTACCACTACTCGCAGGACTCGGGCAACTTTGAGAGTCACGACACGGAGATGCCCCACGCAGTGCAGGCCCTCTCAGCATCGTACCATGCAGGCCATGGCGGCGCCCACGCGTTTTATGCACCAGCTCCGGGCGAGCGCGTCGCCGGCGCGGCGCTGTGATCGCCAGTACCGGCAGCGGCAGCAGTGGCAACGGTGACGGAGGCACCTCCGGACGGTACGCGCGCCGCATGCCGCGATCTGATTAAATTACGCGGCGCCAGAGCCCCTGCATGCTGACTGACCGCGAGACCACGATAGCCCTGGTCGCAAACGCAATCGCGGTATACTCCATGCTCAGCGAGCGCGGCGAGCTGCCGGAGGGGAGCAACATATACGGATTCGTGCTCGATGCGGTTCCGGCCGCGCACAAGGACGGTATGACCCCCGACATGATAGACGAGGTATTCGAGTCCGTAACGCTAGCCCACAATTCATAAGACATGTAGGCGCACCGCGCGCATGGCAGAGCCCGTCTCCGTGGCGACCTTGGGCTCGCACTGCGCGCTGCAGGTACTAAAGGGAGCAAGCGACGAGGGGCTCAGGACCGTCCTCATATGCGAGAAGAGGCGGGAGCGCCTCTACAGGAGGTTCCCGTTCATAGACGACATGATCACAGTCGACTCGTTTCGCGAGATACTTGCAGAACCCTGCCAAAACCGGCTGCAAGAATCCAATGCGGTGCTGGTTCCCCACGGAACCTTAATCGCCCAGATGAGCCCGGACGAGATAGAGTCCATCAGGACGCCCATATTTGGAAACAAGTGGATACTGAGATGGGAATCTGACCGCTCCATGAAGGAGGAGCTCATGCGAAAGGCTGATCTGAGGATGCCGGATCCCATAGCCACCCCCGAGGACATCGACGGGGCGACAATAGTAAAGCGGCAGGGGGCCGCAGGCGGCAAGGGATACTTTATCGCGGCAAGCGCGGACGACTACAATGCAAAGCGCGACATGCTTGTCAGGAGCGGCACCATATCGGCCGACGAGCCGCTCTACATACAGAGGTACGCGTCAGGGGTGCTTGCATACCTGCAGTTCTTTTACTCGCCCCTGCGCGGCGACATAGAATTCTTCGGGGCCGACCAGAGGCACGAATCGGACATAGAGGGACTGGCCCGGGTCCCCGCAAAGGAGCAGCTTGCCGGAGGCGTCTCCGACGTGCCGTCATTCAACGTGATAGGAAACACGCCGATCGTGCTACGCGAGTCCCTGCTCGAGGAGGCGTACGCCATGGGCGAGAGGTTTGTAAGCGCCTCGCGCGACGCAGTGCCGCCTGGAATGAACGGGCCGTTCTGCATCGAGGGCGTATACGACGAGGACGCCAGATTCACGGCCTTTGAGTTCTCGGCAAGGATAGTGGCGGGCACCAACATCTACATGGACGGCTCGCCATACTACTCGCTCCTGTACGGCGAGCCCATGAGCATGGGAAGGCGCATAGCCCGCGAGATAAAGCAGGCGTCGGAGGCAGGCAGGCTTGGCGACGTGACCACGTGACGGCTGCTGCTGTCGTCACGAACCAGACTTTTGCTTTGGGTTTGGGGTGTTCGGGTATATGTTGAGGATGGGCTCGTGGCCGTCTATGGTTATCTCCACCTTGCCTATGCGGCTGCGGTACATCTTGATCTTCTTTCCCTCCGGCGATATGTCAAACCGGTCGACCTCGGCGAGGGCCAGGTACTCGAGCGTCGCAAACGACTTGTACACTGTCGACGCGGACAGGTTCAGCTCGCGGGCCACCTCGGCCGCGTCCTTTGAGCGCTCCCGGACTGCAAACAGCACGGACCTTATGCAGACGTTGCTGAGCGCCTCCATCATCCTCTGTGTGACGTCCACCTCCGAGAGCTCTATGATTCCGGGCTTTGACAATTCTCACGCACCTAGTTGGGCACCAGGGTAAGCACGGGCTCGGGCTTGCCTATGGATATGTCGGCCCTCTTGATCCGACTGCGGTACATCTTCAGCCGCCGGCCCCTGTCAGACAGGACGGTCCTTTCAACCTCGATCAGCGTCAGGGCCTGCAGCTCGGACAGCTTTTTGTAGACGGAGCTGAGCGGTATGCGCAGCCGGTCCGCAAGCTCCGGCGCGGACTTTGACTTTTTGATTATGGAGAACAGAATGGCCCTCGACTCGGCGTCGGCGAGCGCCAGAATCACCTTTTGGTTTACGTCATACTTTTTCAGCTGCGGCAGCGTGAATTTTGGCAACACATATGGGTGGCGTAAAATCTATTTAAGCGGATTGCCCAATTCTCAATACATGTAATCAGAATCAATATTCCCGCGGGATCGCACGGACTTCCAGCGGTCGCGGAGCGGCCACAGCACCCCCAGTATCACGCCCGCCGAGACCCAGAAGGACGCCGCGGCCGCGGCCGATGCTGCCCTGAACCCGTCAAGCAGGGCGCCGTCCAGGTCCGGCTCGGGATCCGGGTTCTGGGGCATTGCAAACAGCAGCACTGCCGCGAACGCCGCATAGCACGCCACACCGGCCGACACCGACTGCCTGGCCCCGAGCCGCCTTGTACGGGCCAGGAACGTGGACATCTTTGCAAGCCCGAGCGCCCCGAGCCCGGAGGCCGCGACCATAACTAGAAACAGCACGGTCCTGGCCGCAATCGTGTCCGGATCGCCCACGGCAGGGGGGTTCGGAGGATACTTTACAAACGGCACCACGTAGAGTGCGATCCACATCACCCCGGCCACTGCGAGCGCCTTTGCCACGTGGCTCTTGCCGGGGAGGGACGCGTGCGACGCCACGTATACGGCGCCAAAGAGTGAGCCGATCGAGGCCCCCAGAACCACCCCGGTCACTATGTGGCCGCCGCGCTGCCACTCGCGATACGACTCGTACGCGGCCCTGAACTCCACGGTGTCTTCGGCATCGCCTGCCGCAAACATTTCAGAGTTCTCCACCTCTATTGCCGCCTCCAGGTACGGACCGGCAAGGAGGATGCCGACCACACCGTACACCAGCCCGGCCGATGCACCAGACACCAGTATGATTATGATGAGCGCGACCGTACCCCTCATTGCGCCAACAGCTCGGATCTCTTGCCTGTCAGTGGCATGGGAAGCCTGCGATATGCCTCATGTCATGGGTGAACTCGTGAAGGAACGCGTCAACGTACGCGTCCTGCCCATACACCAGGCTCAGCGTCTCCCCCTGGTCAAAGCCCACCAGAAACAACCCGACTACAAAGATGGCGGCCAGTGCAATGATCGCAGCCCGGGAGACCGGGGATCTTCGCATTGTCACCTGCCGAGACTGGGACATACAGTGTGGCAAATACCGAATCTATTTAAGCTATTGCCTGAGTAGCCCTGTTTTCTGAATCCCCCATGCGCGCCGGCCGGGTCCCTGACGGACGACAAGTGACGCGCCTGCAAGCGTAGTTAGGAAGCAGAGCTGTTTGGGCGGCCCCTGTACGCTAATATCCTAGTGCAAAATCAGAATATATTCATAAAAGTGCGGCCGGAGCAGTCCGGTGGGCGCCCAACTTATGATTCGGTCGCAGGCAAGTTCAAGCGACGCGGCATGCCTGCTTAATACGAGCACACGTAACGCGTATGATGCAACCCGTAGAGATGATCGCCGGCGCATAAGACGCACTTGGGCCAGGACTGGTCCTTTTCCACGTGGACTTGCCAGCCGGCGGGGGTGTATCACACGCGCGCCCGATAAGAGAGGCAAGTGAAGTGTGCGACCGGACCGTACATGGATGCGGCCAAAAACAGTTAATTCACGCCCCCGTGTCGCGCCCACCAATGAGGACGGGTCTGCTGTTCCTTGCAATACCCGTAGCGCTGGGGATTGCGTCAGGCGTGTTTGTGTCACAGGCGTACAACGAGTTTTCGGCCGGCGGCGCCCGAGATGCGGGCGCCGGCCCCGTCCTTACCGCGTCCGTCCTGACTGCCGGCGGCTCGCCTGCTCTCGGGGACGCGGCGGCCGAGGTTACCATGGTGGAGTGGGGCGACTATCAGTGCACGTACTGTTACCTGTTCCACAACGGCACGCTCCAGCACATCAAGGACTCATACGTGGAGACCGGCAAGGTGCGCCTCGTATTCAAGGACTTTGCGCTCAACGGCCCCGACTCGGCGCTTGCCGCCGAGGCCTCTAGGTGCGCGGCGGAGCAGTCCGGATACTGGAAATACCACGACATGCTATACCGCAACTGGGGCGGCGAGAAAACGGGCTGGATAACAGCGGAAGCCCTTGGCACGTTTGCAGAGTCGGCGGGGCTTGACGTCCAGGAGTTTGAGGGGTGCATGGAATCAGAGAGGCACAGGGGCGCGGTCGCAGAGTCATACAGGGCGGGCCAAGACATCGGGGTTGACGCAACCCCGTCGTTTATGGTATTTGACGACAAGAACGTGGTAAAGATAAGGGGGAACCAGCCACAGGGGGTCTTTGTGAGCGCCATAGAGGAGCTACTGCAGAACTGATCCCCGGGGCGGCAGGCGCATGACGGCTGTGGTGGTGGTGGTGGTGGTGGCGACGGCGACGGTGGTGGCGACGGCGACGGTGGTGGCGGCAATGATCGTGGCTGCAGCATGCCGTCTTGCGCGGATTCATGAAATTTAATAACCGACGGGCAGAGGCGCGTGTGATGAAAAAGATCGACGTCGAAAAGCAGGACTCTGTAAAGATGTACAGGATACGCCGAGCCCTGGAGGAGCTGTCGCAAAAGACGGGGCGCGGCACGGAGCTTGTGTCCGTGTACATCCCAAAGAACAAGCAGATGCACGACGTGATAGGCACGCTGCAGCAGGAGCAGGGGACGGCCGAGAACATAAAGTCCGACACGACCAGGACGCACGTGGTGGACGCCCTCAAGAAGGTAGTGCAGCGCCTAAAGCTGTACAAAAAGACCCCCGAGCGCGGCCTGGCCGTATTCTGCGGCGCCCTTCCGCCGGAGGGCGGGGGGCCACTTGGAAGCGAGGTGGTGAGGATGTGGGAGATAGACCCCCCAAAGGATCTCAACCAGTACCTGTACAGGTGCGACAACCACTTTCACGTCGACCTGCTCAAGGACATGCTCAAGGACGACAACATGATAGGGTTTCTTGCGATAGATGCCAAGGACGCCGGATGGGGGCTGCTGCACGGAAGCAAGATCGAGGTGCTGTCACACACCAGCTCGGGCGTGGCAGGCAAGCACAGGCAGGGAGGGCAGTCCGCAAAAAGGTTTCAAAAGCTCAGAGAGATGCAGCTTACGTACTATTACAACCGCGTAGCCGAGACCACGCGCGAGCTGTTCATCGACACGTACAAGATAAAGGGGCTGATAGTGTCGGGCCCCGGCCCGACAAAGGAGGAGTTTGTAAACGGCAGCTACCTAGAGTACAGGCTCCAGAACATGATAATAAACACGATAGACTCGTCGTACTCGGGCGAGGAGGGCATCAGAGAGGCCTTTGTAAAGTCGGGGGACATACTGAGTGGCTTCCGCATGGTGGAGGAGAAGAAGATTGTCGACGATCTCATCAGGGAGATAAACGCGCGCAGCGGCCTCGGAGTCTACGGCCTCTCAGAGATAGTATCGCACCTCAAGAACAGGGCGGTCAAGACTGTCATAATCACAGACAACACAAAGCTGCGCCGCGTAGAGTCAGAATGCAACAGGTGCCACAAGACGCGCGAAGAGATTGTCAGCGCAGAGGAGGTGATTCCGACGGAGACTGCGCTTGCAAACAACCCCTGCCCGTCGTGCAGCGCGCTCGATACGGCGACAAAGAACCAGGACATAATTGACTATCTGCAGCTGCTCGCCGCAGAGTCCGGATCCGGGATAGAGGTGGTCTCCGGAACCGCCGAGCACGGCGCCGAGCTCTCAAGCATAGGCAAGATAGGCGCCATTCTCAGGTACAATCCGGGACACGGATAGCAGATTCCGCGCGGCATACTGCAGGAATCCTTCGGTGTAACTGGCATGCCAGAACTGCATGCTGGTATCTTCTCAGTAGTGTCCTCGGATCCTCGATGCCAGTCCCTCAAGCACGCCTGCCTCGGGCATGCCCCGGCTGGTCCACACGGTCTCGCGGCCGCTGTACCGGGGGATGATGTGCACGTGCACGTGGGGCACGATCTGGCGGGCGGCCCTGCCGTTGTTCTGCCCCAGGCTGAACGCGTCCGCGCCCGTGCCAAGAAGCACCGCCTTCGCTATGCGCGGGACGATGGAGAAGAGCCGGCCCGCATCGTCAGAAGACATGTCAGTTATCATCTCGTGGTGTCTTTTTGGCACCACCAAGCTGTGCCCCTCGGTTATCGGGTAGAGGTCAAGAAATGCAAGGTGCTCCTCGTCCTCGTATATTATGTGGCCCTTGCCCGAATCCTTGACAATCTCGCAGAACGCGCATCCCATGCAGTCCCAAGCAAGGTTTTGTTAATAAGTCGAATGCAGACCGGCGCTGCAAACCCGGCGCGCCGCCCGCCATCCCACGTGCGCATCCCGCAGGCAAGAGGTGGGCAACCTGCAGGCGGCGTAATCCGAATATGCCAGGGAGAGTCACACCCCCGCGGCGGACGCATAACAGCGGCCGCCGAAGGTATCAAAAGACGGACGTAACCGGCTGCATGCGCCGACTGCACTGCCGCGCACGTCACTTCCAAGGACATTGCCAGTGGACAGGCCCGCCGGCGCACGTTACAAAAAGACCGACCCGCGGGACAAATTATTTTGAGCAGAGTCGCGACAGGCTCTTTGAGGGGGATATGTCCACGGTACGCGCGCTCCCCTTACGAATCCTTAATTAGGGTCGCGCCGCAGCCTAGGCATTCATGGGCAGAAAGGAGAGGAGGGAGCGCGAACAAAAGCGCCAGAGCTATGCGTCAAAGCATTCTGCCGAAAAGAGAAAGCACCTGCTGATTGCAATGGGGGTGCTGGCAGTAATCGCCGCGATTGTGGGATACGCGGTCATCGAGTTCATCAACCTGCCGGGCACGGCGCCGGGGGGCCCCGAGAACGCAGGAGCGCTAGGAAGCGCGCACGACCACACAGCAATCATGGTCGAGATCTTCGACGACAGGTTCGACTTTTCGGTCCCGTCATACCAGCTAAAGTCGCAATGGATTCACTTTGAAGGGAGGGACGGATCCACGATCCACAAGCATGCAACCGGGGTTACCATGGGGTACCTGTTTGGGACCCTCGGGATAGGCATAGACGAAGACTGCTTTGCGTTCCCGGACGGCAGGGAGTTCTGCACGGACGAGGAGTACAAGCTGGTGTACGCGATAAACGGCGAGAATGCAACAGACATACGCGAATACGAGCCCATGGAGAACGACCGCATACTGATATCGTACGGGGCGACTCCAGAACAGCTGGAGATGCAGCAACTGCGACTGGATAACCAGATCATAGTAAGGTAATGGCCGACCGGCCACCATCATTATTATAATAATAATAAAATGCAGAGGGACGGGTGCTCCCGGCCCCCTGTGGATCATTCATCCATCAGCGTTCGCAGTCCGGCGCACCTATTACGCACCGTAACCTCCGTCACGCCGGATGCCGCAGAGATGTCCTTTTGCGTCTTGGCCTCGCCGCAGCTTGTGCACGCAAGGTACAAGGCTGCTGCTGCAAGCCCCATCGGGTCCTTGCCGGCCGCCATCCCCTTCTTCTTTGCAGCCGTCAGTATCCGGGCCGCAATCCTCTGCGTCTTCTCGCTGAGCCCCACCAGGCTGGCAATCCTGGATATGCCCTTTACGGGGTCGACTACGGGCATCTTGAGGTCGAGCTCCCTGAATATCAGGCGGTAGCACCTTGCCACGTCCTTGCGCCGGAGGTTCATCTCCTCTGAGATGTCATCAAGCGTCCTCGGCGTCTCGGCGTTGCGGCATGCCGCATACATGCATGCGGCCACCAGCCCGTAGATGGTGCGCCCCTTGACGAGTTTCTTCTCCATGGCCTTTCTGTAGATGTACGCGGCGTTCGTCACGACCGCGTCGTTGAGCGCGAGCTTGCACTTTAGCTTGCCCATCTCGTTGAGCGCCTGACGCAGGTTCTTGTCGGCCGACGTCGGCGCCTGCGTACGGCTGTCCCACGTCCGCAGGCGCTCAATAGAGCTCTTTATGCCCGCGGCGAGCGGCCTGCCTGTCGAGTCCTTGTTGGAGGAGCCGATTACGGTGGAGAGCCCCATGTCGTGCATTGTCAGCGAGGTGCTAGCGCCCGTCCGGGCCCTGTTTGACTCGTCGTTTGAGAACGAGCGCCATTCGGCCCCCATGTCGGCAATCCGATCGTTGACTACCAGCCCGCACATGCCACAAAAGATCTCACCGGTGCTGTCGTCCGTTACCATCTGTCTGCAAGTGCATATAGGGCACCTCGCAGCTTGTTCATTCGTGTTCTCTTGCATATCATAGTTACCACATTGTTCCTTTTATCCATTTTTCACAATCTCCAAGCATAGAGTGCAGGCATGAATGCATTCAGTAGAGATGAATCGGGGGGTGCCGAATGCGGACAATCACGCCTCGCTCCTCCCCCCCCCCGCCGTCCAGCTCGAGTTTGCGGCTGCCGCCGCGCACGTAACCGGGCACGCGGCAGACGCGTTGACGCCCCGCATACGATCATGCATCTTCATCCCGCACGGCCGCCGCGCCGCGGTGGCCGCCGCCGCAATAGCTGCATGCACCGGCGGCGCCGTCGTTGTCACTCGCGGGCCGAGTCCCGCACCAGCCTGTCAAGGACGGACTCAATCTCGCGTATGGACCACCGGATGTCTTCTGCCTGGCTGGTCGTCAGCGCCCCGTCCCACGAGCGCAGTACCTCGTCTGCCATCTCCGATGAGTGATACAGGAGGCCCCAGTACGGGTGGTGTTCCGCGGTGGACTGCGCCAGCTCCGCCACATCCTCAAGGCCGCTTGCCGCCCTTGCCCGGGGGGTGGCCTCGGGGCCCGTCAGCCGTATGATCCGGTTATCTGCATCGTGCTTTACCCTGAGTGTGATGCCGCTTTCGGCGTGGCGGCGGACCAGCCCGATCAGATCGTGGTAAAACGCATGGTATGCGCTTGGAGGGCCCTGCTGCTGCTGCTGCTGTCGTTGTCGTCACCGCTACTGCTGCTGCTGTCACCGCCGCCACTCTCAGACGCGCACATGTCGCAATCCACACAGTGCCGTGCGGTCGCATGAATATATTCAGTACGCAAGACTTGCGTCCCTCGTGCGCTACGAGCCCATCATGCCGACCATCTTCGGGAGTTCGCGGTACGCCTTCATCTCGTACACACCGTTGTCGGCGCTCACGGTTACGATCTGCATCGGGTTGTCCTCGGGGGGCGTCAGGATTATCTTCTGTCCGGGCTTCAGTACCGTAAGTTCCTGCGCGTCGCCGGAACCGAAGTTGACCCGGACGTTTGTCAGGGGCTCGGAGCCCGTGTTCTGAACCGTGACGCGCCCCACCACGAAGAGGCTTTGCTGGTCTATTATCGGATCCACAAACACGGAATATTTCTCAGTCGATATGCTCATCTTTACCACGTCCATGCCAAACACCAGGGCCATTACGACGATCGCCCCCGCGACCATTCCGATTATTGCAGTATATGCCCTCACGACTCGCGTTACACGTACTTGTAATTAACTAGTTTTACAGGCGCGGTGCTGCTTGCATCTGTGGGCAGACTATCCAAATTGTATCCAGACCGTATCTGGCCTACCCAAGCATGTAAGCCCCGGCGCGTGCAATGCAGCCTTGGTCCGCGTTGCTGCCAGTCTCACCATCCGCGCAATGTCCCGCGGTGGCAAATCCCGCGTCGCCGTCATGTAGCCCGCATGCCGATCGTACAGGAACCGTGGTTAGCGACCTGCATCTCAATGCCCGACTCAAGCGGATTATAGTCGTCCAAGGGTCCGTTTGGTCATCATCCCAGCTGCCAGTATTCCCCGCCGTGGACGATCTTGAGGTCTATCTCGTTTCCAATCACGCCCCTGATGAGCTTCTCGTACACCTGCATGTTGGCCAGCGTGGAGAAATCCTGGTGGATTCTCACCACCAGCATTCCGTCCTGCTCGCTGTATCCCATCCTTGTGAACGGGATGGCGGCGTGTCCGTTCTCCTGTTTTGGCATGTTGGCAATCGCCACAGTCAGGAGATTCGGTGCTTCGGTATACTGCTCCGTCCTCTGGATATTGGCCGGTGAAATGGGTTCTCTGAGAAGTGTGGAAGCCTCTGCCATGATCCGTTCTCGGTCCTCGTCTGTTGCCGCCCTGTCGAAGGCATCCTCCAATTCGTTGAGTCTGGTACGGTCTTCCGCTTCCCTTTGTATTGGTTCTGGTTCAAAGACGGTCACGCCGCTGACCTCCGCGCCCTCGTCGCCTTGGTTGGAAACGAGTACAAGACCAACTACGGACATTGCCACCAAGAGCACCGCAGTTGCAACTATGGGAAGTTTTTTCGCGTTTTTTAAAGTCATTATGATTTGGAGCGGTGCGGTCCTTATAGGGTTTGACTCAAGCGGATTGTTCCAAACTTAACCGGCCACATTAGATATGGAGTTTTGCTTGTCTGCGACTGCCCGGTGAAACCGCCCCGGCAGAAGCCGCGGGCATCCACGTAGGGGGAGGCAACAGGCGAACGGCGCGGATTCAGGCAGCGGCCAAGCCGGCAGCCCGGCCGCGTTCATTTTCCAGGTCACTGGCTTTCCGGCCCGCTTCAGGCCACTGACTTACAGGCCCAAAAAGGGCAATGTTATAATGACTCGTGGCAGTGGCCGTCACATGGCGATATCGAGCAGGAACGTGGTAGAGGGCATCGCAAGGGCCCCCCACAGGGCCATGTACAAGGCCATGTCCCTGACAGACGAGGATCTTGCAAGGCCGTTTGTCGGAGTGTGCCACACCGGAAACGAGGCCACGCCGTGCAACATACACCTGCCGCAGCTTGCGCTCAAGGCAAAGCAGGGCGTCGCGGACGCGGGCGCCACGCCGCGCGAGTTTGCCACCATTGCGGTAAGCGACGGGATAGCCATGGGGCACGAGGGGATGAAGTCCTCGCTCGTATCCCGCGAGGTGATAGCCGACTCCATTGAGCTGATGGTAAGGGCGCACCAGTACGACGCGCTGGTGGGAATAGCGGGGTGCGACAAGAGCCTGCCCGGCACCATGATGGCGATGGCGAGGCTCGACGTACCCTCCGTCTTTGTGTACGGCGGGACGATAATGCCCGGAATGCTCGACGGCAGGGAGCTTACCATAGTTGACGTATACGAGGCAGTCGGCTCGTACGACGCGGGCAGCATCTCGCTTGAGCAGCTAAAAGACATAGAGAACGCCGCGTGCCCCAACGCCGGCTCGTGCGGCGGGATGTTTACTGCAAACACGATGGCGTCCATCTCCGAGGCCATAGGGCTCGCGCTGCCGGGAAGCGCAAGCCCCCCCGCTGAGGACGCGAGGCGCGAGGCGATGGCGTATGACACGGGGGCGGCGTGCGCAAGGCTGCTGCTGGAGACGGGCATACGGCCCCGCGACATACTGACGCCGGAGGCCTTTGAGAACGCAATTGCGATGCTCAACGCGGTGGGCGGGTCGACAAACGGCATACTACACCTATTGGCGCTCTCAAGGGAGGTCGGGGTGGACCTCACGTACGAAGACTTTGAGAGGATCAGGAGGAGGACCCCGCACATTACGGACATGAAGCCGGGCGGGAGCTACGTGATGAACTCGCTTGACCGCATAGGCGGCATACCTCTCGTGATGAAAAAGCTGCTTGACGCGGGACTGCTCAACGGGGACTGCATGACAGTAACCGGAAAAACCATATCGCAGAATCTGTCGTCCGTGGCGCCGTACGCGGCGGCAGAGCCGCCCGCGGGGCCGGACGGCTCCAGACCGCAGGGTGGATACGGCGACGGCCGCGCCGGTGCGGCAGAGGCCCCCGGCATACTGCGCGATACGGACAGTCCCATACACAGGACGGGCACCGCCGTGATACTGCGCGGCACGCTTGCCCCCGACGGGGCCGTAATCAAGACGGCGGGGGTTGAGATGACCACGTTTGAGGGAAGGGCGCGCGTCTTTGACCGGGAGGAGGCGGCCTTTGAGGAGGTCTCAAGGGGAGGGATCGTGCCGGGGGACGTGGTGGTGATCAGGTACGAGGGCCCAAAGGGCGGGCCCGGCATGCGCGAGATGCTTGCCACCACGGCGGCCCTAGTGGGCCAGGGGCTCGGCAGGCAGGTGGCAATGGTAACGGACGGCAGGTTCTCCGGGGGGACCAGAGGGTTCATGGTGGGCCACGTGGCGCCCGAGGCGTACGCCGGGGGCCCCATAGCACTGGTGCGGGATGGTGACACGATCGTCATAGACACAGAGTCAAACCGCATAGACGTGCGCATATCAGAGAACGAGGCAGAGTCAAGAAGGGCCGGGTGGCAGAGGCCCCCGCCCAACTATACGCACGGCGCCCTTGCAAAGTTCGCGTCACTCGTGGGCTCTGCAGCGGAAGGGGCAGTTACAAGGCCCGTCGCGCGACAGTGACGTGGCGGCGACGGCGGTGACGGCAGAGGTCACAAAGCACGCTGCGCTCTCCTACCCGCGGCAGCTTCCGCCAGGGCGCATCACGCGCCACCCGTCTGCAGGCCCAGCATGTCGCGATACGACAGCGGCACCGAGTTCCGGGACTGGGCCAGCAGCCTGTCGGCCGCCGCGTCGAGTATGTAGGTCCTGGCCCAGTCCTGCTCGCTGCGGACGGAGCGTCCGAGCCCCTGCAGCAGCTTTGTCAGCGTACGGGCCGCATACCAGCGCGGAAACTTTTTCATCTTGGCCCTCGTACGCTCCTCCGAATAGTTCGGATACGGCACCTTTGCAATTATCTGGAACCGCGACATGTCGTCCTTGAGGTCGACGCCCTCCCACAGGGATGAGGAGAGCAGGACGCTGCGCGGCTCGTCTTTGTGCTCGGCTATTACCTCGCCCTGTGTTCTGCCGTCGGGGTTGGTGCTGTGGCATATCCTGACGCGGCGCCGGTTGCGCTCCGAAAGCCCGTTGAGAATGTTGTAGCACTTTGAGACGGACGACGTCAGGACAAGTCCGCGCGAGTCGGCGTGCTCGTCCATCAGTTCGTCTATCTTTGATATTACCGCCGCCTCGTCGGCCGGCGTGCTGCGGTAGTTGAGGTGCCTCACGCGCAGCATCTCCACGGAGCGATTCTCCAGAGGAAACGGTGACTCGGGGGAGTCCACGATCGCGACCGAGCCTGGGTCGAGCCCCATGTTCTCGCAAAAGCTCGGCTTGTCGATGGTGGCAGACATGAACAGGTTGTGCTCGGAGGTGAAGAACTCCCCGGCAAAGCCTGAGACGTCTATCGGCTTTATTGATACGGTCCTTATGTTGCCGTCCGCGTCGGTCTCGGGCCTGTTGACCACAAAGTTCCCCACGTCCGAGGAGATCTCCTGCCTTGCATGGGCCGCCTCCTCGTAGATGGACCGGAGCCGACTGAGTATGCGAAAGTCGGGGAGGGACTCGGGGGATACGGACTCCTCCACGTCACGGATCCGGCCCGAGTAATACTTGGCAATCTCGGTAATGATCTCGAGCGCGCCCTCCACGCTCCCGAGGTCGTACCGGTCGGCGTGGATCTCCGCCTCCTCCAGGTGCCGCTGCCTTATGTCGTATCCGATGAACTGGACAATCTGATCCTCCAGGGTGTGGGCCTCGTCGAATATCGAGACGGGCCTCTCCAGGTACTGGCCGAACAGTGACTGTCCGAACTTTATAATCTGAAAGTACGACGAATAGTTCCAGAGGGAGTGGGGCGAGAGCAGTCCCTTGTACTTTTGCACATAGTACGGGCACGCCTCAGAAGGGCAGTCGTCCTCGTCCACCTGCTTGATCGTGGGCTTGAACCTGCACGTGTCCACGATCTGCTTGCCGCCTACCGTCTTTTTTATAACGCAGCGCCCTTTCTCGCACGTCATCCCGTTGCGCGCCGCGTATGTCTCGTCGTCCATCTTCTGTTCGGACATTATCTGGTGGCAGGCAAAGTTCGACTTGCCCTTGACGGGACTGAGAAACGCAAAATCCCCCACGTACTGGTTCTGGAGGTTTTTTGAGGCCGTGACCACAAACGAGCCGCCGAAGTGGCGCGCCACCGCCACGCCCACAAGCGACTTGCCCACGCCGGTGGGGGCGCACAGTACGATGTTCGGGTACCCGGATTCGATACACGACTCTATCTCAGAAAAGATGCGCTTCTGGATCGGGCGCGGCACGAACGGGACCGGAACCTTGTCCTCCAACATGGTATTGGTTGGTGCCGGTGCGTCAGTATTAATACCATGATGCGCGGATTAGCGCCTGCCAAGGCAGGCAGTGTAACTGTCGCTGCCGCCAGCAGTGGCGGCAGTAGCAACGGTTACAGCAATAACGGCGGTGGCAGCGGTGGCAACAAGGCCGCCTCCTTTTTTTCCTCCCTCTCCCCGCACGCGGCGTGGCAGGCGTGCCAAGCACGCCAAATCCAGACCTTAGTCAAGGTTAAAACGCATGACATCCATACAGGGGTATGCACCAGTGTTATTACTGTAGCCAGATATTCGACACAAAGGAGAAATTGTATGATCATCTGGAGATCCACACAGACGCCGAGCGTAACAACGAGATCATAGCAAGAAGTAAAGAGAAGGCCGAAAGGGCGGAGGCAAGAGTGGAAGACGGCGAAGCGGAGTCAAGTGGCGAGACAGGCGACGGCGAAGCGGAGTCAAGTGGCGAGACAGGCGACGGCGAAGCGGAGTCAAGTGGCGAGACAGGCGACGACAGGAACCGCACGGTGGAGACGGAATAAAAGCGGCAATGCACTCAGTACAGATGGGGAGGGGCTGCCAGTTACGATAAATGTCGGCGGCGCAAGGTGTCTTGATCATCCCCTCAGGGATTTACGCAGTATGTCATCAAACCTGCTCTGGGCCGCGCTGTCGGCCCCGTGCCGCGTATCCCTGTCGTACTGGGCCTGCCGCGCCGCAAGCACGACCTCAAGTTTGCGTACCACGGACTCTACCACGAGCGCAGAGTCCTCCTTCGCATTCTGCATTCTCTGATCCTTGTTCCTGCCGCGCGTGGGAAAGCGCATTCCGCACACGGAGCCCCGCACGCGTCCGAACTCCTCGCGCACTACGAGCTCCCCAAGATCAAAGTGCCCCTGCTGGTGGCGCAGCACGGCATCGTCGCAGTCAGGGCGGGCCCAAGAAAGAACAGGCCAGAACTCGGCGGCTATGCGAAGATCCAAAATCTCAAAGAGAATCAAGCCGTCAGCGGACTGCTCCGACCCGACCGTCCACCTTGGCCTGTAGCGTATTGCGCTGTAAGCATCCTCAAGCTCGGCAGGATTCTGCTCGGCCTGAAAGTCAGCCCACGACAGCGTAAAGCCAGGGGACCACGGGACAGGATCGGGGCGGCTCACGGCATGCGGTACCTGAGGCGTCATAATGGTATTGCGGCGACGGCCGGCCGGCCGGCCGGCGGGCCAAACGGCCACGCGTGCGGCGGCCCCGGCCAGGACGGTATTTTTTGGCCTGATTGATCAAAAAATCACACGTCATGCAGGATATAGCGCGCCGGCAACGACACATCAAAGCAGACAGTGGAGGCAGGTTGTTTTATTGCCAGGCACGAGCCACATGCAGTCCCCCAAAGGGCAAGACTGGCAGAGGCCTGACCGGCATGCCTCCGAGTTCGGCCGGCACGGAAGGCACGCCTCCCCACAGGCAGGATCTTCTGGACAGGCCCGCGGATCTCCCCTCCGCGGAACCTGCACCCGCCGCCCGGATACGACATCAACACACGGCGGCAGCGGCCTCGCGCCGCAAACGGCCGCACCACACAATTATCCGACGCGGCGGCGGCAGGACGTCTCCCGACATTAGGCGCCATGCAGAACGCGCGGCACAATCCCAAACATTAAGTATTCACGAAAAATCGATCATCCATGTCGCATGCAGGAGGCGCGCAGGGCCGGGGGCGCCGCTTTTCAAGGCCCAAGAGGCGCGAGCCCTCCCTGCCCGTAGAAAAGAGGGTCGAGATGTTCATACTGAGAAACTCCCGGAACGGCTACTTTACAAAATTCTCCACAATTACGACAAAGTTCAACATTACAGAGGCCGAGACGTGGAACCTGGTGGGAATGCTTCTCTCCGCGGGCAACCTCGAGTCAATACACGATCCGACGTCAGGGGAGATGAAGATATTCGAGGTCGGCAAGAAATACGAGATACTGAACACGGGCAGGAGGCGCAGGATCGAGGAGAAGGAAGAGGGCAGAGGCGGCCGCCAAGGCGAGGACGGCAGGCGCGGCGGCCATCCCAGAGGCGGCAAAAGAACGCAGGGCGGCGGCAGGGAAGAGGGCGCCAGGAAGGGCGGGAGGCGGCCAGGCGGCCACAAGGAGAACCGCGGCAGCACGGAAGGCCAGCAGCACGGCGCGCACGGAAGCGCCGATGGCGCGCGGCGGCCACAAAGCAATTAATTTGAGACCGCCGCAAGCCAAGCGTGTCGTTTTCCATAGACTGGCAGGCCGAGTTCTACGGCATATCATGGGCGTACGAGAAGGACAGGCTGGTGATATCGCTCGTGTTCGAGGATACCGGGATTGCAGCCGCCGTCGCAAGGGCGGTGGAGAGGTGGAGCGACAGGTTCACGCGCCTCACCATAATAGAAAAGGGTGACGACGAGTTTGCGATATGCTGCTATCAGGACCCGCAGGTCTCAAAGGACGAGTCTAACACGGGGCTGTTCCGCACCGGCATGAAGCAGAGGAGCGGGTACGAGCAGGCAAAGCACATGATCCTCGAAAAGCCCCCGCTCATGCAGATTGCGTATGCGGCCGACGTGAGGGACATGGGGACGTACGAGCAGGTGTCGCGCCTGGTCCCCATGAGAAAGTGCCGCATAATATCAGAAAAGGATCTGAGGCGGCAGGAGTACCACTACGAGAGGACCGCAAACGAGACGTCGACGGACAGGGGAATTTCCACGCCCGCGACGGGATCCTGACGTTGGGGCATACGGCAAGGGCGCGGGCGCAGCCGCGTCTGCAGCAAGGCAGGAGAGGAGCGCGGCAACGCTTGCCTTGGCGGCCACCGGCAACGCCAGACACGGCAGGCCACTGCAAAGCGGTGCCGGCGCACAGGCCCGCAGTCCGCATTCCGTCCTGTTCGCCGCTTCAAAAAAAATGAATAAATCGTTCTTGGTCGTTATATAACGGTCGCGCAAAAGACCATCATGGAAGAAAAAAAACAGGCAGAAGCATGGGAAGATGTAATCGGGTTATCGTGGCTAATCTCCGACGGTGAATAGCGTACGGGCAGCCCGTTTGCAAGATGTTTTTTTTTTGATTTTCGGCGGATTCTGG
>JAGWAX010000050.1 GCA_021296175.1 Nitrosopumilaceae archaeon | reverse complement strand
ACAAATCAGATCTCGACGTCATGAATTACATAGAACGAAGATCCATCAAGTTCCAAAACTTTTGATCGACACTATATGATCTGCGGGAAGCATCCGTGAACGCGTGCAGCGAAACGCCACTTGTGACGTCTCCCAAATATTTCCCTGCAGGTTCCTGCGGCACGCGCAGATCTGCACACGCCCCAAGCTATCGGCCGTGCCGTCTATTTTTTTTAGCGCGCCCTTGCACTATCACCGGCCGTCCGCCGATATCCTGAACCTTTTACTGCACGCTCCGAATGCCTGGTTTTTCACATGGATCAGTATTTGTCATGGAATTGATGCTCTGCACTTTTGTCATGTGTCCCGGTGCGCGCGCTGCCGCCGTCGGTCTGTTTCCGGCCCCGCCTCCGGCCCGCCGGCTACAGGTCCCCTAGGTTGCTTTTGAGGTTTGAGCTTGACACGTCGGGCATCGGCGACTCTAGCCTGACTACCTCCGTGTCGATTCCCAGCTTGCTGCAGCCGTCCTCGATGTCCTCCTTTCTGTGCGCCTGGTCGTACCCAAGCGCTATGACGTCGGGCCTTATCGCCTTCACGGTGTCAAAGATGCTCCCCTCCGCCCCGATGACGCACGCATCCACCGTCCTGATCATGCTTACGAGGCATTGGCGTATGTCCTCAGTGTGGCACAACGGGGCCTTCCTCTTGCTCTTTCTTGCCGTGTTGTCGGAGGCGACCACGACCACCAGCATGTCGCCTAGGGATCTCGCCGCGTTTAGCATGTGTATGTGGCCGTGGTGTATTATGTCAAACACGCCTCCGGCGAGCACCACCGTGATGGCGGCGCGGCCGGCCCCCGTCAACCTTGCGTCCTCCGTTACGAGATTCTGCCGCACCAATCTTTTGATCCGCCCTTCCACTTCTGACTCTGAAAAGATCTTTGACATTGCAGAAAGGGGATCTGTTTTTGTCATGCCGCATGCGTGTATGATGCACAGCGTGTTCTTGTCATCCCGGCTGATTTCGGATTTTTGCTCTGCCGTGGTGCGCGGTTCTGGCCCCGCCGTTTTGTAATGCTTCTTGTCATCGTCCGATGACTGTTTCATCGCAGTACGGAGCCACGTATCTAATAAATAGCTTCATGGCTCCGCCGCTGTTTGTGGACGGCCCCGCGCATCTGGCGCGTTTTGGCAGGATACTAAATATACATATACATTTTGCACGAATCGCGCAGGCGGCCCGCGTGCGGGCCTGCCCCTTTTCGCGCGTGCAGCGGGCCTGCCTTGGCGCCGGGGCGCCGGGATTGTCCGCGCGCCGCACTGTAATTTCTGCTGCAATGCAAAGGCACGGCGGCCTGGCCCTGCCCTGATCCGGCCGCCGGCGCAACCCCAAAGGTAATAACCCGCGCCATTGCAGGCAGCGCTGGGTGCCGATGATGGAATCGGAAAAGCCTTCTGAGGCATGATGAGGATTATGAGTGATGAGGCACCTCTCTCAACGGATGCGCGCCGGCCCCCGCCCCGTACGAGCGCGCCGCCGCCACCACCACCGCCACCACCGGATCCTGGCCGCTCATCCAAAAAGGGACTGAGACTGGCATCCCTGTTCTCCGGCGGCAAGGACAGCGCGTACGCCGCGTACGACGCGCAGATGCAGGGACACGAGGTCGCGTGCCTCGTGTCGGCGTTTGCCAAGTCCGAGGAGAGCATGCTGCTGCACAGCCCGAACATCAGGTGGGTGGGGCTGCAGGCCGAGGCTATGCGCGCCGCGCCGCCGTTGCTGTCCTTGGAGGTCGGCTCCGATGACACGCAGCGGGAGCTGGACGTGCTAAGGCTGCTGCTGCAGAGGGCAAAGCACGAGTATGACGTGCAGGGCGTGGTGCACGGCGGCATCAGGAGCGAGTTTCAAAGGTCGAGGTTCGCCAAGATCTGCGCCGCGCTGGGGCTCGAGGTAGTCTCGCCGCTCTGGATGCGTGAGCCGGCCGGGCAGTACATGCGCCGCGTGCTGGACGCGGGGTTCGCAGTCGTCATAACCGCCGTCTCGGCTGGCGGGCTTGACGGCTCGTGGCTGGGGCGGCGCATCACCCCGAACTCGCTTGCCGAGCTGCACGCCCTGTCTGAAAGGCACGGCTTTGCGCTCGACTTTGAGGGCGGCGAGGCCGAGACGTTCGTCCTGGACTGCCCGCTGTTTGAGCGTCCCATCGAGATACTCGACTATGACACGGTCTGGGACGGGTACAGAGGAAGGTTTGAAATATTGGACGCGAGGATAGTGCGCCATGCTTGACGGGCTAAAGGAGAACCTGGGGTCTGCCATCAAAAAGGTGCTGAGGTCTTCCACGGTGGACAAGGAGCTGATAGACGAGCTTGCCAAGAACGTGCAGAGGGCGCTCATACAGTCCGACGTCAACGTGAGGCTCATACTGGATGTGACAAAGCGGCTCAAGGAGCGCGCGCTGGACGAGGATCTCCCGCCCGGGTTCTCAAGGAAGAACCACATCGTAAAGATACTTCACGACGAGCTGGCGGGCCTCCTGGGCGGGGACTCGGAGTTTGAGTTCCAGTCCGGCAAGCAGAACAAGGTGCTGCTGCTTGGAATACAGGGAAGCGGCAAGACCACGATGGCCTCGAAGCTGTCCCGGCTGCTGACGCGGCAGGGCTACAAGGTGGGCGTGATTGGGGCCGACACGTACAGGCCGGGCGCGCTCGTGCAGCTGCGCACGATGTGCGATAAGGCGGGGGTCGAGGTGTACGGGGAGGAGAAGAACGGCGACGCGGTCGCGGTGGTCGGCAACGGGCTGCGGCACTTTGAGCGGCAGCCACTTGATATAATCCTGATTGATACGGCGGGCCGCCACAAGCAGGAGCGGGAACTGCTTGACGAGATGAGCCGCATAGGCAAGGTCGCGTCGCCGGACATGGCGATGCTTGTCATCGACGGCACGATAGGGCAGCAGTGCTTTGGGCAGGCGGAGGCATTCCACAACGCGATACCTGTGGGCGGCATCATAATCACCAAGATGGACAGCTCCGCCAAGGGGGGCGGGGCTCTCGCGGCCGCGGCCGCGACCGGGGCCCACGTGATGTACATTGGAACCGGCGAGCGCATAGACGATCTTGAAAAGTTCTCCTCGTCAGGCTTTGTCGGCAGGCTGCTTGGGATTGGGGACGTGCAGGCCATTCTGGAGCACTTCAAGCGCATAGAGGACGAGTCTGACGAGGTCAGGATGAAGCGGATAATGGGGGGCAAGATGAACATGGAGGATTACTTTTACCAGCTCGAGGAGTTTACAAAGTCCGGCTCCATGCGGGGCATGCTTGAGAACCTGCCCGGATTCTCCGGGGCCGGCCCTGATCAGCTCGACAAGGTGGACAAACTGGAGGAGAACATCGAGAAGTGGAGGTACGTCATGCAGAGCATGACCCCTGCCGAAAAGGCCAATCCGGACCTGATAAAGAACGCGTCCCGGACGCAGCGCATCGCTCGCGGGTCCGGGAGGTCTGACTCGGAGGTGAAGAACCTCCTCAAGACGTACAAGACGTCAAAGAACATGATGAAGGCCGCCAAGGGGCGCGCCATGCGCGACATGCTCAAGCGGATGGGGATTGGGTAGCGGTGCGGATTGTCGCAAGCGGGGGCCGGCGAGACGGGGGCTGGGGCAACAGCAGCAGCAGCAGCAGCAGCAGCAGCGCCGGCGGCATCAGATATACTGGCGCTGAAGAGTGCCCGCGGAGGCTGCGCGCGGCGTGAAGCCTGACGCGCCCGGCCCACGGGATGCCGCCCGCTCAAAGGCGTCCGGACTGCTTGGCAGGCATGCCCTGTGCGATCACTGCCTTGGCAGGCTCTTTGCAAGGGGGGCCGGGCTGGCGTCATACGAGCTGTCCGGCAGGAGGCTGCGCCGCTCGTTGGAGGCTGCAGCAGCCGGTCCCTCAGCCAAGTGCTATGTCTGCCGCGGGCTCTTTGACAGCCTGCCAGACATGCTTGACCTGATGGAGACGACCGTGGCAGAGTACGAGTTTGACACTTTTGCAGTGGGGGCCACGATCAAGCCCTCCGTTCTCGACAGGGACGACCACGTGCGTTCCGCGTACAGGCTGCAGGGATCCGACTGCGTAAAGACGGGACTCGTAAGGGAGCTTGGCAGCCGGTTTGCCAGAATGACGCGCCGCCGGCAAGACAGGCACGAGCCTGAGGTGCTGATCAAGGTGCAGCCCGCGGACCGGTACTGCGAGGTGAACCCAAAGCCGGTCGCGGTCTTTGGAACGTACCTCAAGCAGAAAAGGGGCGTCCCGCAAAAACAAGAGGCGTGCACCAGCTGCCTTGGCAGGGGGTGCTCGGCGTGCGAGTTTCACGGAATGCCCGCATGCGGGGAAAGCGTGGAGGGGCAGATATCGGACCTCTTGTTTGACCGGCTGGGGGGCAGGACGATCCGCTTTACCTGGATTGGCGGCGAGGACAGGGAGAGCCTGGTTGCAGGACGCGGCAGGCCGTTTTACGCCCGCATACAGCGTCCAAAGAGGAGGCGCATACGGATACCCCGGAGCATATCGCTCGGTCACGGTGTTCTGGTAAGCCGGCTGCGCGATGTCGCCGCGTCCGATGCGGGGCCACTGGCCTTCTCGTCGCGCGCAAGGATACAGGTCAGGATGACGCCTTGTGCGTTTGCAAAAACTGAGGACGATGCCGCCGCCAACGGCCGTTACAGCGATGACCCTGGCAGTGGCGGCGGCGCCGGAGATGAGGGCGGCGCCGGCCGCCCCGGCACAGGCACGACCGCCGCCACCGCCCAACCCGCCCACGACGCGACCGGCCCGTCCCTGCTTCGAAGGCTGAGGCGCCTTGCCGCTAGCCCACTGATTATCCGCACCAAGAACGGCCGCGAAGCCGCAAAGTCCATAACGCGCCTCACATACAGGAGGGGGAGGAAGGGGACGGACTCGTTTGTAGTAACGGCCGACCTGGACGGGGGAATCCCCATAAAACGGCTGGTTACGGGGGACGGGGTCCGGCCCAGCATATCCGAGGTGCTGGGAGTCCAGTGCGAGTGCGTGCTGTTTGACTTTGAGGATGTGTGGCTGCGTGACGGCCCTGCGGCCTCCCCTTCTGGCGCACGTGGCACCCGCTGACACCTGACTGGCGCCTGACGGCGGCGCTTCTGCGGACCTTGCTTGGCGCGCAATGCCAACAATTAACTGTCGGGCATCTTGGCTCAGTATATGATAAAGAGGAAACGCGGCAAGCACCAGAGGCACGCAGACCAGATGGCCGCCACGCGCAGGAGAAAAAAGTACAGCAAGCCAAAGGCCTGACAATGCATTGACCCGTACGGCCGCTGCGCATGCAAGCTTTTTTACGTGCATGGCCGCTCTGCCACACAGTTGGACCCCCTACAGCGGCTAAGAGATGCGCACGGGACCGCGATGATTCCGGACGACATATTTGAGCTTGTGCTCAAGAGGTTTCCTATCGCAGTCGACGGAATAAACCGCATCGAGCGGGCCTCGCATGCAAGGTTTCCTGTCGCATACGTGGAGCCGTCCCTTGTCATGACCCGCGCGGATCCGACCATAGGATACGGCATACTGTTTGCCAGGACCATACCCGTATGCTCCGGCGACAAGTTTGGGATCGTCATACAGGTAACGGCGCCGCTGATAGCGTACGGCCTCAAGGGCACCATACACGCCGTGCTGGCGCACGAGTTCCTGCATTACCTGGAGCTCGTGTGGCGGGTCTCGCAGATGAGGATAACCTCCGACTATACGTCCTCGAGCCTGTTTGAGAACGTGTACAGCGACGAGTCCCGGCTGTTTGATCCGAGGGCCGTCTTTGATGACTGCACGCTGGTCAGGCACATAACAAAGAGGTTTCCGGCGGGGTTCAGGGACTACAAGCTAGAGGACAAGGTCTCAAGATACTGGCAGTCTCGGCGCCTTCCAAGCACCATGGTGGACATCGCTGAAAACAACGTAAAGATACCCGCCGAGTTGCTTGCCGCCGCACGGTTTGACCCCGGACTTCTTGCCACCGTGGACCGGGTACGCGAACGGAGTCTGAATCTGCGCAGAAAGCGGCTCTACTAGTAGCATCTACTGCTTGAACTCGGTAAGCCCGCACTTGCCGCACGCGCGCCTGTCCTTGTGCTCCGACATGAATACGCCCTTGCCGCACCGGGAGCAGATCCTTTTTGTACGGCTGAGGCTGTCGCCGTCCACCTTGTAATAACTGCTGATGCTGGGACTCGAGCCCTTCTTGCCGTCGCCCATTACGATGACGCCTCCGCTTCCTTGCCGCCTGATGATTCGTCCGCAGAGGCCTCGGGCTCTGCATTACCGCCGTCGCCGTCGCTGTTCTGGGCCGCTGCCGCCTCCTCTTTCTCTGCCTTTTTTGCCCTGCTTTTCTCAAGCCTTGCAAATATGGTGGGATTGACGTGCTTGCGCGCCAGGGACTCGTCATCATATACGTAAAACAGCCCCGTTATTGCAGGCCTTCCGACGTGGTTTCTGAGCCTCATCGGAATTACCGTCTTGCCGTCCAGCCCGTACTCTTTTGAGACCATCTCCACTGCGTCCAACCTGCTGAGCTTGCCGCCAAGGCCTGCAAAGTCGCATGTAATCTCGCGCCTTGAGAGCAGCGCGTTGCTGGCATCAGATACCTTGTCCACAATTGACATGTACCATGTGCCCCCGAGGGATTTCATATAAACCTAAAGTCAGCGTTGGGGGGGGGGAGGGGGGAGGAGAGGCGCGAAAAACGCAGGGATGGCAAATAACGGTCAGCCAAACCCCGCCTCATGGCAGTCGGTAACCGCCGGCGCGTAGTCCCGCCGGCTCTTGCAGGCCGGCGCGTGCCTGCCGTCTGCAGGATTAGGCCCTGCATGGCTGTGCGTGTATGTGTGCGTGTATGTGTGCGTGTATGTGTGCGTGTATGTGTGCGTGTATGTGTGTGTACGCGCGTGTGCGTGTCCCAAGACAAGGAATTTATGAAAAGGGTTGTCGACTATGCGCATGGAGAGGTACATGCTGCACCTCAAAAACGACGGAAAGTACGGCCCCCGCGACTCCCGCAGGGTCGTGTACAGGGCCCGCGGACTGGGAATGCGGACCGGCGCCTCTGTGCGCGTCGCGAGGATTGCAACCCAGTTCATAGAGCTTGACGCGTCAGTGGAGGCCGGACGCCTTGATGAGCTGGTGAGGGACCTGGCGCCGATCGGGCCCGTCGACAACGTACGGCACGTGGTAGAGGAAGAGATTGAAAAGGAGCAGGGCATAAGGGACGGCATATTCTACTTTAACAGCGAGCGGTTCTGGGAGAGCCACGAGGCGTTTGAGGGCGTCTGGAAAAAGTGCTTTGGCAGGGAAAAGGAGCTCGTGCAGGGAATCATACTGGTCGCAGTGGCCTTTGCGCACGGCCAGAGAAATGAGGCGCTGATAGGAATAAGGATGCTAAAGCGGGCCCTTGAAAAACTGGGGACGTCCCCCTCCACGTATCATGCCATAGACGTGGACCTGATCAGGGCGAGGGCCTCTGATATGCGTACAAAGAAGAGTCTGGCGCTGTTTGAGATATGACGCGCGCGTATGCGGGCTGCGGGGCCCGCGCGCGCCCCCCATGTACGGAATATACGTAACTGCCGACGCGGCCGCACGGCACGCGGCAGCGCAACACACGGCAGCCTGCGGCTCGCCGTGCGGTTCTCAATCTAGGCGCGGGGCTTTTCTTTGAGCGATTCGCCTTAGCATGCCGAGCGCGGTGGGAACCACGTCTGCCCCCGCAAGCATTCCTATCCTGCCCCTTGCCGCCTGCGGCTCTGTCATCCTGGTGGTGCCGTCCCCCGGTATGCCGTCGTGCGATATCACTACCGGCACCGGGTCGTCGCTGTGCCCGTGGTTTATGCACGGCGTCGAATGGTCCGCCGAGATCACCACTGCGGTTCTTGACGTGTCTATGCCGTCAAGCAGCCTTGCAAAGAACCGCCTGTCGATCTCCTCGATGTTCTCCTTTTTTCCGACTGCGTCCCCGTCGTGCCCGAACTCGTCGGGGCCTTTGATGTGGACGTATATCGCGTTCTGGGTCTCCATGGCCTCGGAGGCCGCCCTGGCCTTCTCCTCGTAGTCCGTCAGGCCCCCCGCCTCAAAGGCCTTCATCCTGAGCACTTTTGATATGCCTATCTCGACTGGCATGTCGACTATGCATGAAAAGTTCATCCCGTACCTCTGGTTGATGGGCTTGACTCGCGGGTACTTGCTGCCCGCGTCGCGGAGCAGTATGCAGCTGAGCTCCTTTTTCCCTGCCGCGACGCGGGCCGCGTTGATCCTGCTGCCTCTCATTATCGAGATTGCCTGCTCTGAGAACCCGTTTGTCGCGTCCGCGGCCGCCGCAGCCTCGTCTGAGCCGTCAAGCGGGACACACCTCTCGACTTTCATAAAGTCGGCAACGGCCTTTGCGACTCCCATCCCGCCGATGTTGGTGTACGCGGGATCGGTATTTGATATCTTTGCCGAGTACGGCCTGCCGCCGCCCCTCCTCAGCCGGACCGTCACGCGGTGCCCGATGGTCGGGGAGACCTTTACAGACGTGCGGGGGTCCGAGAACCTGACGTTCTCTTCAAGCTCCCTTGATATGGCCTCCGAGTCGGCGGGCTCTATGTACCTGCCGGCCCTCCTGTCGGTTATGACGTTGTCGTTGTTGCTCCTGTCAAGCGTGGCAAAGTTTCCGCGCAGGGCCAGGTCCCCGTCGGCAAAGTCTATCCCTATGCCGATTGCCTCTATCACGCCGCGCCCGGCATAGTCTGCATGGCTGAACTTGTATCCTAGCATGTTGAACACGGCAATGTCCGACTCCGGGGCGATTCCCTTGCCCACTGATATCACCCTGCCTGACGCCCCGTTTGACGCTATTGCGTCAAGCGCGGGCGTGGATGCGGCCTCCAGCGGCGTCCTGCCCCCGAGGTCGGCGTGCGGCAGGTCCCCGACCCCGTCAAGCAGCACGTATACCATGCTGATGCCGGAATTGCTCGCGTCACCTGAACTGGCGCCATAATTATCGGCAGTATCGCCGTCATGTCTGCCGTCAGGACGAGAAGAAGACACTGACTCGCAGACCCGGGGCTGTGTTTTAAAGCTTGGCTGCTTTTGCTGCGGTCTGCTGCAATTGCACGGCATTCATGCCCCGGTGCACGCTCCGGTTTGGGTGACTGCTTGTGGGCATGCTTGGGACTGGCAGGACGGGGGATGATGCAGTGGGGTGCGGGGGGGGGGGGGCGGGGGGGGGGGGGGGGGGGGGGGTGGATGGGGTGG
>JAGWAX010000049.1:9602-13894 GCA_021296175.1 Nitrosopumilaceae archaeon | reverse complement strand
GGGTCGTCCTCCGCGATGATCTTGCCCCTGTTGAGTACAAAGACGCGCTCTGCATACTGCAGCGAGATGTCCAACCTGTGCTCGATTATCAGAAACGTGATCTTTTGCTCCCTGCAGATCCTCTTGATCCTCTCAAAGATCTCGTACGCCAGAGTGGGGTTCACCCCGGCAATGGGCTCGTCCATCAGGATCATCTTGGTGTCTGCCATCATGGCCCTGCCGAGCTCCAGCAGCTTCTGCTGCCCGCCGCTGAGGTTCCTGCTCCAGACTGCCCCCTGCCCGGTCAGACTTACCATCTCCATTATCTCCGAGGCCTTGTCCGCCACCCTCTCCTCGTCATGCCTCCATCTTGACCTTGTCGGGGCCGCAAGGAACCCCTCGCCGCGGTTTTTGTCGCTTGACACCAGAAAGTTCTCCTCCGTCGTGAGGTTCCTAAACGGCTGCGGTATCTGCCACGTCCTGACCAGCCCCGTCTTGAAGGTCTCAAACAACCCCTTCTGTGTGATGTCGGTCCCATCAAATGTGACGCTGCCTGCGTCTGGCTTCAGGAGTCCGGAGATCACGTTTATCAGCGTGGTCTTGCCGCTCCCGTTGGGCCCGATCATCTGGTATATCCTGCCCGCCTCCATCTCCATGTCGATCCCGTCAAGGACAACCATGCCGCCGAACTGTTTTCTGATGCCGGAGAGCGACAGGATCATTGCCATCACATTTGGAAAGATGCTGTGTGATTAAGGCTTTCTGCAGCAGCCAAGACGTCCAGGAGGCCGCCCGGTTGGCGGATTGGCCCCTGCAGGGCTGGGGTGGGATAGGGGAGCAGGGCTGGGGTGGGATAGGGGAGGGAGGAAGAGGAGGTGGCGCCGGAGGGCGGTGGCGCCAGAGCTTCTGGGGCGCATACATGCGGATGGCGGTTTGCATCAGGGCCGCTTGGCATCAGAGCTTTCGATATGTAGATTAACTCTGAATTTCCCCTAACTGGAGATGAGATCCGGTCGTTTGCAGCAGGCGGGCCCGCGGGCCGCGCGCGCCCGAGCCGACGGCGCCTGCGCCGGCATGCGCCCGAGCCGACGGCGCTGGGGGAGATGCAGGGCCGCCCGCGTAACGGAGACGTGAATTGGCCATCGATCCAATATTCTCTGATGCCGTCATATTTGCAAGCCTCCTGTCACTCTTGAGCATAGGCCTGACGCTCACGTACCTCACCACGCGCGTCCCAAACTTTGCGCACGCCTCCTTTGCCACGATCGGAGTCTACATGGCACTCGTCGCGACCCACATCTGGGGGGTCACCCCGTACGCCTCGATCCCCGTCGCGTTTGTGGTGTCCGGGCTGGTCGCCGTCTCCCTGTACGTCTTCATACTAAAGCCCCTGATACGGAAGGGAGCCTCGCAGGCGATCCTGATGATCGCCACGCTTGCCTTTGACCTGATACTGATTGCGGGACTGAACATCTTTGCGGACTTTGTGGTGCAGACGTTCAGGATCGCATCAAGGGAGTTTACGCTGCGCAGCTACGACGCCGAGCTGGCGGGCCTTCCGATGATAGTCTTCGTGGCGCCCGCCGCCATAGCCGTCCTGTCACTGACGCTGTACATAGTGCTAAAGAAGACAAAGTTCGGCATCGCGATGCGGGCCGCCACCGAGAACCGGGACCTCTCAGAGACCGTGGGGATCAACGTAAACCGGATATACGTCGTCTCCTGGATGCTGGGAGGGGGGCTTGCGGGGGTGGCGGGCTCGCTCATGGCACTGTGGTTCCAGGGGGATCCGAACCTGGGCCCGCTGATGATCCCAAGCATCTTTGCCGCTAGCATCGCAGGCGGCTTTCTGAGCATTTACGGGGCGATTGCCGGGGGCCTGCTGCTTGGACTTACGGAGGTTCTGGGGACCAGGTTTCTTGCCGGCGAGTTTGGCTCCTGGCTCATCGCGTACCGCCCGCTCATCCCGCTTGTGTTCATCGTGGCGACCCTGATGCTGGCGCCCCGGGGTATGGCGGGGATCAACTGGTCGGGGCTGGGAAGGAGAATGAGGAGACATGGTTCTGGAGAATGAGGCCATATTCCTCGTAGACCTGCTTGCGATATTCGCGGTCTACCTGATCGTCAACCTGAGCCTGAACATGGAGTTCGGGTATACGGGGATCCCCAACTTCGGCAAGGTGCTGGCAGTCGGGGCGGGTGCGTTCGTCGCCGCGTCGGTCCCGGGCAGGATATTCGCGGCCATGGCGGGCGTCGAGGGGGACTATGTACTTGACAACCTCGCCATCGTCTCCCAAGTCAACGCGTGGCTGGTGGACAACACGGGAATCGGGTTTGCCGTCTTCTTCCTGACGCTGGGAATAGCTGCCGCCGTGGGCGGGGGGCTGGGAATCCTCACGTCATATCCTGCAATACGCATGCGCGGCGACTACCTCGCCATTACACTGCTGGCATTTGGCGAGAGCATCCGCATAATCGGAAACAACTTCACCCCGCTCGTGGGCGGGACGCTGGGGGTCCAGCTGCCGGACCCGCTGTCCTTCCTACCCGACGAGATCCGCTTCTCGGTGGCCACGCTGGGACTGGTCCTCATTGCGGCTGCCGTCTTTGTCTTCAGCGAGAAGATGATCCGCTCGCCGCTTGGGAGGCTGCTTCGGGCCGTCCGCGACAACGAGGTCGCCGCGGAGTCCCTGGGAAAGGACACGGCGCGGATCAGGATGAAGGTGATCATGATCTCGGCCGCGCTCGCCGCGGTGGGCGGCGCGCTGTACGCGTTCTACGTGGGCGGGGCCATTGCGTTTGCATACGACAGGGCGAGCTGGACGTTCTGGCCCTTCCTCATGATTCTGATAGGCGGGCTTGCAAACAACAAGGGGGTCCTGTTCGGTACGTTGATCTTCGTCACCGTGCGAAAGCTCATCATCTTCTTCAAGGACTCCTTTGAGGGGCTGGTCCCCTTTGACATCATCTGGCTTGACTTTCTGCTGCTGGGCGTGATCCTGCTGGTGATACTGCAGTACCGCCCGCAGGGGCTGGTCGTGGAAAAGCCTACCGCGACAGTCGGGGGTGGCACGGGGCGCGCCGGAAAGAGCCGCGGCGGGGCGGGAAGAAGGCTGTTTAACCTCCTCTTCAGGTAGGCCGTGCAGGCCCGGCCCTCCAGGCCCCCACGTCCAGGCCAGCCCCCGCCGGTGCCGCCAGCTTCTTGCCCCCCGCTGCCCGCAGGCTGCCCTGCCCCTTCTTTGGACGGGCCGCGCCTCGCGGCGCCGGTTTGCACCGGGCACGCGTTCGGGACGCGGCGGGGGGACAGGATTTGAGTCAGGCAGAGCGCGCGGATTGCGGATCTGCACCTTGGACAGCGACGGCTAGGACGACGGCCGGGGGCGCGCGGCGCCGATGCCATAATCGGGGCATTCCTGCCGGGGTACCAAACGGTGAGAACCATGGGCTCCGAAGGTTTTGCAGTTCTTGCATGTGTCGTCCAAGTATGGCCGCCCCTTGTTTGAACCCCTGCCAGCAGTCACGCTGATCCAATTTTGTGGGCGCCTTTGGATTATGTGTATACGTCTAACCCCAAGTAAAACTTGCGCTTGGCGGATGCTTGCGGCTTGCGTCCGCGTTATCGGGCGGGCCGAATGCGTGAACTTGTGTGTGACAGCATTTAAGAACAACGCACTACCTGTGTGCGGTATTGGATTCAAAGAAGGGTGCCGCGATCGGAATTGGAATAGCCGCGGTAATTGCCGTCGCCGTGGCGGCAGGCATGATGGGTTCGGCGCCCGTGGATGAGATAGATGATCAGATAGTTCCGGCTGACGAAGGCGTGCCGGAGGAGCCGGCCGTTGAGGAGCCGGCAGTGGAAGGAGATGCTGGACTCTCAGGCGACGTTACTATAGGGCTGATCCTGCCGCTCACGGGGGATCTGGCACACAAGGGCCACGAGAACTGGGAGGGCTCAAAGTTCGGACTGCAGCAGTTCAACAAGTACCTTGAGGAGAGGGGCGAGGAGGACTCTGCGACCAACCCTGTCGTGGCGCTCGAAAAGCTCACCTCGCTCAAGGCAAAGGGGATAGACATTGTGGTCGGCCCCGAGACGAGCTCCAACATACGAAACATCAAGGGCTATGCGGACTCCAACAACATGCTGCTGTTCAGCTGCTGCTCAACTGCGCCCGCGCTCTCGATCGCAGGCGACAGCGTCTACCGCTTGGTCCCAAATGACACGTTTCAGGGCACGGCAATCGCAAAGAAGATCCAGCACGACGGCGCCCAGGTTCTGGTCCCGATGTGGAGGGGAGACGCCTGGGGCGACGGGC
>JAGWAX010000049.1:0-9306 GCA_021296175.1 Nitrosopumilaceae archaeon | reverse complement strand
CCAGCCAGTTCTCAATATCCGAAAACGAGGTTACAGAACAGATTGATGCGCACGTGCTGGAGGCTTTGGGACGGGAGGGGTACGCCTACATCAACACGTCCCACGACGTGGTGTGGCTCCTCGGGCTCTCCATACTGGAGGCGCAGAGCACGGGCGTGGATGTAGTAAAGTCTGTACTTCCGGCGGTGGCCTCCAAGTACTCGGGCGCCCTTGATTCGGTCGACCTGAACGAGGCCGGCGACCTCGGCGCCGCGGACTATAGAATATGGAGCGTCATAGACAGCGAGTGGGTGATTGCCGACGTGTATGACTTTGAGACTGACTCTATAGCACCCCCGTACTGACGTCCACCACAGTCGCGTCTGGCCGTTCGCCAAAACAAGTCAGGGGCGTACTGAATAGTGAGCCGCTTGGGTTCTTCTGCAGCAGTCATCCGATCCTGCAGCAGCTGCGGCTCTGCAGCCCGCGCGTGATCCACCATATTGAGAACAGCAGCACTCCTGCCGATACCATCTTGAGCTCCAGTCCCTGCATGGGGAACAGTGACAGCCCCCCCACCGCGCCCAGTATAACGGCCAAGGGCGCCGTGCATGCGGGGCACCCGGGCGTAAAGGCCGCAAAGACCCCGCCCAGTATGGGCGCGGCGGCAGTAGAGTTTGGCTTCTTTACAAGCAGGTTTGACATCATCCTCATGCGCCTTATCTTGAAGGCCATCAGGGCAAAGTTGATCCCTGCAAGCCCCGAGATGACTGCGGTGAGCGATATGGACGCCGCGATGTACGAGGGGGCGGCCGCCATCGCAACCCCCGACTCAAGGTGCAGGGGCAGCATGGACATCGTCAAAACGTAGTATACGGCGCCGAGCCCGGCCCCGCTTGCCGCGGCTATCCCGGCGTACCTCCGCGTGCGGAGCACCTCTTTAATGACCTGCATCTTGGTCTGCATCGTCCTAGTGACAGTAACCACGCACGACTATTTTACCATTCTGCGGCGGTAGCATCAGCAGCAGGGACGTTATAATGCAGCGTCAGAACCCGCGCAAGCCCTGCGGGCGTGCCACCTCGGGGTGCTGCCTGAGCCAGTCTATCTGGGAGAGCATCTCCCGCTTGTCCTGGGGGAACGTCCCCTTTATCATGTAGGCGTTGGAGCCGTGGTTTGCGCGAAATACCGTCTGGCTGCCGTCGCCGGGGATCTCTATCATATTGACTATATCATACAGCTCGTCGAGAGCCTCCCCGTCGTTTATCGTTGCAAACGGCTCTGCAAACTTGTCGTGAAACTCCTTCTTGATGCCCTCGTCAAGGTGCAGCGTGAGCGTCCCCACGTAGTTCGGGGCGCAGGCGCTGATCACCTCTGCCGTGCCCCTTGCGTGCTCCCTTGAGTACGCGGTGCCGCCGAGCCCCAGTATTATCATGCACGACATGACGTACCCCGCGGCCTTTGCCTTGTTCACCGACTTTATGATGGTCTTTGCGATGGCCCCCTTTGTGACCTTTTTGAGAACCACGTCAGAGCCGCTCTCTATCCCCAGGTACAGCATGTCGAGGCCCGCCTCCTTCATGCGGCGCAAGTCGTCCTCGCTCTTCTTGAGTATGTTCATCGGCATCGCATAGCACGATATGCGCTCGGCATCTGCAAATTTTTCGCGTATGTATTTGGTTATCTTTATCATGTAGTCCGTGTCTAGGTTCAGCGCGTCGCCGTCGGCGAGGAAAAAGCGTTTCGCGTCAGGCTGGTATCTGGCCATCATGTCTATCTCCTCCCTGACTGCCTCCCAGGGCCTCTCCTCGTACTCCTTTGAGCGGTACATGTCGCAGAACGAGCACTCGTTAAAGGAGCATCCAAGCGTCACCTGGAATATCACGGACCGCGCCTCGGACGGCGGCCTGTACAGGGGCATGTCGTATGACAGCATATGCATGTATGGGCCGCCGCGTCGTTATATGCCTTTATTATCAGTACGGCCGCGCGCCGAGGCGGGGCGGGGGGCGGGGCCAGGGTTGTGCGGCCCACTTTGGATAAAAGTAATTAAGATACGTGGGGCATTCAGCTCTCACATGGAGCCCCCGATGCTTGTCCTGTCGGTCATATCGCTTGTCAACATCGGCATACTGTCCGCGCTTATCGTGCTGTTTGCAAGGATGTTTGTCGCGACAAGGGCGCATCTGCCGCTTGGCATGATCGTAGTGGCCGTCTCGCTGCTGCTGAACAACTCGATAGGGGCGGCGGCGTTCTTCTCGCACGACATGCTGATATCCGAGTCCGTATTCCCGTACATGCTGGGCGTCGGGATCACGGAGCTTGTGGGGCTGAGCATATTCCTCAAGATAACGATGGACTAAAAGTCAGGCTCTTGGCATAGCCCTGTAATGCTGCGCGACTATGTCAGGCTGAACCAGAGCATGTTTGTTGCAATAGCAGTGGCGCTCCCGGTGTCCGCCGTCGCGGCCGACGCCCTGTCCGGGCTGGAGCCGCATCTCAACGCCACGTACGCCACCATAGTGGACTATGCCGCGTATCTGGGCACGTTCGGGCTCATGTTCTACATTACAAACAGGCACAGGTACAGGGCGGGCCCCGGCGGCCGGCCCGCCGAGGCCGACCCGCGCTCCGACCTCAAGAAGATACTCGCCTCGCTGGGGGCAGGCGAGGTGGCGTACGGGGTCGTCAGGTGGGGCCTGCACTATTACATGATTGACGCGTGGGGCTACGAGCCGTACGCGTCGTCGGTGACCGCCCAGGTAGCGGCAATTGCGGTGTACCTGGTCGTGATGAACCTGAGCGTGAGGGCCACGAGGATGTACAGCAGCAGCAGCAGCAGCAGCAGCGGCGGCGGCGGCGGCGACAAGAAGGGTCAGAAATAATACGTGCCGCCGCCAGGCCCTGGCATGGCAGTCGGCATTTACGTGGACGGCTCCGGCAGCCCGAGGGGCGGGTTTGGCTGGCTGGTAAAGGAGACTGGCAAGTCGCATTACGAGAAGCGCGACAACGTGACAAACAACCAGGCCGAGTACATGGCCATAATATCGGCCGTGCTGCACGCGCGCTCAAGATCGGGCGAACCCCCCTACGATGACGTGGTGATATACAGCGACTCCCAAAACACGGTAAAGCAGCTCAACCACGAGCATGTCATAAACAACGAGGCGCTCCGGGAGCTTGCCAGGCAGTGCTGGTCGGAGATTGCAGGGTTTGGCGACAGTCGCCGACCTGATGTGCGCTGGATCAGCCGCAAGGAGAATCCCGCAGGCAAGATGCTTGGCAGCTGAGACCGGATGCGGTGGCCTCTGCAGCCTTTGCGCGCCTCTATGCCGTCGCGGAGACGCGCGGGCCTGTTCGCCGGACTTGGACAAAAAACAGATTTATTGTATTGCCAAGCCCTGCATGTCAGTGAGTGTGACATCTTCGTTCCTGTCCCCTAGGACCATTGCCGTCATCGGGGCGTCTGACAAGAAGGGCAGCGTGGGGGCCACCATCACCTCCAACATCATGAACGGCTTTAAGGGAAGGGTGTACCCGATCAGCCCCACCAGGGACACCGTGTTTGGCAAAAAGGCGTACAAGTCGGTCCTTGACATGCCCGCCAGGGCGGATCTGGCAGTCATAGTGATCAAAAACACGCTTGTGGCGTCGGTTCTGGAGGAGTGCGGCAAAAAGGGCATCAAGTCAGTCATTATAATCACGGCGGGATTCAAGGAGGTCGACGAGGAGGGGGCGGCCATGGAAAGGCAGCTAAAGGAGATCGCAGCCAAGTACAACATCAGCGTGATAGGGCCCAACTGCTTGGGCGTGATGAACCTCGACCCGAAGACCATGATGAACTCTACGTTCCTCAAGATCACCCCAAAGTCGGGCAAGATCGCGCTCGTGTCGCAGTCGGGCGCCATCTGCGCGGCACTGGTGGAGGACGCCAGCGCGCAGGGCATCGGATTCTCCGCAGTCGTCAGCCTGGGAAACAAGGCCGCCATGAGCGAGGTCGACGTGCTCAAGATCCTGGCAAACCACCGGCAGACCGAGGTCATCGTGATGTACCTTGAGGACATGGGCGACGGGCAGGAGTTCCTGCAGGTCTGCCGCGACATTACAAAGCGCCTCAAAAAGCCCGTCCTCGTGCTAAAGTCGGGCCGCAGCCCCGAGGGTGCAAAGGCGGCGATGTCCCACACGGGCGCCCTGATGGGTTCTGACGAGATATACGAGGCGCTGCTGCAGCAGAGCGGCGCCATCAGGGTGGACACGATGGAGGAGCTGTTCGACTACGCCACCGCGTTCTCAAAGCAGCCGCTCCCAGCCAAGGGCGACCTGGTCATAGTATCAAACGCGGGGGGTCCCGCCATAATATCCACCGACGCCTGCTCAAAGGCCGGCATAAGGATGGCCGACATCTCCAGCATATCCTCAAAGATAGACGAGGTGATCCCGCCGTGGGGCAGCTCCCGCAACCCCGTCGACATAGTGGGTGACGCGGACTTTGAGCGGTTCCGCAACGTACTTGAGCGGGTCCTCAAGCACCGCAACGTCGGTTCAGTCATTACGATGTGCACCCCGTCCGGGACCTTGGACTACGACGGCCTTGCCCGCGTCATAGTGGAGATGTCAAAGAAGCACAGAAAGACGATGCTTGCCAGCCTGATGGGCCTCGACGAGGGCACCACCAACCGCGACATCATGGCCGCAGGCGACGTTCCCTACTACACGTACGCGGAGGGCGCCATAAGGACGCTAAAGGCGATGGTCAGGTTTGCAGAGTGGTCGGGCGCGCCGGCCGACAAGCCCAGAAGGTTTGCGCGCGTCTCCAAGCCCGCGGTGCGGCGCATAATCGACGGGGCCCGCAGCCAGGGCCGCTCCGCCCTGCTGGAGGATGAGGGCAGGGACGTGCTGCAGGCGTACGGGCTGCCGCTCCCAGAGTCCGTCCTGGCCACCAGCGCGAGTAGGGCGGTGTCTGCCGCGTCCAAGATCGGCTACCCGGTCGTAATGAAGATATCTTCGCCGCAGATAATACACAAGTCCGACGCCGGCGGCGTCATGGTGAACCTGAAGAGCGCCGCGGAAGTCCGCTCGGCGTTTGACACCATAATGTCCAACGCCCGCAAATACGACAAAAAGGCGGAGCTGAGGGGCGTTATAGTGGCCGAGATGGTCTCTGGCGGCAAGGAGATGATCATCGGCTCCAAGCTCGAGCCGGGGTTCGGGCCCGTGATAATGCTGGGGCTCGGCGGCATATACGTCGAGGTGCTCGGCGACGTCACGTTCAGGCTTGCCCCCGTGGGGGCGGCCGAGGCTGCCGCGATGCCGCTCTCCCTCCGCACCTCAAAGCTGCTCGGCGGCGTGCGGGGCGAAAAGCCGTCAGACGTCGCAAAGCTTGCAGAGTGCATCCAGCGCCTCTCCCAGCTGGTCACGGACTTTGCCGGCGAGATCGCGGAGCTTGACATGAACCCCGTGCTGGTGCTTGCCAAGGGCAAGGGGTGCCGCGTCCTTGACGTGAGGATAGGGCTGACCGGGGCCGGATGATCGCCGCGCCCGCAGGACTGCATCATTATAGAATATTTATACGGCAGCGTCCCAAGTTGGTGTATGGCAGCCAACGTCCTCAAGACGATCAGGACTGGCGACGAGTACATCGAGAGCCTGCGGAACCGCGATCTCAAGGTGTACCTGTTCGGCGAGCTTGTAAAGGAGCCTGTGGACCATCCGATGATAAGGCCCTCGATCAACGCCGTCGCCGAGACGTATGATCTCGCGGTGCGCGAGGAGGAGCTGGCGTCTGCCGAATCCGGCATTACAGGGCTGCGCGTCAACCGCTTCCTGCATATCGCCGAGTCGGCCGAGGATCTCGTACTGCAGAACAAGATGCAGCGCAAGCTGGGCCAGAACACGGGAACCTGCTTTCAGAGGTGCGTCGGGATGGACGCGCTCAACTCCCTCCACTCCACCACGTTTGAGATAGACGAGAAGCACGGCACTGACTACCACCAGCGCTTTCTGGAGTTTGTAAAGATGGTCCAGCGCGAGAACCTGGTGATAGGCGGCGCCATGACCGACCCCAAGGGCGATCGCAGCAAGGGGCCGTCGGAACAGGCGGACCCCGACCTGTTTACCAGGGTGGTCGACCGCGACGAGCGCGGCGTGTACGTGTCGGGCGCAAAGGCGCACCAGACGGGGTGCATAAACTCGCACTGGATAATACTGATGCCCACGGTCAGGCTTACAGAGTCCGACAAGGACTGGGCTATAGTGGGCGCCGTCCCGGCCGACGCCGAGGGCATTACTTACGTTTACGGCAGGCAGTCCTGCGACACGCGCAGCATGGAGGGCGGCGAGGGAATCGACGCGGGAAACGCAAAGTTCGGGGGCCAGGAGGCCCTGATGGTGCTTGACAGGGTGTTCATCCCGTGGGAGCGCGTCTTCATGCACGGCGAGCACGAGTTTGCCTCGATGCTGATAGAGCGCTTTACGTGCTACCACAGGCGCAGCTACGTCTGCAAGACGGGGCTTGGCGACGTGCTGATAGGCGCCGCGGCCTCGATGGCCGAGTACAACGGCGTCCCCAAGGCGTCCCACATCAGGGACAAGCTTGTCGAGATGACGCACCTCAACGAGACCATATTCGCGGCCGGCCTAGCGTCGTCGCACCAGGGGCACCGCATGAAGTCCGGCGTGTACCTCAACGAGGACATGCTCGCCCAGGTCTGCAAGCACAACGTCACTAGGTTCCCCTACGAGATAGGGAGGCTCGCGCAGGATATCGCGGGGGGACTGGTCGTTACGCTGCCGTCCGAGCGCGACCTGCGTCACCCGGAGATCGGCCCCATACTTGAAAAGTATCTGGTCGGCCGCCAGGACATTCCCGTCGAGGAGCGGGTGAGGATGCTGCGCCTCATAGAGAACATGACTCTCGGGCGCAACGCGGTAGGATACCTTACAGAGTCGATGCACGGGGCCGGCTCGCCGCAGGCCCAGCGCATACAGATACAGCGCCAGATGCAGCTGGAATACAAAAAGGATCTTGCAAGGAACTTGGCCGGCATACACACCAAAGACGACGCAGAGTCAAAGGAGCCGTCCGAGTACTTTAAGCGCATATTCAAGACCAACGACTCGATAATCTGAGCCCGCCTGAAGCAGGTAGGCAGACAGACAGCAGCAACTGCTAATCATCGCGCGCCGTCACGGCGCGGCGGTATCGCCGTCCTTGTCCCGTCCGGGCCTGCCGCCCGAACTGTTGGACTCCTCGCCGCCTTTCTCCTGCGGCCCGTCCTCCACATATTCCGAGTCACCGCCATATCCGGATGCAGCAGGCCCGTCCATGCCATCCTGGCCTGCATCTGGGGCCGCACCATCGCGTCCCGGCGCATCGGCCTGATGCCCATCGGCATCTTTCTTGTCTGTATCAGTATCGTCACCGACGACATCGTCACCGGTCCCGTCTTCGCCGTCCCGGGCCGTGTCGGAAAAGACAACCTTGTCGTCGTCCTTCTTTCTTGCCAGGAGCTGCTTTGATATCATTACCCCTATGATGACTGCTATTATGATATAGTTGACCGGTGGCTTTAGCGCCTGCGTTACGTATCCTATCTGGGGTATTACGTGTTCGACCTTGCCGATGTACTCTTTCTCCGTAATGGGAAAGTCCGTCCCCGGTATGGAGGCCCTGTTGGCGTCACCCTTTGTGCGCAGCGTTCTGGGATCGTCGTCTATCACGTTTGCAACCCTGTGGACTATGACCCTGTTGTGATCAGACGGCCTGTCAAACACGATGACGTCGCCCACCCTCAGCTCGCCAAATGGGTGGTTTCCCTGCACTATGAGCACGTCGTATATCTCAAGCTCGGGCACCATGCTTCCGCTTGCCACCACGTAAAACGGGTTTGGCATGCCGAATGCGGCGTACAGTCCCGCCCACACTATGATTATTCCCGCTATGACTATGCCGGCATCTCGCAGGATGCCCCTTGGTATTGAACTTGTTGCTGACAACTGACTGATCGTTTTCCGCCGAGGCTGCCAATATCAACCATTACAATTTGGCGCCGCATTCTTCGCAGAACTTTGAGCCTTCTCTATTCTCAAACCTGCAGCTGCCGCACCTGCCGCTGTCGGCCGCCGCAGCCGCCACGGGGGCGTCGGCCGGGCCACCCCCGAGCAGTACTATCTCTCCTACCTTTCTGACGTTGCTCCACGGTATTGCCTCCTCGCCTCCGTCGTCCTTTGTTATCACTAGCACCATTGCATTTGTAGAGTCTATGCCAATTCGGTTTACGATCCCGATCTTTATCGCATTCTCATCGTATGCCGCCCTTCCGTTGATGTCGCTGACATCGGACGCATCAGACGGCGTGCCAGCCGATGGCGACTGTTGCTGTGTTTGGGGCGGCGGCGGTTCTGCCACGTTTGGCTGCGGCGACTGCTGCTGTTGCGGTGCGGTGGCGGTAGATGGCGGTGGTGATGCAGGTGGTGATGCAGGTGGTGATGCAGGTGGTGATGCAGGTGGTGATGCAGGTGGTGCAAATGCTGATGGTGCTGGCGGTGGTGATGCTGTTTCGGCTGCCACCGTCGGCGTCGGAGCTACGCTTGGCTGCTGCTCTTGATACTGTGGTTGCTCCGCAGTCAAGCCCGCCTCCTGTTCGCCTTCCTTTCTGAACTCCCTGTACTCTGCGATTGTACTGCTGCACACCTTGCAAAAGTATCTGCCCTTCTCAATCAGTGTCAGGCCCTGGGCGACCTCCTCGTTGGGGTTCTCGTACTGTATCTCCGGGGGTCCCTCGTACTCCTTGTCGCACATGTTGCACATGTGCTTTGACATCCTGCCCGTATCCATCCTGCAGAGGGGCGCCAGAAACAGGTCGGGGCCTCCTATGCTTGCCTTTGTCTGCTGTTCGTCAGTCAGGGCCGCTACCACATAGCCGCCGGATCCCCTGAGCTTTTTGACCCTGAGTTCCGAACTCATGATCTGACATCATAAAGTGGGGATTTAAGCATATGCGGTATTCTAGTTAGTTGCGCAACCCTGCCTAGAATCTCGAGATCCGCCGCTTTTGTGAGCTGTTTTTTACCCACAAGTGGAACATTCTTTGCATCGTGTATTATGTGTGCATGACGTGATGCCCCGTCAGCGATCAGAAAGATGGGACTAACACATCAGCAACAGCATATGTTTCCGGAGCGCGGATTTAAGCGAATTGCCGCACCGGCCGATCCCCGTGCCTGCCTGTGGGGGGTGCACGGTTGACCGCCGGGGGCGACGGGGCGCAGAAGGGGAGGCAGGAACCGCGGCTCAAAATGTCGCACGCGCAGAACGACGCGAGGTAC
>JAGWAX010000149.1:1744-2211 GCA_021296175.1 Nitrosopumilaceae archaeon | reverse complement strand
GATAGTGCCAGAGTTTTCAACGGCAGCAATCGTCGTACAACACCCCGACGCAAAGTATTTCGTGCCCTGATTGCGTTGTAGTGTGACCGCATGCGCCCCGGGGCCGTCACCGATTTCGTGCCAAACACAGTATGGCATTCAAGGGTTTGTGCTTGCAATCTTAATCTGCACGGGGGTGTACATGATCCCCTACCGCAGGACATATTGAGTACCGTTCCCCATCAGTAACATGGCATATGTCAAATGTCCCCAATGCGGCAACAAGGTGGAATACAAGACAGCCGGCTGCGTATGTGACAAGTGTGGTTGTGGAATGACCGATTGATCCGTTGACGGTTGTGTGAATACGGCGCGGCAGCCTGGCACACCGCCGCACATTCACGGACCATCGGACACCTCATTCTTGTCCAGTATGTGTACGGCAGACCGTACGCGGCAGACCGTACGCGCGGCATCGCCGAGTCAAT
>JAGWAX010000149.1:0-1632 GCA_021296175.1 Nitrosopumilaceae archaeon | reverse complement strand
GCCGTCCACCTCACTGATGTCGGGTATGCCGGCGTTCGGTACGACCAGTATGGGGTGCGTCGCGGAGCCGTCCAGCCACAGTATGCAGTCCTCCATCTCCAGCGGCCCCGTGCTGCAGTTTATGCCAAAGGCATCTATGCCCATGTCCGATACGGTGGTGTACGCCGCCTCGATGGGAGTTCCCAACAGCATGCGGCCGGCCTGCGCCAGCGTGATGTTGGCCAGTATGGGCACGTGCTTGTCCGCCCTCCTGGCCGCGCGTATAGCGGTCCGGAGTTCCAGCAGGTCTACACTGGTCTCCAGTACGAGCCCGTCCACCCCGCCGCGCACGAGCCCGACGGCTTGCCTGTAGAATGCGTCCTCCACCACGTCCAGTGAAATTTCCTCCTCCGGCTTGTGCGTGATGCTCGGCAGATACCCGGTCGGGCCCATGCTGCCCACCACGTACCTCTGCGGCTCCGAAAACGAGTCGGCGACCTCGCGCGCCAGCCGGGCCGCACCCTCGTTTATCTTCTCGGTGTCCGCACCCAGCCCATACTCGTCAAGCTTTATCGTATTGGAGCCGAATGTATTGGTGGTTAGGCAGTCGGCGCCCGCCTCCAAGTACGACCGGTACACCGACTGCACCCACTCGGGGTGCGTGATGCACAGCCCGTCGTTGAATCCAGTTTTGCCGTCCGGGTAGTCCGACGCTCCGGGCTCGTACTTTTGGAGTTCCGTCCCCATGGCGCCGTCAAGCAGCAGCGTCCTTGCATCCTGCAGGCGTTCCCTTAATTTCATGCAGGCATAATGTGCTCTATATTTTATAGGTGTATGTTTCGTTTATCCGAGTTCGGGCAATACTGGATCACCCACGAGCATCTCCCGATTCATTCAGTATTCCAACGTGTACCGCCACCGGCGCCACCGTTCATGATTACCAACACCCTGTACTGCAACTTCACGTGCTGCGCGGTCCTAATACTTCTAGTACACCGGTAACTTGTAGTAGCCTTGACCACAGTTGGTGCACTTTGAATTGTAGTAGATGAGCTCCACTTTCATCTTACATACATCGCACTTGTACTTCTTTACGGCATCGCCGCCAGGCTCGCTCTGCTTCTTAAACGACAACCTTCAGTTCACCGAACTGCTTCTCGATTGACGCGTCGATCTCGTCGAATTTGGCAGACGACTCAGCGTCCGTAATGCTCATCTTGGCCTTTACCATGTCCGTGATGACAGGTATCGCCCTGATGTCAGACAGGCCGACACCCGCTTGGATTGCGTCCTGCCCCCGCTTGTAAAAGTCCAGCATGGCATGCAGCATCCTGAACTGCTTCTCCGGGCTGCAGTACGTGTCGACGTCGTCAAACGAGTTCTGCTGCAAAAGCCCGATCTTGATCATGCGGGCCACGTCCAGTACGAGCTTTTCGCTGTCCGGCAGCGAGTCTGGTCCCAGCAGCTTTACGATCTCCTGCAGGTTGTAGTCCTGCTGCAGTATCTTGTACACCTGCCTCCTCGCGTCATACCATCCCTCGTCCACATTCTCGTGCCACCACTTGGCCACGTCGTCCAGGTATCCCGAGTAACTGTTCATCCAGTTGATGGACGGATAGTGCCTAGAGTAGGCGAGCTTGGCGTCGAGCGCCC
>JAGWAX010000048.1 GCA_021296175.1 Nitrosopumilaceae archaeon | reverse complement strand
GAAGGAACCCACCCCTAGCGCGCGCTATGCACCAACGTACGAAAATCGGCATATTGTTTATAAACTTCCAACATAGATAACATAGGTGCATACGTGCGCGCCGCGCCCGGGATCAAGGCCACCCGGCACCAATCTTGCCGACCCGGCACCGGCGCGCTGCATCTGCCGCCTCGTGAGACACGCGCAATGGCCCCGAGGAGACGTGAGCCCATGCCGGCCGCGGGCCCGGTACTGTAGTATCACAATGGTGGACCGGGGGGGATTTGAACCCCCGACCTCCTCGTTGCGAACGAGGCATCATACCCCTAAACCACCGGCCCTCTGGCATGCTCCGCACCGTCCGCTTTTATTCATTTTCAACCGGCTCCTGCGTACGACTCAAGGCATAATAGCGCTGCAGGGCCACGCCAGGCATGGCCACGCACGACGCCGTCATTGCCGGATCGCACGTCGTGCTTCCGGACACCGGGGAACTCTCAGATGCAAACATCGTGATTGACGACGGCCTCATATCCGACATTACCACGGACCTGCCGCCGGCCGACGTCCGCATAGATGGCAGGGGCCTCGTGTCCGTCCCGGGGCCGATAGACACGCACGTCCATTACGGGGTGTACTCGCCCATCGACAAGGCCGCCCAGACCGAGTCGCGCGCGGCCGCAATCGGCGGCGTAACCACCATGATGCGCATGCTCCGGCTTCCCGGCCCCTTTGACGAGTCGCTGCCCGAGCAGCTCGATGCGATGTCGGCGAACCACCACGTGGACTATGCCATACACGCGTCGGTCTTTACGCCCGAGCAGGTGCGCACCATGGAGTTCTGCTCTGAGAAGTGCAACGTGAGGTCGTTTAAGATATACATGAACCTCGGGGGCGAGGTGGGCCACGTATACATGGACACGTCGCCCGGCTCCAAGGAGCTGGCGCCCTCAAGCGTCCACGTGGATGACCGCATGGTACGGGAGGCGGTAAGGGAGGCCGCGCGGCTCGGCTGCCCCGTGCTCGTGCATGCCGAGGACTATGAGATGTGCGGCTGCGGAATCAAGACGGCGCGGCAAAAGGGGCTCGACGGGCTTTCGGCTTGGTCTGAGAGCCGCCCGCCGACATCGGAGGCAAAGGCGATCAAGACCGTGTCGGGGTTCGGCCGCGAGTACGGCTGCACCATATACTTTGTCCACGTGGGCTCGGCCGAGGCCCTCGGACAGATAAGGGCCGAGCGGGAGCTGGGCACCCGCATATACGTGGAGACCTGCCCCCACTATCTCGTGCTGTCGCACGAGGGGAGGGGCGGCTACCTTGCAAAGGTGATGCCGCCGATCCGGACGGGCCGCGACAGGGACTCCGTGTGGCAGTCCGTATCGGACGGCTCCATTGATACCATAGGGACGGACCACGTGGCAAACCAGCTGGCGCTAAAGCTCGGGGGTGCGGACGTCTGGGACGCGCTGGCGGGGTTTCCGGGAGTCGGGACGTCGGTGCCAATAATGCTGCACGAGGGCGTCAACTCGGGCCGCATCACGATAGGCGAGTTTGCCCGCCTGACCAGCCAGAACGCCGCCCGCATATTCGGGCTGCGCGGCAAGGGCCGGATTGCAGTCGGGTGCGATGCCGACATTGCGATGCTGGACCTCAAGCGCGAGAAGAGGGTCACGTCGGAGATGTTCGGGGGCTTTTCGGACTATTCCGTATACGAGGGTATGACGCTTCGGGGGTGGCCCGTCAGGACGATTGTGCGCGGGCAGGTAGTATCCAACGAGTTCGAGGTGGTCGGCAGGCCCGGATACGGCAGGATGGCGGAGCGCTCCGGCCCGTCGGGCTGACGGCTCCTCCCCCCCCTACCCCGGCAGTGGAGCTGCGGCCTGCCGCACGCGCATGCGCCGCACGTGACTGTTGCGTCATGCCCTGAGGTCCGGATCCCTTTCGCCGTACGCGTCGGCGCGTCCGGCCCTTGTGCGAATCTCCCTGAACTTGCCGCGCCTACCGGCCTTGTATATGATGTCGGGCCTCCTTGCAAAGATTCCGGACTCTGCGACCCCGGGTATGCGCCTTATCGCGCCAGTCAGCCTGCCGGGATCCCGTATGGTTCCAAAGCCGCAGTCCAGAATGACGTTTCCGTTCTCGGTGAATACGGGGTACCCAGAGTCCTGCACGCGTAAGACGGGCTCCCCGCCCATCTCGGCTATCCTTCTCTGGACCAGCCGGCGGGCAAGCCTGTGCGCCTCCACCGGGACGGTCCTGGATATGTTCCGGACGAACTTTGTGGCATCCGCCATTACTACCACCCTCGGCGCCATGTTGAACAGTATGTTCTCGCGCAGGAGGGCGCCCCCGCCCCCCTTCACCACGTATCCTCTGGCGTCTATCTGGTCCGCACCGTCGTATACTATGTCGACCATCTCCGTCTGGTCCGCGCCTATGAGGGGTATTGCGTCGCCTACCTCCTCCTCGATTACGAGCTTGATCTGAAGCGAGGTCGGGACGCCGATTATTCTGAGGCCCTTGTCCCTGACCAGTTTTGCAATCTCCCTTGCGACTGCCGTCGCGGCGCGGCCGCTGCCAAAGCCCACCCTTGTGACGTCGTTTTTCGCGTCGGTGGTGCGCGTGACGTACTTTATCGCGTCCTTTGCAGCCGCCCTTATGGCGGCGCTGTATGCGGCTGACGACCTTGGCGCCATCTTATTCTGACTCCGCCCTGTCAAGCTTTTCCAGGGTCTTCTTGATGTCGCTTATGGCCTCCTCGAGCTCCTTGTCATCCTCCCCCCCCCCGTCACCACCGTCAATCTCGCCGCTCTGAACAACGTCGCCGTCACCGGCGAGCCTTGCCGCCTCGCCCTCGTCTTGTTTTGGCGGCGTGATCTTGCCGCCTGCAATCGCCGTTGTCGTCGCCGTTGTCGTGGAGGACAGCGTGGCGGGCTCGGGCTTGTCTGCCGCGGCATCTTTCACGCCCGCGGTGGCGGGTACGGTTTTGGGCATTGTCGCAGTTCTGACGTCGGGTATGATCAGCGATGACACGTCCGGCATCTTTTTCTCCTCCTCCTCCTCTACTGGCACGGATCTCTTTTCGGGCAGGTCCTCTTTCTGTACGACAGCGGGCTTTTCTACCGGGAGCTGTTCCTGCTTTTGCGTCACCGGTGTGTCTGTTGCGGCCTGCTGTTCTGCTGCCACGGACGCCTTCTTTTCATCTGCCTTTATCCTGAACTCTGGTTTTTTCGCGGCAGGGATGCTCGTAAGTGTGGTAATCTCAAACGGCCTGACGCGCTTCTGTCCCGGGATCGGCACGCTTGGCACTGCCTTGATGTCTGCCGTTGTCGCCGCTACCGTTACCGCGGTCGCCGCCGCTGCGCCCTCGGCGCCCCCCGACCTTTGCGCCTCTGACCTCTTGGGCGCTATAGCCTTTTGCTGCACCGCCTTAATGTCGGCCACGGCCGACGATATGTCGTAGATCTTTGCATCCAGGCCCGACAGCTTTTGATCCATCAGCGTGATCAGCCCGTCCCCGACGGGGCCCAGATCCGGATGCCTCTTTGCGCCCTCCATCTTTTCAAGCCTTGCCATCACCACCCCCATCCGGTGCTGGTATCTGGCAAGCAGCCCCTCCTTCTGCTCCCTGGGCATCTCCCACTCCGCTTGGTACAGCCTGATGATGGTCTTTGCAAGAATCTCCTTCTCCATCCTCAGGGTCTTTATCTGGCTCTGGATCTGGGAGCTTGCGCCCAGCGTGAGAATCTGGCCGCTGCCGCCCGCCCTCGCCCGCACTGCCGCCGCTGTGGCAATTCCTGCTAGCGAGCTTAGAAGAAGGGCTATCTCCTGCATTCTACGTGTACCACTTTATCCAGGAATACTTTCTGCGTTTTGCGTCGGGAAATCCGCAGCTGGCGCACCTGTGGTGGCGCTTGTGGAGCGAGTTCTTGCCGCAGCGCCTGCACCTTATGTGTACTTTTTTCTTTGTAAAACCGCCCATTGACGTGGTGCCCTTTACCATTGCTCGCCACCTACTGCTGCGATGCCGGGGGCGGGGATATCATCACCACGTTGTCGCCCCTTACCACGATGGAACCCAGGCTCTCCGTCTCGCCCTCCGCGGGTATCTCCTCAGAGGCGTCAAGCAGCAGGTTCATGTGCTGGTCAAAGCCGAGCAGGTTTCCCCTGATGGTCTTGTTCCCCTTTAGCTTTATCAGTACGACCTGGTTGATGCTCTCATCAAGCACCTTTACTGCCATATCAACGGACATCTTTCTCGACTTTGGGGCCTTTCGCTAGTATATTAAAATTTACGGCGTTCTTTTATGATCAGTATAATGAGATGCCGTCCATCCCAAGCAGCATCTTGGCATACTCCGACACGATGCCGTCGGCCTCGTCCTGGGTGGGGGCCTCAGCGTACACGCGCAGGGCCGGCTCGGTGCCGCTTGGGCGCACCAGGACCCACCTGTCGCCGGCATCCGACAGCAGGACCTTGAGGCCGTCGGAGTCGTCCGATACGTCCAGCGCGTCCCTGAGGCGCCCCATGACGGACTGCGCGGTGCTGCCGGCACTCCCGTCGCCGCCGCCATTCTCCACGCACCTCACCTTTGTCTTTGCAGTATACGAGGGGGGCAGCAGGCCGGCGTGCTGTGACAGTGTGATCTCGGAGCGCGCCAGCGCGTCGAGCATGAGCGCCAGCGTCATGCATCCGTCGCGGACCGCGTTGTGCGCCCCGTACATGAACCCGCCGTTCTCCTCGTATCCTATCAGGGCGCCTGTCTCCCTCATGCACTGCGAGACCTCGACGCTGCCTATCTTGGTGCGTATGACGTCGGAGCCGAACTCGGCGGCCACCTTTTCTGCCGACGAGCTGGAGTTGAGGCAGGTTGCAATACTTGAACTCCTGCTGCCGCCCAGTATGTGCCTTGCAAGTATGAGGGCCGAGCGGTCGCCTATGACTATGCCGCCGGTCTCGTCGCAGAATATGCTCCTGTCCCCGTCGCCGTCAAACGCGACCCCGAGGTCGGCGCCGCTGCGCACCACCTCCCGGGACAGTTGCGAGAGGTTCTCCGGCGTGGGCTCGGGGCCCCGCCCCGGGAACCGGCCGTCCACGTCCTGGTTTATCACCGCGTACCGGCAGCCGAGCATGCCGCACAGCTCCGCCGCAAACGGCCCCTGCGCGCCGTTCCCGGAGTCTATTACGACCCTGAGGCCCCTTGCCGATATCGCCTGCCTGTCGACCCGGGACGCCACGTCGGGCACGTAGTCAAACTCCCGCGTGGATGATATGGCGCCCCATTCCCCGTTCCCTGCCGCGCGGCCCTCCCCGGATGTAATTATATTCTCTATCAGCAGCTCGTCTTGGCGGGATACCTCGATGCCGTCTGACGCGACTGCCTTCAGTCCGTTGTATTCCGGCGGGTTGTGCGACGCCGTAATCATTATGCCGCCCGCGTACTGCGGCTTCTTTCCTACCTCGTATTCGAGGCAGGGGGTTGACAGCATGCCGGCAACCGCGCAGTCTATGCCCGCGTAGCTGAGCGCGGCCGACACCGCGCTGCATATGAGCGGCCCCGTGCTGCGCCCGTCGTATCCGACCAGCACCCTTGTGCCGCTGCCGCCGCTGCCGCCGCTGCCGCCGCTGCCGCCGCTGCGTGCCGATGCCAGAAGGTGGGAGCCTATCGCGGCCGCGGCGCTGCATGCAAAGTCGAGCGTAAAGAACCCGCGCCCGGGGATCCCACGTATACCGTTTGTCCCAAAGTACCTGCCCACGGTGTGACGGCACGCTGACAATAGATAAATTTGTGTCCGAGGCAGTGGGCTTGCGGGAGTTGCCAAGCCTGGTCAAAGGCGTAGGGCTTAGGACCCTATCTTTTAGGAGTTCGTGGGTTCAAATCCCATCTTCCGCACTACAAATGATGCGGAAATGCTTATAGGCGCGCGATGCGTACTGGTATTATGGGATCGCAGAGGTTGCCGGCGGCGCTCGACGTACAGTGCGAGTCGGTCCGGCAGTTCCTCAAGGGGTTCAACAGCGGGGCCACGAAGGAGCAATACGCCAAAAAGCTGTCGCAATTCCTGGAGATGTCCCGGATGGGGCCCGACGCGCTGCTTGAGGAGGCTGTGCAGAACCCCCGGGCGGTGCAGGGGCTCATCATAGACTACGTGGAGTCCCAGAGGGACAGGGTGTCCGGCTCGACGATAGGCCTGTCGGTCTCGGCCCTCAAGCACTTTTTTGCGATGAACGACGCCGAGGACGCGATATCGTGGAAAAAGATTACAAAGATAATGCCGCGGGTCCGCAAGACCGGGAGCGACCGCGCCCCGACCATTGAGGAGATCAGGCAGATGATGGAGGCTGCAGACACCCGCACCAAGTGCATCATACTGATGTGCTCCAGCTCTGGAATACGGGTGGGCGCGTTTGACGGCATGGTGTGGGGGGACGTGACGCCCATGCCCGCGCAGGACGGCGGCGGGGTGCGCGCGGCCAGGCTCTTCGTATACAGGGGCTCCGTCGAGGAGTACGTCACGTTTGTCACGCCCGAGTGCTATGACATGCTGCTGAAGTACATGGCCATGCGCGAGGAGATCGGCGAGCAGGTTACGGCAGAGTCGCCGCTCATACGGGATTCCTGGGACTCTCATCCCTACCGCAAGGATGCGCGCAAGGACCCGCGCGCGGCCTCGCCCCTCGCCTCGAAGACCATCTCAAATATGATGGGCAGGTTCCTCAAAAAGGCGAACATGCGCGGCGCCAAGCGCGCAGGATCCGCGATGCACGAGTTCAAGCAGATCCACGGGTTCCGCAAGTACTTCAAGACCAACGCGGAGCGAACCATGAAGACCATAGACGTGGAAAAGCTGATGGGGCACGCCGAGAACTACTACAAGCCGTCAGAAGAGTACCTGCTTGGGCAGTACGCGGCAGCGGTGCCGAACCTGACCATATCAGAGGAGGAGGAGCTTAGGCGCACCGTCAGGAGCCATGCCGAAGCAAGCGACAAGAAGGTGGGGGAGATCGAGCGGGAGAACGAGGATCTGCACGAGCGCATTGCCAGGCTTGAGAGCAGCTATGCGTCGGTGCGGGAGATACTTGAGAACGTCCTGATCTCAAAGACGGGGGGCCGCTAGGGCCCGCGCAACCGCCGTCGCGTGGCCAGTGCGCGGTCTTCTCCTTTCTTCTCACGTCCTGGGATCCGGATACGCGCCACCTGACAGAACCGGTGTCCCACATGCGCACCTTTTTATTGATAAACCATAGTCAAATAGACTATGGAAAGGATAAAGATCCTGATGCCTGTAGATCTACTCGATGCGATCAAGATGAAGGCGGTCGCCAACAGAACCACAAAATCACACGAGACAGAGACGCTGCTTCGCAGCGGCATCGCGGTCTATCTCAAGATGGAAGAATACCGCAAGAACAAGGATACGGTAGGCATCGACCTCTGCCGCACGATCCTACGCGGCGGGTTCGGCGGCATACAGGTACTTGACGGCGGATCAATCAGGCTTACAGGCTCAGAACCACTGTCCGGCAACCCTGAAGAGCGCATGGCCCAGATAACCAGGATCCAAAAGAAGATGAAGAAGGTTTCCACCACCATCACCATAACAGACGGGCTTTTAGAGTACATGGACTACACGTCACGCGCGGTTGGCAACGCGCCTATGGCGTTTGTTGTGTTTCTGTTTCTGGAAGCCGCGTTCATGGCGTGGCACCTGCGCGTTAACATAAACGATGAGTCCATTCCGGCAGAAGACAGGGAACGTGCGCTGGAACTGCTTGATGACTTGAAGCAGACCTTTGCGGAATTTGCATATGATGAATTAGGCCACTTGCAAGTGTTCTCTGAAAAAAAAATGAGGAGTGCAGGGATGCCGATCCAAAAAGCGGTTGAGATTGCGGGCAAGTCAATCCGAAAAAAGAATCGGCCTAGGATCGGACGCTCCCAAGGACTCACAATATCCAGGCAACGGGGGGGTTTGCGATGACACCGGGTGATCTTGGCATGAAAGCCGCGCGGTTCTACTATTCTTGTGCGCCAGCAAGCATTCGGCCCCTCCAAGAATTCGGGCATAAATTCCGCCGTCCGCGCCCCGGTGCAGGCGTGGCGGGTGGGGCAAGCGGCCGCGGGCTGGGACTGCACTGCAGTATCGACTCACTCTCATATTCATATTGATGCCCGATACCATGCCGCGCGCGTACTCGGCGTGTGACTGCCGCTGTCTGGGGGAGACGGCACGATGACACGAGGTTCCAAGGAAAGTACGGGTGATGCGGGCGGGACGTCCAGAGCGTATGTTGACACGCACTATCTTCTTTCGATAATATTCGAAGAGAGCGATGCAGAAGCCGCCAGACATCTGCTTTACAAGCTACGAGACAACAGCTATCACATACTTGTGCCCCAGACAGTTCTGGGTGAAGTCACTGCCAAAATCTTGGAGAAATCACGCGCGGATGAACTGCCTGGCCGACTGCAGGCATATCACTCCATACTTCTTGATTGTGGGATTGATTCCTCTTGTCTTCCCGGAATCGACAGGCGCGCGCCGCGGTACATGTTAGATCTGCAGGCGATTGACGGCCAGCTAGACCCGAATGACGCCCTAATTATCTCCCAGGTCCTGGCAGATCCGGATTCCAAGTTCTTTTTCACTGCCGATGCAAAGATGCGTCGCAACTCAGCGATTCTAGACTATGAATCCAGGTTGCGCAAAGAGGGTGCCAGAAACACCGGGCTGAAGATCAGGGAATCCCTAGATTAGTCCGAGCTCTTCCAGTTCGCAGAGTACCTTGGATATGTATCCGGACTCGGGCTCGTCTTTTATGCGCCCAACCTGCTTGAGAAGCTGCTTCCTGTCCGTACAATGTGGCTTTATGTCAATCAGCGTGGACGCAATCTCAAGCCATGCTCTGGTTTTGCCCCTTGTGGCGCGCAAGAATCTGTCTTCATCAAACGAGCCGTCAAGCCTTCCATCTGCATGCTTGTAATCTGTCCGGCTTCTTGCCAGATCGCGGCAGTCGTCCGTGAGCTGCGTGGAGTATGGCCCGTAAAGGTAGATGTCGTATTCGTATGGCAGCTTGAGCCCCAGCCTCTGAGCCAAAAGCACGTACTTTTGAATCCTAAATCTGTTTGAGAACTGCGCATCACCGTCACGTATCATCTCAAACCTCATCAGATCCTTGTTCTCTAGAAATTTTATGAAGTTTACCAGTGTGGTTTTTCCCATGTGTAACAAGCGTAGGCGACTTTGTTAAACGTTACTTTGTGCTTGGGTGGATTCTCGTGGTATGATTCAAGCCTGATTAGTTTTGGAGGGGCATCAGTAGGCACAAGTCAGGCATGCCATCACAACACCGACCCTACTTTGTGATTCCGCCAGCGGGCAGCCGGGCGTCAGCATCAACTAGGCAGGAATACATACGCCGCATCCGTACCGGGTTCATTCTGGCTTATAAGCAAATGCGCGCGTACGGCGCTGTCCAGATCACGTACCGCAAAAACGACGAAAAGCTTAAAGATCAGGGCGGATCCGGATGGAAAAGCTTATT
>JAGWAX010000148.1 GCA_021296175.1 Nitrosopumilaceae archaeon | reverse complement strand
CAATGACGTAGGAATGAAGTGCCCGCATGCAACCATAGGTGTACGAGCATGTAGGACGCGGGAGTTGTGCAACTAACTACTCCTGCAGTATCTATTATATGCTGATCCCGCATATCATATGTGATGGCAAGGAGCTGCGAGTGCGGCATATGTGGGCACCACCACGAGGATGAGTGCATTGAAAAGGAATGCGAGTGCTGCCTCAACTTCCACATAAGGTCGGGCCCCGGAAGGCGGGGCTAGCGGCCTCCGGCCCCCTTGCTTTTGCACGAGCACCTGCCCGCCGCATGCCTTGCGCACCCGAACACCCTGTGGTCCCGGCATCCGCACAGCACGCACCTCCTGCCGTCCCCGGCCCCGCCGCGCGTCATAGCTGTTCTGCCATCTCCATCGTGGATTTCATCATTCCTTTATCCTCGAGCGCCTCTAATATCTTGGCCCTGACGTTGTTTATGCGCATCATGTCTTTGGCGTACAACAGGTACATTGCGTCAAGCTCGCCCTCAAAGTCGTACGAGTCGAGATATGCGGCAAACTTTGCCCGCAGAGACTTGTAGTCCGAGTGCGCAATGCTCGACTCGGGGACGCTTGAGAGCACCGCCTTGAGCGATCCGTTTATCCGGAGCATCTCCCTCTTTATCCCGTCAATGTCAAGCGGGGTGTTCTTGATGTCGGCAAGCACGCCGTGCGACTCGAGCACCTGGAGCAGCACCCTCTTCAAGTGCCCCGAATATGTGACCATGCCGTTATGCGGCGCATTCTTAATCTAAATATTGCCCACGTCTGCGCCGGCCCGGACGCAGAGTGAACGCGCCGGACGCGGGCGTGCTCGGGGCGCCGGGGAGAGGGAAGAAGGAGAAAATGGAAGACGCGCCAAGGACGCCGCCGGATCGGCCGCCGCGTCAGGCAGCATCGTGCAGATACGGGGCCGTCCGACACAAAAGGCTCTTGCCCAAAAGGGATCGTGCGCGCGCATGCGACTGCCACTGCCCCCAGCATGAAATGCACAAAGGAGCAGGACAGACAGCCGCGCGGAGATCCGGCGTGTCAGGCGTGCCGCATCCGGCGTGCCGCATCCAGCAGCCGGACTTTTGATTACGGTTCTGGTGCGAATTCGGTTGCTAGACACAAGAATACAAAGGCCCGCACTGATATGCGCCATCCAAAACGGGGGCTAGACTACGGCAGCACCCAATCCAAACATGCCGAGTTCAAGCCAGTTCATGGTATATCCTAGTACCGCCCAAGTAAATTAGCAACCGAATTCGCACCAGAACCTTTTGTGCGGCCGTGATGCGCGCCTAGTAGCTCGTCCAACAGTTGCACTCCGACGGTACGGTCGAGCGGTCGGCATGCCCGCAGTCGTCGCATTTTTGTACCATAACTTGCGTGCCGCACTTGGGACACGGTTCCTCGGTGTCGTGTATGTTCTGGCCGTGACAATCACTGCACGATGATGTGAGTGGCATGTACAGACGGCCGCCATCCGCATAAAAGGCGGCTTTTATGCTGGCCGCAGACTGGACCATCGTAATCGGTCTTTGGTTAGGTTTTCATTTGTGTCTCTGTTCTCTGCTTCAAGGTCGGAGATTTGGGATCTGTATTTGGCAATCTCTTCCCTGATGGAATCCGTTTCAGACCCTGTCGAATTCGTCTCCCTTTGAAGCAGGGCGTCGCACAGGCCTGTCAATCGGTCAATTTCATAATCGGCGTGCTGCTTACATTCTTCATACACGCGCAATTCATGCTCGATTCCGTAACTCATATTCCTGTTCTGCCTCGTATGATTCAGCAACCCGTCTCAGGACTTTGGCCAATTCGTGGTGGCCGGCGTTCTCGGCGCGCTCTGCAACCTGATTTGATTGTTTGATGCGCCATCCATACGTTGCCATGTATTCTATACTGTTTTTACTAATATAGGGTTTGCGAAGCAGGGTTCTCCTATGATAACGCCGGAGCGTACCAACCGGATTTTTCCGATCGTGCATCCGCTTCACGCCTATAGTGCCGAGCAAAAGTCCTTGTCCTCATCCGACTGACGGCCACAACCTTTTTTGATCACCTAACGTCACGTCCG
>JAGWAX010000147.1 GCA_021296175.1 Nitrosopumilaceae archaeon | reverse complement strand
CTACGTGCCATTTGATCTGGATAAAAGGGCAGAAATGCGCAAGGCGGCCACGGTGGGTGCCGGAATGCGCGGACGAACAGACACCGCACCGCCTCGAAAAACGACTTGCCGCCGCAAGCAGACGAAACGGCAGCTCCGGTTCGGCCAAACAGTCGGGATGGCTCTTTTTGCCCAAGATATGTGTGACAAACGCCCTGTCATTGTTGCTGCGGCAGTCAAAAAAAAAGTAACCTCAGAACGGAAGCAGCGGCGCCCCGGCGGCGCCTGCAAGCCTGTCATAATACAGCATGCCCGCTATGACTGCCAGTAGCACCCCGGTATGCAGGCTGTGCAGTACTGTTGCGTACCTGATCTGCGAGACCAGGACCATGGAGCAGAACGCCCCCACCACTACAAGCACCAAGTTCAGCTCTGCAAGCAGCCCGCCCGTGTCGTATCCCAGGGGTGGGGCGTCCGGTGCAGTAGCGTCGCCCGCCAGAACGTCGAGCGCGGCATCATGATGATCATCATCACCACTATGACGGACCCCATGTACCCGGTCATCATCGGCGTTGCGGTCTTGGCGGACATCTCCTTTTTCGTCTCGATGTGGTGCGACGCGAACAGCGCCAGCCTGTCCAGGACGGCGGGCGTCACGGAGCCGCTGCGCGCCGCCTGCGCCATCAGCGTCATGACGCAGTCGGCAAGCCACGAGCCCGTGCGCACCTCCTGCAGCGCCCTTGATATCTCGACGCCCAGAAGGATGCGGGACTTGACATTTCGCAGGATATCGTTGAACTGCTCGGTGTACGGCGCCATCTCCTCCGCGGATACGAATGCCGCAAAAAAGCTCGGGTTTGAGCGCATCTTTTGGTTGACATCCCTCACAAACGCGGGCACCGACCTCTCCAGGTTCGACATGCCGGCAAGGTGTTTGCGGGACATGCAGTGGTTTGTAATGCACCACACGGCAAGCGGGATTGCTGTAATCTCCCACCACGACGACATGCCAAGCAAAAAGCAGGCGGCGCCTGCTGCGCCCGCCGCCGCTATAGACACCTTGCGGACGGGCACCTTTCCCGCAGGTACCGGGGATGCCGCAGCCGCCCTTGCCACCATAACCGCGGTGATGGCAGGCACCATCAGGATGCCCAGCCCGCACAAGAACAAAAGCGTGTACTGGTCCATCATTATCCCCCCGACCACGACAAATATCGGGAACATCGCCAGCCCAAACGATCCTATGGTGGCAAGCATCTCGGCAGTCGACGCGTACGCGTCCATCCTCTGCCTGGCCGCCGTGTGGTACTCCCGGAGCCTCTCGTGCAGGTATGCGGAGGTGCCGACGCCGCCCATGGTCTGCGATACCGCATAGCCGCGCAAAAAGTCTTGGAACGCGGCCGACGGGTGTATCGTGCCGAGGTCGTGCAGCACGTCTGCAAACGACCTTGAGAACACCCGCATCTCGCGCTGTATTATCAGGGACTCGCGACGCATGGCGGGAAACATCGAGCCGCTGCTGCCGCTACCGCCTCCGAGCGCCTCAAAGGCCCCGTGCAGGCCGCGGCCGGTCTTTTCCATGATGTCGCAGAATATGGCAAAAAAGAAGAGTTCCGCGTCCGCGCCGGCCGCCCTTTTGCGCGCGACATCCCGGAGCCCCATACTCTTCATAAAAAACAGGGCAGGAGGGGCCGCCATAAACAAGAATGCGTACGGCATCCCGGTTACAACATACAGGACCACCGAGATGCAGGCCGCCGGTACGATGCTGAGAAGTGTGGCGCCGACCGCCTCCGTGGCCCGCTGGCGCGGGGAGGCCGCTATACCGGCCGCAGGAATGTCCCGCGAGTAGCGCCCCTCCAGATACCGGTGCACCCTCTTGACTGCACCAAACCTCAGCATGGCGTGGCCCGCGCTGCCCGTAATCATTTTGGCGCCTTTCCTCCCTTTTGCCTGCTCCGCGCCGTCACAACCATCCGGGGGCGTCACCTTCTGCCCGCCTTTGTCACCCCGTCAAGCGCGCAGCCGATTACATATGATATGCGCGAACCCGCCTTTCTGTACGCGGTATATCCTGCTGCTGCCGCCACGCCAGCCAGTATGATATACACCACGCGCGCATAGTCCGGCTCGTATACGGCAGTCATCTCTACATCGCGGTGGGCCTGCATGACAAACGA
>JAGWAX010000047.1:686-13953 GCA_021296175.1 Nitrosopumilaceae archaeon | reverse complement strand
GGAACTCATTGGGTGCGTGCCATACTATATGATCAATAAGCTTTTCCATCCGGATCCGCCCTGATCTTTAAGCTTTTCGCCGTTTTTGCGATACGTGATCTGGACAGCGCCGCCAGGCCCGTCATAATTCTTATTTACTTCGGTTTGGAGCATATTCTGGATGGAGTTAAAAAAAACAGTTACGCCGTCCCGGCCCGTGAAAAAAAACCACACAAAGGCCACTGAAAAACGCATGAGCTCCATATTTCGATCCATGTCCAACATAAGCCGGCTCGAAATACTAAAGGTGCTGTACTCAAAGGGCTCTACCTCGTATACCGACCTAAAGGCCCTCGCGGGATTTGGATCCAAAAAGGAGAGCGGCAAGTTTGCGTACCACCTGCGCGACTTGACGGCCTTGGCGCTCGTAGAGCGCAACAAGTCAGAGCGCCGCTACAACATTACAAACCAGGGCAAGCTCGTACTGGAGCTTGCCGGAAAGATAGAGGAGAACGCGTTCATGGAGAGCGGCAAACTGCAGGTGCGCTCGTCGTCTGCGTCTATTGACGAGTTCAAAAAACACCGCATCGTCCAGTCGCTGGTCAAGGAGGGGAACATGCCACATGAGCTGGCGGAGAAGATAACAAAGGAGGTGGAGAACAAGATCCACAAGTACGAGATATCGTACATCACGGGCTCTCTGATCAGGGACATGGTAAACTCCGTCCTGCTTGAGACAAACAACGAAGAGTACCGCAACAAGCTGGTCCGCCTCGGCATGCCGCTGCACGACGTGCAGCAGATGCTATACAATCTGGACGAGGTGGACGGCGGCATGGAGAACCTGATCAGCAGGGCCGGCCGCAGCGTCTTCGTTGAGAATACCATATTCGGCTCGCTGCAGAAGGACGTCGCCGACAGGCACATGTCCGGCACCATCCACATATCAAACGTCGGCACGTGGTTTGCCCTGCCCGACGTGATATTTGCCAACATAAAGGATCTTCTTGACGGCGGCATGAACATCGGTGGCAAGCACGCGTCGGCATCCCGCATCCCGAGGTTCGGCGGGCCGTCAGATGTAATGGCCTCTGTATGCATCATGCTGCACCTGCTATCCCGGGAGGCGTCCGAAGAGGTTGTCGTGTCGGGCCTGCCCCGGCTGCTTGCAAAGAGGTGCCCCGATGCAGGCGATGCCGAGATGGAGACGGGGCTGCTGTGGATGTTTGCCGCATCCTCCGTCGTGCCCGCCCACACCAAGGAGGGCGGCAACATCACGTCCATACGGCTCAACATGGGGCACGACGACGCCCTGCTGGTAGACTGCATCATAAACGCCTACGCCCGGTACGTGAGTCTGACTCCCAGGCCCCGCATAGGCCTCATCATAGGCTATGACAAGGGCAGCATAGAGTCCGTCTCCGGCCGCCTGGCCGACATCGTAATTGCCGGAGGGCGCGTGCTGCTCACAAAGTCGCAGCAGGTCTCAAGCAGGGGCGTCTCAGGCGGCAGCCTCAACAAGACCGACTCCAAGATGTCTATGGCGCTCCAGTCGGTGTCCGTCAATCTGGCGGGCCTGGCATACGAGGTGGGCGGGGGCGACGCCGAGTACTTTATGGCCAGGCTGGTGCTGCTGCTAAAACCCGTGGTGGACGCCATAATAACGCGCAAAAAGGAGCTGTTTGAGAACACGCGCCGCGGCCTCAATCCGCTCATTGCAAGAAACACACAGTATATGCAGTACGGCTATGCGTCACTTACCATAAACCTGGTGGGCCTCCGCGAGGCAGTCTTTGAGGGCCTGGGGTTCGAGTACAATCGCAAGGGCAGAGAGATAGTCCAGAAGATAATCACGCATGCAGTAGACGCCGGAACAAACGGGGCAAGGGAAGCCGGCGAGCGGGTGACCATATGTATCGCGGACGCGCCGGAGGGCGCCGAGCGCTTTGCCAGGCTCGACGGCAAAAAGTACGGCAAGCATGTCACGGGCCCGGGCCAGACGAGGCCCTACACGCAAGGGCTGGTGTTTGAGGCGTCCGACATTGAAAGGTACACGAACAAGAGCCCGCCCATTACGCTGTCCAACAGGATGAGCCGCTCCCTCAATGCGGGACTCCAAGTTGTGCTGCGCATACCTGAGGCGGAGACGGATCCCAACGTGGTAAGGGGGGCGATCGAGAAGATGGCCACTCTGGTTCCGATGTTCTCCCCCTCAAAGGAGGTTATCGTGTGCGTCGAGTGCGGCTTCAAGGACAGGCCGTTTGACTCAAAATGCCCCAAGTGCCAGACGCCGCGCCGCGTCCCGCTCTGACGCCGCCGCCCGCGCCGCGATCCATTCATCCTGAAAAATGGGCAGGCGGCCAATACGCAGTGCCGCCTGCGCACTGCGTTGCGATTATCGCAACGCGCGGTCCGAACCGCCTGATTATGCCCCGGTTTGTTATATGCAAACCACCCCTCGTCTCCGTAATAATATCTTCATATTATGATATTCGCAGCCCGGCATGGCGCGATCCGCGAAATCCGCGGTTGGCGCGATATTTTTGGCCAAACGTTGGGAGGATTTTTGCCTCAAGCATTTAATTACTACATGTTTTCAATTACCACGGGGAGCAGTTTGGATAATTCACAAGTAGGTACCGGCATCAGTGTCATACGTAAGCGCAACGGGGAGATCACGGACTTTGACCAGAACAAGATCGCGAACGCCATATACATGGCGCTTGCCGCGACCTCGAAGCCGGACCGCAATCTTGCCGCCACCCTGTCCGGGCACGTCGTCACAAAGCTGGCAGAGCAAGGCTTTACCAACGCCATGCCGCCCTCCGTGGAGGACATACAGGACATGGTCGAGTCGACCCTGATCGACAAGGGATACAGCGAGATCGCAAAGGCGTACATCGTGTACAGACACGAGAGGCGCAAGGTGCGCAACGAGAAGATGAAGGTGCTGAACCTAAAGACGCTTGATCCCGTCTCAAAGGATTTCGACATCAGCTGCCTGAGGGTGCTGGCGTCGCGCTATCTGTTCCGCAACAACAAAAACGAGATTGTCGAGACGCCCACGCAGATGTTCGAGCGGGTGGCCATCCTGGTCGGGCTCGGAGACATGTTGTATGACTCGGAGCTGTTTGACAAGGCCGGCAGCTCGCACCGGGACGTGGCAGAGGCCGAGTCGTACCTGGACAAGCTGGACGCCTTTGACTGCAAGTTTCGGATCGGACAGTTCCATCTCAACAGGTGGCACTTCAGGGCCCTCATAAACCACTACGTGCACCTGGCAAGGAAGAACCAGATGAAGGCCAGCTTCAAGGAGCTGCTGACGATGCTGGCCGGCAAGAGGCTTGACGCGTACGCGGACAAGATCCAAGAGTACTACAACCTGATGATATCACAGGACTTTCTGCCAAACTCGCCCACCATGATGAACGCCGGCGGCCGGCTCGGGCAGCTGTCAGCATGCTTTGTCCTTGGAATGGACGACGACATGGAGCACATAATGAGGTCGACGTCGGACGCCGCCATGATATTCAAGTCCGGCGGGGGCGTGGGCATAAACTACTCGGACCTACGCCAGGAGGGCGACATAGTGGCGTCCACGTCCGGCGTGGCGTCCGGCCCCGTGTCCTTTATGAACATAATCAACACCGTAACGGAGGTGGTAAAGCAGGGCGGCAAGCGCCGCGGGGCCAACATGGGCATAATGGAGGTGTGGCATCCGGACATTGAGAAGTTCATCACAAACAAGACCGAGCCCGGAGTGCTGGAAAACTTCAACGTGTCAGTCGGGATATGGGAGGACTTTTGGGAGGCGCTGGTGAACGGCTCGGAGGGGAGTGGGGCCGGCGACGCCTACATGCTGCGCAGCCCCAAGAGCAAAAAACCCGTAAAGGAGGTGAGGGCGCACAACCTCATAGATATGATAGCCATGTCGGCGTGGAGGAGCGCCGAGCCGGGGCTGATATTCTTTGACCAGATAAACAAGTACAACGTGTTTGCAAAGGCGCGGCAGGGGCCCCTGCGGGCGACAAACCCGTGCGGCGAGCAGAGCCTATACCCGTACGAGTCGTGCAACCTGGGATCGATAAACCTGGCCAACCTGGTCAAAAAGCAGGCCGACGGCTCGTACGAGTTTGACTGGCAGCGGTACGAGGAGGTGATCCGGAAGACCACCCGCTTCCTTGACAACGTGATTGACGTGAACCTGTACCCGGTGCCCAAGATCGACGAGGCCTCCAAAGGGTCGAGGCGCATAGGGCTCGGCGTGATGGGCGTGGCCGACCTGCTTTACAAGCTGCGCATACCGTACAACTCGCAGGAGGGATACAGCCTGCAGTCCAGGCTGTCGGAGGCCCTCACGTACTATTCGATGGACGAGAGCGTGGCGCTTGCAAGGTCAAGGGGAGCGTTCCCGCTCTGCTCAAAGTCCGAGTATCCGGAGGGCCGGATACCCGTCGCCGGGTATTATGAGATGCCCGCGGATCGGCATTCCTGCGAGTGGGACGCGCTCATATCAAACATCAGGCAGTACGGCATACGCAACGTGCTGACCACCACGGTGGCCCCCACCGGCACGCTGTCAATGATTGCAAGCTGCTCAAACGGCATGGAGCCCGCGTTCGCCTTGGTCTTTGAGAAGCGTGTGACGGTGGGCAAGTTCTTTTACACCAACGAGATTGTAAAGCGGGCCCTCATGGAGGAGGGGCTGTACTCTGACGAGATGATAGAAAAGATTGCAGACAATTACGGGTCGCTGCGCGGAATTCCGGAGATTCCGCAGTGGATGCAGGACGTGTTTGTCACGGCGATGGACATACACTGGGCCGACCACCTGATGGCTCAGTCCGTGTGGCAGAACTGGATCGGCAACGCGATCGCAAAGACGATAAACATGCCGTACGACGTCACCGCCGAGGACGTAAAGGCCGCCTACCTGCTTGCGCACGAGATGGGGCTCAAGGGAATCACCGTGTACAGGGACGGCTCGAGGCAAAAGCAGGTGCTGCACATGACAAGCGAGAATGCCGAAAAGACCTTTGAGGTGAGGCCGAGCCGGTGGGTGACGGACTTTGTGCGTTCCCATATAACCAACCAGTACATATCAGAGCAGGTCGACGCGGCGCTCGCGATAAAGCCGCACGACAAGGAGATCGTTGCGTCTGGAGACGACCCTGACTCCGCCCAGCAGGCGCCCGGACACGAGGACATGCTCGAGGAGCGGCTCTGCCCCACCTGCAAGAACGGGCTCGTGTTTGTAGAGGGGTGCTGCATCTGCATAGAGTGCGGGTATAGCGGCTGCACGTCGGGTTGAACATATACGTCTGGCCGCCGCGACTGCAGCACGCGGCAGGAATATTTTCACGAGAGGTTACCGCCGGCAGGCTGGGTGGCAGCGGTGCCTTCTGCACAGTTGTACGGGGGACGGCCGCATGATATCGCTGGTTATTGCAGAGTCGGCCTTGGAGATGGTGCCCCCTGAACTGTACGGGCACCCGGCAGTCAGGTCGCATGCGCGCCGGACGCGCGGCGGGAAGCGTCCGCACATGCTACTTGACAACTCTTGGCACTATGCCGCCATGAAAGGCATGCCGGATGCTGCAAGACGCGGCAGGCCCGATCTGGTGCACCTGGCGCTGGTTACGGCTACGTCGGCCCCCCTGTACCGCCTGCGCCGCGCCCTCGAGGTGTACGTGCATACCGCGGACGGCTGCATGATCAGCCTGGGTCCGGGCGTGCGCATTCCAAAGTCATACCACCGGTTTGCCGGACTGGTCGAGGCGCTGTATGAGACCGGCGTGATAGAGGCGACGACGACGCGCGGTAGTCATACCGGCGGCGGTTCCAAAGGCGCGGGTTGCCGCACCGATGATGGTGGTGGCGGTGATGACAGCGACGACGACGATGATGATGATGGCGACAACAACACTGTACATCACCGTGGCAAAGACGGCGCACCTGCACAGGAGGAGACCACGCTGATGCGCCTTGAGCGCAACAGCACCTTTGCCGATCTGGTGCGCACCAAAAAGTTCTCAAAAGTGGTGGGACTCTCCTCCCTCGGGGCGCTTCCCGACTCGCCCCGTCCCTACGAGTACGTGGCGCAGCGCGTCCCGGACGACGCCGCCATCGTGATAGGCGGCTTCCAAAAGGGGCATTTTTCAGACGGGATAAGCGGGCACCTTGACGAGGTGTATGCAGTTGACACGTCACCGCTAGAGGCCCATGTGGTGATCGCGCGCATCCTGTACGAGTATGAAAAAAAGCCATTTATGTAAGACGGCTGCCTGCCTGCATGTCGCAGTCATCGTATAGCCTGGTTAGTATTCGGGGTTTCCAACCCCGTAACGCGGGTTCGAATCCCGCTGACTGCACCACCTGCAGATCTCAATGCCTCGCTTCACACCGGCATGCCGACGGCATGCAGCCTGGGAGTAACTTGCGTCCTGCCTGATGGCCTTCCTCAGGTATCCCCCATGCCGGTCCTGAACTACAGACACCCCGTGCCTGTAGCGGGCCGGCTGCAGTGCGGCACCACATACCGGGGGGTTCGGCCACTGTAGGCGCAAAGAATTTTTTGCAGTCGTACTCTGCACTGTCATGGGCCGGAAAAACACGGTGCGCCGCAGGGCAGTCATATTGGAGCGTATGGAGATACTGATGGCAAGCGCCTCGTCAATAGCTGGCACGAACCCCGCCCTTGCACGCAGACAGGCGTCAGTCGCGCGCAGGCTGTGCTCGAGGCATCGTGTCCGCATGCCGTATCATCTCCGCATGATGTTCTGCCGCAGGTGCAAGTCGCTTATCGTGCCCGGCGTCTCGTTGCGCGTAAGGATAGGGGGCTCTAACATTCGCTCCATAAGGACGACGTGCGGCTTTTGCGGGTTTGTATACCGCAAGATGTTTCCGTCTCCACCGTCATCATCCTGACCCGGCCGCAGTCGCGCGTAACTGTTCCTCCACCATTCCCGCCCACGCGTCCGGCCGGGCATGTTGGCTTCAAGGGTTTATAAAACGACCTCCAAGCTTTCTTCAACATGGCCAAGGTGTACGATGTGCCCGCCGACGTGCTGGTCGAGAGGCTCGCTGAGATACTACGAAAGGAGGGCGTTGAGGCGCCCGCATGGGTTCCGTTCGTAAAGACAGGCGCGCATGCCGACAAGCCCCCGCAGAACAGGGATTGGTGGCACGTCAGGTGCGCATCCATACTGCGCAAGATATACCTCCACGGCCCCATAGGGATTAACGGACTACGTAGCGAGTACGGGGGAGGCAAGCCGTCTGGATACGGCGCGGCACATCACCGCTATGCAGGAGGTGCGATTATACGAAACGCGATACACGAGCTTGAAAAGCTTGGATACGTCCAAAAGTCGGGACGGCACGGCAGGGTTGTGTCAAAGACCGGCATGAAGAAGCTTGACGTGCTTGCAACTGAGATACTGCACGAAATGTCGAACCGGGCGCCTCATCTAAAGATATATGCCTAGATCATGCCGGCGGATCTGAAATGGGCTTTAGGGAACCTGACGAATTTGGCGGTGGGAATCCAGGCGGCAGCGCCGATGATAGTCGGGGCGCCGGCGCACCCGATGCCGGGGCCGAAGTTGCAGCGCAGAAGGAGCAGCTGCTCAGGCAGATACTGATGCCCGAGGCCAGGACGAGGCTCGGCAACATCAGAATGGTAAAGCCAGAGCTTGCAGGTATGGTGGAGCAGCAGCTCATCGCCCTGGCCACCCAAGGGCGCATACAGTCCAGACTCACCGACGAGCAGCTCCGGCAGATGCTGTCGTCAATACAGCAACCCCGGCGTGATTTTAAGATAAACCGGATCTGACATTCCCGCCTCCCCCGCCGTTTTGCATGCGTACTGAGTACCGACCAGACCCACATCCGTGGGATCCGGGGTTCAGGCCGCCATGGGTGAATTCTCAAGGGGGCTGATCCGTGCCATTGGCCATACCCGGGTTTGATGCTGCGTGCGCAAAAGCCCGGGATCCAGCCGTTCTGGGCATGGCCGCAGTTGGCCTGTGCATTCATGTTAATGGTGTGGGCTCTGGCCCCTTGAAAGATATGCCTGCCGTCCTGCGTCTTCGGATTTCGCAGGCAGAAGACCCTAGCCTGTGATATTAATATTTATGAATATTTATATTCAAACCTCTTGGCACCCTGTATATGGGAATCTTTGAGCAACGCACCAAAGTTCTCCAGATCTCACTTGTGTCAATCTTCTCGGCGTTCGTAGTCGAGCTTGTATTCGGGATAATCTCAAACAGCCTGGCTCTGATTACAGACAGCATCCACGCGCTCATGGACTCCGCCACCACCGTAATCCTGCTGATCGCCGCCCGGATCGCGATGAGGCCCGCCGACGTGGGGCACACGTACGGGTACGGCAAGCTGGAGCCGCTGGGCGGCTTTGTGGGCGGCATATCGATACTGCTGCTTGCCTGCTTTTTCATATACGAGTCTGCCATACATCTGACAGGCCCCGCACCGGTGGTTCTGCCGAGCCTGATAGGGCTTGTCGGCGGACTGTACACGATCGGCATTGACTTTGTACGCATTGCAATACTGAGAAAGGCACTGCGGGGACTCGGGGGGCACACTCTGAGGGCCGACCTGTACCACGCCTTTATGGATGCGGGTTCCACGATGGTGGCCATAATCGGAATCATCTTGGCGTCCCTTGGTTACTACTATATGGACTTTGTAGCGGCGCTCGTATTGGGCGTGCTGCTGGTGATAATCAGTGTGAAACTGATACACAAGACTGCGCTCGACCTGACAGACGCCATACCTCCAAAGCTCGTGTCAGACATCACGGAGATAGTGCTGGCCGTCCCGGGCGTGCTCCGGGTGGGTTATGTGTTCTTGCGCCGCTCAGGTGATACCCTGTTTGCCGATGTGCTTATCTCAGTACGCGGCGACGCCAACTTTGACTCGGTCTCAAAAATCAATCATAACATCGAGGCTGCAATAAAGGACAGCATAGTTGACAAGCCTAAGGGCGACGAACACGAGCACGACCATGAGCACGAGCACGACCATGAGCACGAGCACGGACATGGCCACGACCATGAGCACGAACACAAGCACGGCATCCTGAGCTTTTTCGTGCACGATCACGATCACGGGAACGACCACATCAAGGACGCCCAGATCACAATACACGTCGAGCCCGACTGGGAGGACGTTCCAATTGACAACAGGCTCGTCGATATTGCAAATACGGTCGAGGGGGTAAAGGCAGCGCATAGCCCAAGCACGCACAAGATGGGCAAGAGCATCTATGCGGATCTGCACGTCATGATAGACGGGAGCACAAAACTGACGAGCACCTACAAGATCTCAAAGGCGATCAAGAAAAAGATCTCCGAGGAGCTGCCGGGCGTCAAGGACGTGACGGCCAGACTCGAGCCCTTCGAGGAGGCCGCGACTGACGACACCGGACAAAAATCCCTGGACGAGGAGGATCTAATCAGGGAAGTCCTGTTCAAACACAAAGATGTCAGGGGTGTCGGCCGCATACTGTCCCTAAAATTTGGCAACGTCTCAAAGATTGACATTGAATGCTCTTTTGACGGCAAGCTTACCATCGCAGAGTCGCACGATCGTCTCATTGACATAGAGCACTCCATTAGGAAGCAGATCAAGAACGCCATAGTGACCATACATCCAATTCCGGACTAGCCTGCCGCTGTGGGCGCCAAGACGGCATGCGGCAGCAAGGCACGCCGCCAGCCACATCTCTGCGAGGTGTTTGACCGGCATGCCTGCAGAATCGGATTGAGTTGTTCGGTAAGTAGTTCCGCCTTACGCAAGTGCCTATATATGATTATATTAAATGCGGATCCGGCAAGTAGTTCCGCCTTTATGCACGCTCGGCGAGGTGGGAAGGATGGCAACCGGGGGTGCTGACCGGATGATATCTGCACGCGCAGTGGAAACAAAGGTGTGTGGGACGCCCCGTGACCACCGTACAAAGATCAAGACCAGGTTCAAGGGCGGCAAAAAGCTCAGGGTGGTGCACAAGCTTGACGAGGAGCAGGTGAGGTGGATAATGCGGCAAAAGCACAGGGACGAGATGAGCGACGCGGCGATTGGCGAGGCGATGGGCGTGTCTGCCAGGTGGGTCAGAAAGCTGTGGTCCAGGTACAGGCTTGCACGCCCGGGGGACATCACGTATCCGCCGCGGATGGGACGCCCGCCCGGGGGACTGCCGGGCCGCAGGGAGCACTCCGCCGTGGTATCATGCTGCAAAAAGGGCAGGCGGATGGCAGTCAGGCTGGAGAGGATCATCGGGGACGCAATCGGAATCCATATCCCACACCACGTCATACATGACATATTGAAGGACGAGGAGCTTGCAGAGAACCAGCCAAAAAAGGCCAAAAAGCGCAAGTGGGTCCGCTATGAGCGGCGGTTCTCAAACTCGCTGTGGCACACCGACTACAAGCAGCTGCCCGACGGTAGGTGGTTTGTGTCATACCAGGACGACGCGTCCCGGCTGATCGTGGGCTTTGGGGTGTACAATGAACCTACAAGTGATCATGCAATAGAGGTGCTTGGGGAGGCCGTCAAAAAGTACGGCAGGCCCGCCCAGGTACTCACGGACCACGGATCCCAGTTCTATGCCAATGAAAAGAAGGATGCGAGGCGCGGCGAGTCCACGTTTGAGAAAAAGCTGGCCGGGATGGGCATCAGGCACGTCATGGCCCGCATACGGCACCCGCAGACGAACGGCAAGCTGGAGCGGTTTCACTCGGAGATAGAGCAGCACCTAAAGTCCTTTGAAGAGGAGTCTGCGTCCAACACGGTCCGCGGCTCCAGTCCCGGCGACCACGTGGGAAGCCCGTTCCACACCGCGGGCATGACCGATCCGGTGGCAAGGCTGGTGGAGTGGTACAACAACCTGCCCCACATGTCCCTCAAGGACGGCATGGAGACCCCCGCAGAGGCCTATCTGCGCAAGCAGGCGCCAAAAGACATAACCACGGAAGAAATGGAGGGAGACCTGCATGCAAAGGCCTAGGCGGAACTACTTAGATCACAATCCTCTTGTCCGTCCTCTCTGCGCCGCGCGCGTGGCAGGCTCAGAGGTAAGGATCCTGTGCGGGGATCTCGGGGCCGAGTCGGATGAAAGAGCCATGGGACGCTAGGTGCAAGACTGACGGGCAGCTGAGGGGCCCAGAAAATGGCGGGAACGCCCAGGCCAAAACCCGCATGCGTGGTACGTGCTTGGCAGATAAGCTATATTTATGGGATTTTTGCCGGTGCCATTATGAAGGCTGTAGTGTACGAGGAGTATGCACCTGACGACGACTATGCCCGTATACTGCAGGTCAAGGATCTTGACGAACCAAAGCCAAAGTCCAACGAGGTCGTGTTTGAGGTAAAGGCGGCAGCCCTGAACTACAACGACATCTGGGGCATGAGGGGGCAGCCCGTGGCAGTCCCGCTGCCGCACGTGTCGGGTTCGGACGCGGCCGGCGACGTGATCGCGGTGGGCGACGACGTCCGGGACATAAAAGTGGGCGACAGGGTCGTATCCCACTCCAACATGGCCTGCAGGGTCTGTAACGCATGCACCGACGGGCGCGAGTTTGACTGTACGAGGCGCACCATATGGGGCTTCCAGACGGGGCCCACGTGGGGCGCATACCAAGAGGTGACGCACCTGCCGGAGGTCAACGTCTCGAAGATACCAGAGTCCGTGTCGTACGACGAGGCGGCTGCGTCGTCCATGACGCTCCTGACATCGTGGCACATGCTGGTGGGCAGGGCAAAGATAACGCCGGGGCAGACCGTGCTGATAATGGGCGGTGGCTCCGGAGTCGGAAGCTTTGGGATTCAGATTGCGAAACTGTACAACTGCGATGTCATCGCAACTGCAAGCCCAGACAAGCTCGACAAGTGCCTCGAGCTCGGGGCCGACTATGCGGTGGACCACCGCAAGGAGGACTGGCACAAGGACGTCCGCGCGATCTCCAAGGAGATTGCAAAGAGAAAGGGCGAGGCGCCGGGCATTGACATTTCATTCGATCATATAGGCCAGACGCACTGGAACAAACAGCTTACCCTGCTAAAGTACGGGGCGACACTGGTCTCGTGCGGCGCCACCACCGGATATGACGCCTATACCGATCTGCGGCACATATTCTTCAAGGGTACCAACATACTGGGCTCCACGCAGGGCACAAAGGCCGAGTTTGACCAGGGCCTCTACTGGATGGGCCAGGGCAAGATCAAGTCCCAGATAGACTCTGTATACTCGTACGAGCAGGCGGCCGAGGCACACACAAAGATGCTCACCGGCAAGGGACTCTTTGGAAAGATACTCTTAAAGTCGCAGGGCTGATCGCAGTTGCCGCCGCGGCTATTCCGCAGTCTCTGCTTTGTTCCTGGGAACAACCCGAGGTTTATTGAAAAGGCAAAGGGCCTGAGGGTTGACATCGTCTGCTTTGACCTTGAGGACTCGGTCCCAGACGTCCAGAAAAGGGAGGCCCAGCAGATGATACGGCAGGCGCTCCACGACCGCGGCTCGTACGCGGCCAGCGCAGTGTACGTGCGGACAAACTCGCCCGCTTCCGGGCTTATACCGTCGGACCTGGGTGAGGTAGTCCGCCGCGGGATAGACGGCGTGGTGATCCCAAAGCTGGACAACAAGGCCCAGCTCAAAAGGATAGTAAAGATACTGGAGGACTTGGAGCGCCGCCGCCGCCTGGGGCCGGTCGGCGTGATGCCGTCAATCGAGTCGGCCGAGGGCGTGGTAAAGACGTACGAGATTGCCTCGTCTGGGGGCAGCAGCAGGCATTCTAGGATAGACTGCGTGATATTCGGGGTCTTTGACCTGCTTGCCGACATGGGGATAGAGTATACGGCGCAGTCGGACGCCGCTAAGTACGCGCGTGCAAGGGTGGCGCTTGATGCGAGGGCGGCAGGCGTGCCTGCAATCGACGGCATATGGCAGAATCTAAAGGACGTCAAGGGGCTTGAGCGCGACTGCATGCTTGGCAGGTCGCTTGGATTCGCCGGCAAGAGCGTGATCCATCCTGATCAGATCGATACGGTGCACAGGGTGTTCCACCCTACGAGATCGGAGGTGGACTGGGCGCGCAAGGTCTCCGACGCGTACGTAAAATCTGCAGAGAAGGGCAGGGGGGCCACCGCGGTGGAGGGGCGGATGATCGACGAGGTCCACTACAAGCAGGCGAGGGCGATCCTTGACCTGGCCGCGGATCCCGTCTGCTGAGCATGCGCCTTTTCACCACCGTCGCTACACTACTAC
>JAGWAX010000047.1:0-576 GCA_021296175.1 Nitrosopumilaceae archaeon | reverse complement strand
TCGATGTTTGACGCGGGCCGGTACGAGAAGATGCACGACTATTGCAAGCAGATGCTCGCAAGAAACCCGGATGACATGACCGCCCTGCAGAACATCGCGCTCGCGCTCATATGCATGGGGCGCCACGGGGAGGCCATACCGTACTGTGACAAGGTGCTAAAGCTGCGGCCGTACGACGAGTACGCGCTCAGAAACAGGCTGTCCGCGCTCGAGGCCCTGGACATGTACGACGAGACGATCGACACGTGCAAGCAGATGCTGCAGTCAAACCCCAGCGACGTGACGGCGCTTACGGGGGTCGCGCTTGCGCTCACCCGGACGGGCCGGCACGCAGAGTCCCTTCCATACTACGACAGAGCCCTTGAGGCGTCGCCGGATGACGTGACGGCCCTGCTCAACAAGGCGCTCTCGATGACGTACCTTGGCAGGTACGAAGACGCCCTGCGGCTGTATAACGCGGCAGAAGGAAGGGTGGACAAGCCGGTTGCAGGGGACGTCTCCTCTGCCCGCTCCCGGATCTTCACCAAGCTGGGAAGGGGCGACGAGGCGTTTCTGGCGGCCCAAGGCGTGCGGGAC
>JAGWAX010000004.1 GCA_021296175.1 Nitrosopumilaceae archaeon | reverse complement strand
TGCACATATCAGATATAGCGTGAAGAGATCCTGACCTTTAGGCAAAAACCGTCCCACAAAGGACAGATTGCAGCATCCTGGGCAGAATTACCAAACTAACTACCACGCATCGCAGCGCCCATGCCTATGACCCAAGTCCCTAACTTCATGACTGTTGCACAGCCCTGTGTGCTGCAGCCGCGGCCTATTTTCTGCCGCCTGACTCGTCCCTGTCGCTCTCCCGCCTTTTTTTGCGCTTGCGCTTGTCCGGCGACCTCTCCTCCTGCGTCAGCAGCACGTATGCAAAAAACGCGCCCAGGCCGATGTTGACTACTGCCATAAACGTGATTATCATCGTCACCGACGGCGGCGCGACCCCGAGCCCGATTGCAACTCCCATCGTACCCGTTCCAAAGAAGAGCATAGAGAGAATCTTGGCCCTGACAGGCGCGATGTAGCGCATGAGCAAGGTATCCCCTGCATGATTATAAAGCAAGTGCTTGCCGTCGGCGCCATCACCGCCGCTGCCGCGACTGCCACCGTTGCGCATCTGCGGCCATCCCGTGGCGGCCGAGAATGCAAACGCAGCCCGCCCGGTTGCATGCGGGGCAGCAGCAGCAGCAGCGCCTACTATCTGTGCCTCCACTCGCCGACTGCCCGCATCCCTGCGTCCGGCGGCGCGTTTTACGCATTCCTGCACTGCTGACGCCCGCGGCGATTCGCAACATTTTAAATTTAAACGCCGCCGCCGCATGCTGTGCCAATGTAGCTCAGCCCGGTTAGAGCATTCGCCTTGTAAGCGAAAGGTCGTGGGTTCAGATCCCATCATTGGCTTTCTTCTGCAAAAAACGCGCGCCCGCGGCGCCGCGCAGCACCGCGATCCGGCCTGGCCTGCCTCTGCCGGCTACGCGCGCAGCGGTGGCATCGTTGTCGTCATCATCGTCCGTCCATTCTCGCGCGGCTCCACGTGCGCCGTCACGCGCCGCGATCTGCCGCACAGGGCCGTCCAGCGCGCTTGTATGAATTCACCTGTACCCAAAACATCCAGAATTCACGCACGGATCATTCCTCTGACAGCCACGTTTGGGAAGGGTAGGTGAATTCATACAAAACTTTCTGGCAATGACTTATATCGTTTGAACTGCTATTACATATAATGCAGACAAAGACGACAATACTGGCCCTTATTTTTGCCGCACTCCTTGTATCGTTGGTGTCTGCGTCAGCCGCCCCCGCGTTTGCGGAGGTCCCGCCGTGGATAAAGAACAACGCCGCATGGTGGTCAGAGGGGCAGATATCGGAGGCCGAGTTTCTTACAGGAATCGAGTATCTGATATCGTCGGGAACCATAACCGTGCCCGCCGACCCTGCTGCGCTGGACGGCATCTCAGATGACACGGCCGGCGCGCAGGAGAAAGGCGTCCCCGAATGGGTCAAGAACAACGCCGCGTGGTGGGCCGACGATCTGATCTCCGACGACGACTTCCTAAACGGGATACAGTATCTGGTAAGGACTGGACTGATTACCGTGTCCGTCCCCGCGGAACCCGGGAGCGCTGCGGAGACTGGCGCTGCCGACCCCGCATCTTCGGAGCCGGAAACCGACTCCGTACTGGCCGAGCTCGAGGCCCAGCTTGCGGAATGCGCCAAGATAACAAAGGCGTACAAGAGGATCGACTGCGAAAAGCCCGTCAAGCAGGCCATCCTGATGCACGACTATAGGACTAACGCGGAGCTGTTCTCCGTGGGCCCGATAAACTATTACTGGTTCGGGATGGGAAGCGAGGGGAACAGCTTTGAGATAACCTCGTCGGGCCAGGCCCTGCTCTCCCTACGGATACTCGCAGAGAACACGAACGACGAGATAGAGTCGCTTGACTGCACGAGTCCGTCCCTGTGCAACTACGACGTCTGGGACGGCTCCACCGCGTTCAGGTACGCAGGCACCGACTTTACAAGCGGGCAGATAGCGCTGAACCCCGGGGATGCAAGGGAGTTTAACATGCTGTTCGGCCCCAACGTCGGGTACGGCGGCTCGCAGTTCCTGTATGACGAGTCAAAAGAGTACCACTTCCGAATAAACGAGTCGTTTGGAAGCATGATGGTGCCGCTTGACCTTGGCCGAAACTAAGACCGGATCGGCGCGACACAAGAGCCGGTCCTAGCCGGCAGCCCCGCGGAGCTGGCGCTCTGCGTTCTTTTTCGCCCTTCTCTTCTTTTTTATGAGGCTGTACATGATCATCCCGACGTTAATTATTGAGACTATCTCTATCAGGTCGACTCCGTACAGCAGCCAGTCAAGCACGGGGTGGACCCTTGAGACGTATCCGGCCTCAAGCATCATGTCCGCGTTCCACACCATGTGGGGCACCTGGATAAACTGTATTGCTGCGATTATTAACACGCTCCCCAGTATCTTGTCCTCGTACCAATTCCAGAACTTGCTCCATACATTCATGGAAATACTTGGTTGTATCGCATAATAAGCAGATTGAAAATTAGACTAGTCTAATTAGGACGCGCTAATTAGGATGCGCTAATTAGGACGCGCTAATTAAAAACATTAATTATTCAGCATATTTATTTTTCCGGCAAGAAAAAACTAAATCACGTCTTACAAACCCGGTGCCGGGGCAAGCTCGACGTTGTTGCGGTGCGCGTCTGCAACCAGCGCGCAATTATTCTACGCTGGGTAAGAACGCCGCGACACTCAGCTGCCGCCGCTTCGTATGCGGCGCCGCCGCCGACAAATGTGCCGGGAGCTAGCTTCTGGTGTCTGCTCCCATCTTCTCCCGCTTAACCCACACCGTCTTGTCCCCGCGATCAAAAAGCTCCACATGCCGCGCCCTGAGCCTGTCCCTTGCCGCGTCCGCCTCCTCGTATCGGCCCTGCCTTCTCAGGTCGTTGCGCGCCTCTACCTCAGAGTCGATTGCCGCGGCCTCGGCAGGATCCATGTCCGGCACCTTCAGGCCGAGAATCCGGGTCATCCTTGAGAGCTCCGCCCCCGCGTCGGTTGCCCACCCCGGTTCCAGCGCGCAGTCCGCGGCCAGGGCGTTTGCGTCCGATACCACGCCCATTACCGCCGACACTGCTAGGTGCGTGTTGAGGTCGTCGTCTAGCGCGGCATCAAACATGCCTCCAGCGTCGGCCAGTCTGCCTGCGGCACCCGCATCCCCCGGGCTGTCCCCGTCCTTGACGTCCGCATCCCCTGCCGCGTGCATCAGCTCGTAGTGGCACGCCTCTATCTGGCGCCACCTTGCAAGGCTCTCGCGCAGGTTTTCATCCGAATAGTCCACCGGCTTTGAGTAGTGGCCTGACAGGCAGAACAGCCTGATCACGTTTGGGCCCCAGTCCTCCAGCGCGCGCCCCACCGACCTGATGTTGCCAAGCGACTTTGACATCTTCTCGCCGCCGATCGTCACCATTCCCACGTGCATCCATATCCTGGCAAACATGCGGCCCGTCCGGGTCTCGGACTGGGCTATCTCGTTCTCGTGGTGGGGGAATATCAGATCGCGCCCCCCTCCGTGTATGTCTATGCAGTCGCCCAGGTATTTCGTGCTCATCGCAGAGCACTCTATGTGCCAGCCGGGGCGCCCCGCCCCCCACGGGCTGTCCCACGACGGATGTCCGGAGTCGAACTTCCACAGGGCAAAGTCAAGCGGGTCGCGCTTTGCCTCGTCTACCTCGATGCGGGCGCCGGACCTCAGTTGGTCCGTTTTTTTCCCGGAAAGCTTGCCGTACTGCGCAAACTCCGATACTGCGAAATAGACGCCGTTTTTTGCCACGTATGCCGCGCCCCCCTCGATAAGATCCGCGATGAATTTTATGATGTCCGGGATGTGCTCCGTGGCCCTCGGGTATGAGTCGGCTCTGAGCACGTTCAGCCTTTCAAACTCCTCGTGGTATCTTTTGATGTATCTCTCGCCAAGCTCCGAGGCCTGTACCCCCTCGTCTCGCGCCCGCGCTATTATCTTGTCATCGACGTCCGTAAAGTTCTGCACCATCGTGGCCCGTATCCCCCTGCCCTCGAGGTGGCGCCTCAGGACGTCAAACGTTATGATGGTTCTTGCGTGACCTATGTGCGCGTCGTCGTATACCGTCACGCCGCACAGGTATATCGACACGGCACCGGCGCCCCGCCCCGCCGGGCTTGACCTCCTCCCGGAGAGCGTGTCGTGTATCGCGATGCCGCCTGCGCCGCTGCCGCCGTCTGTCGCCATGCCTCTGCCCATCCCTCTTATCTGACGTCGTACGCCTGCCCGAGATCCTCCCTGGCCGGCAGCCTCCTCTTGTGCCTGCTTGATCGGTTCATCTCCAGTATGTCGCGCGCCCTTGCGACATCAACCTGGGCCGCCTCCGCGGCCGCCTCGGCCGGCATCCCCTTCTCGATGGCGCACCACAGCACGGAGTCGATCTCCTCGTATGCGGCGCCAATCTCCTCCTCCGCCTCGTGCCCCTTTCTCAGAAACGGGCTGCTCTTCTTCTGTATTATGGAGTCTGGCACGCCCAGGTGCCTTGCCAGCCCCCTTACCTGCAGCTTGTAAAGCGAGACTATCGGGGCCACGTCAGACGCGCCGTCGCCATATTTGGTAAAGTATCCGATCAGGTGCTCGCTCCTGTCGCTTGAGCCCAGGACGAGCAGGTTCTTTGCGTTTGCGTAATAGTACAGTATGTTTGCCCTGACCCTTGCGGCGAGGTTGGCCCTGGCGTCCCTGTTGGGCTCCAGGTACATGCTGTACTCGCGCAGTATGGGGGCGATGTCCACGAGCTTGTGCTGCATGCCCAGTATCGATATTATCCTCTGGGCGTCGGCCGTCTCCGACTCTGGGGTTACCGTCGTGTCCGGCATCATTATCGCAAGGGTCTTTTCAAGGAGCCCGTCAGTCCTGCACAGGTACGCCAGCACCGCGGAGTCGATCCCCCCGCTGAGGCCCAGTATGAGCCCGTCTGCGCGAGCCTCTGCGATCCTCTGTTTGATGTAGCCGCGTATGCGGCCTGCTATATGGCCATAGTCCTGCTCCGTGATCTCCGATGTGACGTCCGCGCCCAACGTGACACCGGGCGCCATATATCGGAATAAAGGTTATGTTGCTGTTGTCGCCGCCGCCGCCGCCGCCGTACCGGGGATATCCGCCGGCATTCGTCACTCGGGCCGCGCGCCCTATACGTCGACGTATATGCCGTCATCCCTGACGTCTACTGCATACGTCTGCAGCTTTACGTCCTTCATGTAGTCCTTGAGCTCGCCGGTCCTGATGTTGTAGTGCCAAAAATGCAGGGGACACTCTACGATGTCCCCCTCAAGCTTGCCCGGCGCGATGGAGCCGTCTTGGTGCACGCACAAGTCGTCCATGGCATGGTATCCGTCCTGGTTGAAGAGCGCAACCTGCTTGCCGTCCACCTCAAAGGACCTGCCCTTGCCCGGCTGCACGTCGCCCTTCTGGGCGATCTTCTTCCATGCCATGAGTGTGCGCGTGCAGGGCGCGTATTTAGACTGTTTGGCCTACCGGCGGGATCGGACTGGTGCAGATGGAAGATCATGCCCCGCGCACGTTGGCAAGGCGCCAAGCTGGCTGGGATGATCTAAAATACGCCGAACAGCGCCTGTGTTCTCGCCGGTGGACCGGCGCTTTCTGTTGGCGCCGCCGCTGTCGGATCCGCCTCAGTCTACCCTTATGGCCTTCTCAATCTCGCCTGCAACGAAAACCTTGCTTCTGTAACGTATGTTGGTCTGCTCCAATATGCCGGCGTCCACTAGCGCCATTACTGCATTTTTTGCGGACGGGTACGTGACACCGAGTAACTGTGACGCCTTGGGGATGGTAACGTACGGGTTTGAAAACAGCCGCTCCATCAGAATGACCGCGTTGCCACTGGCATTTTTGTTGAGGAGTGCCCCCTTGTACTCTTTCATCAGAGCTAGGAGCTCCTGAATGCTGCGTATTGTTTCATCCGCCTGTTCTATGAACGCCCCCAGGAAAAATTTTATCCATTCGGACCACTTGGATTTCTGGCTTACTGCCAGCAGGCCCCCGTAATACTGGTCACGGTGTTCGTCAAAATAGGCGCTCAGGTATAACCACGGCTCTGGTAGCGTTCCCTTCTCGCAGAGTATCAATGGGAGCAACAGCCTTCCAATCCTTCCGTTTCCGTCACGGAACGGGTGTATCGCCTCGAACTGATAATGCATCACGGCACACTGAATCAGCACCGGCATGCTTTTGCTGTCCCCCTGAAAAAACTCCTCAAGGTTTCCAAGCAGTGCAGGAACCTTCTCTGGCGGCGGCGGCGCATAGATGATCTCATGTGCCGTCCCCCGCGTTTTTATGATCCAGTTCTGCTGGTCGCGGAACTCGCCCGGACTCTTGTCGCCGCCCCTGACCCCGTTCATAAGCTTCCCGTGCGCCTTTCTTAACATGTCTAGACTGACGCGCTGGCCGGAATCCCGTACCTGATCCAGCGACTCTTCCAGGGCGTTTACATAATTCACAACCTCCCTCAATCTCTTGTCTGCCGCATCTTTTTTGTCAATGTCGCCGATGGCCTCTTGCCTGTTCAAATCCTCGAGGGATGCCAGCGTTCCCTCTATTTTGGAACTCAGTACCGCCTCCTTTTTCAAATGTGCCCTGATCAGGATGTGCGGGTTTTCAAGTTCTGATCCCCTCCCCTTCAACTCGCCTACCTTCCTCTCTGCCTCTGCAAGCAGCATGACGAGCTTGTGGTCGTATGCAAATATCGGCGGCAACATCCGGGGAACGAACACCGGCTGCCCGCCCTCGCCGTCCTCAAACTTGCCATTGGGCTTGGTGAACTCGCCCAGGTTGTTCCACGAGGGTTTGTTATGCCATCCTTTAATGATTTTAGGCTCCATTAAAGGAAATCACCATTTACTTTAATCTTGACAACAATAATATTTAAGACTTACTTTCAGATTTGCGTCTGCCTTGCGGCACGACCCCTGCATACACTGACCCCAACGCCAGCCGCTGTGGCTGCCGTGCGGGGGGGATACCCAAACAGGCCGAATCCTCCCGCGGAGGAAGGCGATGCCACCGTTCGCCATTCTGTCACTCACAATGGCGGGCGGACGTGCCGTGGCATGATACGCCTGCACGGGGCCCGCCTTCGTGTCGGGCGTGCCGGGGCAGTCGGATCAAAGTCGGATCCTTCCAAGGCGCGCTAAACTCGCAGAGTCCGGACTGCTGGCATCCTTCTGCCTCCGGGCGGGGTCGCCGCGGGGCGCCGCGGCGCCGTATAGGATTTTATAGCATGCGTCGGCGTGCCTAGCATTGAGCAAGGTAAAGGGCGGGGCCAAACTTGAGCGGCAGGGCAGAACCTCGTACGAGTGGGCCAGGTCGCACATGCAGATACTTGACAATACCATATCCCGCCTCAAGAAGAGGGGCGACGGCAAGCCCCTCAGGGGCGTTACGGTCGGGCTGTGCCTGCATATCACAAAGGAGACCTCCGTCCTACTGATGGGCCTCAAGGGCCTGGGGGCCGAGGTGGCCTGCTGCGGGGGCAACCCGCTCACCACCCAGGACGACATTGCCACGTTTCTGGCATCACAGGGGATACACACCTATGCGTGGAGCACCGAGACCCAGAAGGAGTACGACTGGTGCATCTCAAAGGTGCTGGGGCACAAGCCCTCCATACTGGTAGACGACGGGGCCGACATGAACATAATGGCGCACTTTGATCCGAGATTTGCCGGGCTTGACGTCAAGGGGGCCACAGAGGAGACCACCGCGGGCGTCAGCCGCATACGCGCCGTGCAGAGGCAGGGCAAGTTGCGCTATCCGGTGATACTGGTAAACGAGGCCCACACAAAGCACCTCTTTGACAACCGCTACGGGACGGGGCAGTCGACCATAGACGGCTACCTGCGGGCCATGAACCTGCTGATGGCCTCCAAGCGCGTGGTGGTTGCCGGATACGGCTGGGTCGGCAAGGGGGTGGCCGCTAGATGCCGCGGCATGGGCTCGCGCGTGGTGGTGACGGAGGTCGACCCGGTAAGGGCCCTCGAGGCGTTCATGGACGGGTTCGACGTCGAGCCCATGTCAAAGGCGTGCAGGACGGGCCAGGTGTTCATAACCTGCACGGGCATGCGCGACGTCATCACAAGGGAGCACATAGACCGGATGCCGGACTCTGCCGTTATGGGAAACGTGGGGCACTTTGACGTGGAGATTGACAGCGACTACCTGCTGAACCGCTCCCGGTCGGTCCGGCAGGTCAGGCCCAACCTCGACGAGTGCGTCCTGAAGAACGGCAAAAAGGTCTATCTTGTGGGCAAGGGGCGCCTTGCAAACCTGGTCGCGGCAGAGGGGCACCCGCCGGAGGTGATGGCCCAGTCGTTCTCAAACCAGCTGAGCTCCGTAATGCACATACTGGAGAACCACAAAAATATGAAAAACGAGATACTAAACGTGCCCGAGTCGATAGACAGGCAGGTGGCCGTAGACGCGCTCGGCGCCATGAAAGTCCGGATAGACAGGCTCACAAAGGAGCAGTCCAGATACGCGGAGAGTTGGTAGGCTTTTAACCGATGTGCCGACCATCCAGTGCATGGAGTCGACGACAAGCGGCACGCTAGGATCCACCCGCCTCCCCCCCACCGGGTCCGAGCGCGCGCCGCCCGCACCAGGCGCGCCGCGCCGCAGGGCCGTAATAACGAGCGCCCTCCCGTACGCAAACGGCGAGATACACCTGGGGCACGTCGCGTCCACGTACCTTCCGGCCGATGTCACGTGCCGCTATCTCCGGATGGCGGGAACGGAGGCATACTATGTCTGCGCGTCCGACGACTTTGGCACGCCCATCCTGATACAGTCCGAAAAGGAGGGCGTAACGCCGCAGGAGTACGTGGCCGGGTGGAACAGGAGGGACAGGGAGGACTTTGAGGCGTTCGGCATCCGGTTTGACTGCTTTTCGCAGACCAGTTCGGAGCGCAACGTGGCGTTCGTCCAAAACGTGTTTGCAAAGCTTGACGAGGCCGGGCACATATTCGAGCAGGACGTGGTGCAGTTTTACTGCGAATATGACTCAAAGTTCCTGCCTGACCGCTACGTCAGGGGCACGTGCCCCTACTGCGGGGCGGCCGACCAGTACTCTGACCTCTGCGAGGCCTGCGGCCGCGTCCCGGAGGAGATATCCGACCCAAAGTGCTCCATATGCGGGGCCGCCCCGACAAAGAGGCGCTCCACCCACGCGTTCTTCCGCCTGAGCAGCTTTGCCGGTGAGCTCTCCTCCTGGCTTGAGGGCAACGGAAACCTCCAGGCCGACGTCAAGCGGTACGTGCAGAACTGGATAGTCTCCGGACTCTCGGACTGGGACATCACCCGCGACATCCCGTGGGGGGTGCCGGTGCCGCCGCGGCGTACCGGCGATGGCGGGGCCCCCAGGGTCTTTTACGGCTGGTTTGACAACCACCTTGCGTACATATCGTCCGCGATGGAATTCTTCGAGTCGAGGGGGATCGACGGAAAAGAGTTCTGGAACTCGGCCGACATTTATCATTTTATCGGCAAGGACATCGTATACCACCACTACCTGTTCCTTCCGGCGATGAGGCTGGGCATAAACTCCGAGTTCAAGCTGCCCGACTATGTCCCGACGCGCGGGCACCTGACACTGCAGTCAAAAAAGATCTCAAAGAGCCGCAACTGGTACATCGGGCTGCGCGAGTTTCTCCGGCATTATCCTGCCGACTATCTCCGGTACTATCTGGTGGCCATAAACCCATACTCGCAGGACGACCTGAACTTCGACTGGGACGACTTTGCATCCAGGATAAACTCCGAGCTCATCGGAAACTTGGGCAACCTGGTCAACAGAGCGCTCGGGTTCACCGCTAAGAAGTTTGGCGGCGTGGTGCCGGAGCCCGGCCCGTTTGACGGCATGGACGAGGAGGCCGCGTCCCGAATCGCCGGGCTTGCGGCCGAGACCGGCGCGCTGATGGACCAGAACCACCTTGACAGGGCGCTCAAGGCGATAATGGCGTTCTCGTCCCACTTCAATCAGTACTTTCAGCACAAGGAACCGTGGAAGTCCGTCCCCAAGCAGGGGCTCAAGGGGGCAACGGATGCGGCAACGGATGCGGCAACGGATGCGGCGGCAGCAGCAGCAGCGGCAGACAGCATGCAGTCTGCCCAGACGTGCATGTACCTGTCAATCAACGCGGTGAGATCGCTTGCAGTTATGGTGTGTCCGTTCCTCCCAGAGTCGGCCGCGCGCATATGGGGCCAGCTTGGGCTGGACGGCAGCCCCGAGGACTCTTCGTGGGACGGCGCGTCGGACATCCTCATAAAGCCAGGCCACCGGCTCGGCTCCGTCTCCCCCCTCTTTGCGCGCGTCGAGGACGACGCGATCAAGAGGCACAAGGAGCAGCTTGGGCGCTTTGATGATGATAATGATTCTGCAGCCGACCCCGCCACCGACCCTAGGGGGAACCGCGACGGCAAAGACGGCAACCACACTCACGAACCGCAATGATTCCCGGACGCGAACCCCTGCAAAACGCCGCGCATACACACCGCATACCGCGAATCACCACGCGCGGCTGTTACAATCTGGTTGACGGCAGGGCTCTGCGCCCGGGCGTGACGTACCGGCTGTACCCGTGCCGCTACTTTGAGGACGCGGTCCGCGGCTCACCCGAACTTGTCATAATGGTACACGGGCTTCGCAACGACGACCGGGGCGCCTTGGAGAAGGTGGTGATTGCAAGGGAGATGCTCGCCCGGCTGGGCCGCGGGGGCCGCGGTGGCGTCCGGAAGGGCAGTCAGCTGCCGCCCGTGGTGGGGTTCAGCTATGACTCGAACACGCTGGGCGCGCACGTCAGGAGGCACCAGCGCAGGGCCCTTGAGGCCGGCAGGCGCATTGCAAGGGCAAACGGCAGGCACCTTGCCAGGTTTGTAACGGACTTCAAGCGGGACCGGGCAAACCTGGACACAAGGGTGCGGCTCCTCGGGCACTCGCTTGGCTCGGAGGTGATATTCCACTGTATGATGCACCTGGCCTACGGCTCGCTGGGAGGCCCTCCTGCCGCGCCTGCCAGAACAGCGGCCGCTACAACTTCCATTGCCGCCGGACTGCGCCCCTCTTCGCGCGGAATCGTAGAGAGCGTACACCTCTTCGGTTCGTCACTGCCTGCAGACGTGCAGGATGGTGCGGCGGCGCGCCGCGCGATAGACCACATTATACGCGGCAGGCTGGTAAACTGCTACGCCCCGTCCGACGACGTCCTACTCGAGGCCGAATCCGAGGAGTTCTTCCCCCGCGGCGTCGGGCCGCTGGGCCTGCGCGGCGCCGCCTCCCGAGTTGCGGCTCGCCGCGGCTCGCCGCGCGGCCGCAAAAAGATGCCGGTTACGGCATCCAAGTACCGGCAGAGGCTGCTGCACCCTGCAAACCACCGGTTTGCAAGCTATGCCGACGCCCTGCAGTCGTTCCCGTGACGATCGGCTGACTCTTAAGGGCACATAGCACCGGTCCCGCATGGCTTCTGGCAAACGGGAGGGGCCGGCGTCGGTCAACTTTTGCGTCCTGGGCCGCAAGGAGACCGCGCTAGAGTTTGGCAGGGCGGGCACGTCCTCTGACATCACCATACATGACAAAAAGGCGCGCGACATCGTAAGGACGTGGGTGGTGGCGACGGGGTTTCCAGAAAAGATCCCACCCCTGTTCCATGCCATCTCAATGTCCGAGTACGTGATCTTTCATGTCGATGCGCTGGACCGCTTTACGGGAGAGCAGATCGTCGCGCTGGACACCCTCGGCAGGAGGGACGGCATACTGTGCCACACGTACGAGGTCGACGAGGGCAGGCTGGACTCCATGATAAGGGGGACCGTAGTTGAGAACTACAGAAGGGTGGACGCGTCGGAGCTGGCGCAGGCGGTGGACGCGCTGCCTCCCCTGGCCGGGGACCCTTCTGCAGGCGCTGAAGAGGCGCACGGGCGGCCCGCCGAGGTTGCAATAGACCACTCGTTTGACGTAAAGGGGGTGGGGGCGGTAATACTTGGCAGGGTGACGTCCGGCTCCATAAGCCAGTATGACACGCTGACGCTGCACCCGTCCGGCTCCGAGGTACTGGTAAAGTCCATACAGATGCACGATGATCCCGTCGGCACTGCGTCATGCCCTGCGCGCGTGGGGCTGGCGGTAAAGGGCCCAAAGCCCGAGGACGTGCGGCGCGGCGACATCCTGTCGGCGGCCGGCAACGACGCGATTGTAGACTCTGCGGATCTGGTGCTGGACTACACGCCAAACCGGTTCTACAAGGCCGGGCTGTCCAAGAAGCAGGGGTGCATAGTGTCGGTGGGCCTGCAGGCAAGGGCCGCGACAGTCTCAGGCGTCTCGCGCGATGGTGATTCTGGCGGCAGTGCGGATGACGACGGCGGTGATGACGGCAGTGACGGCGGCGGCCACAGCCCCCCGGGCCCCTGCAGGATCTCCCTGAGCCTTGCAAAGCCGGTCACATACCATTATGGCGACACGGCAGTCATCCTCAGGCCGGAGGCCGAGCCTATCCGCATTGCCGGCTCGGGACGCATAATCCCCCGGTGATCGGCCGCGCGGCCGCTTGCAATACCTAAAATAGCATGTGCCCTTATCATACTCATGGGTGGTATGCCGCCCCGTAGGCTTGCAGTCGGCATGACCGGAAGCACGGGGGCCATATACGGAATCAGGCTGCTGGAGGTGCTCGGGGATCTCGGAGTTGAGACGCATCTCGTAATGTCCGAGTGGGCCTCCAAGTGCGTCTCGATGGAGACCGATTATTCGATATCTGAGGTAAAGGCCCTTGCCACCGCCACGTCCGATGACGTCAACATGGCGTCTGCAATATCAAGCGGGACGCACATTACAGACGGCATGATAGTGGCCCCGTGCAGCATGAAGACCGCGTCTGCAGTCGCGCACGGGTATGACGACACCCTGATTGCAAGGGCGGCCGGTGTCACGATAAAGGAGTGCCGGAAGCTGGTACTGGTTGCAAGGGAGGCGCCCCTGTCGGCCATCCACCTTGAGAACCTGCTGAAACTGGCGCGTCTCGGGGTTGTGATTTTGCCGCCCGTCACGGAGTTCTATACCAGGCCCGGCACCATCCAGGACATGGTAGACCATACGGTCGGCAAGTGTTTGGACCAGTTCGGGATTGAGCACGAGCTGTATGTCCGGTGGGGGGCGCCACCGCGGGTGTGACGGCATGCCGCGGTTCTCGCTGACCACCGTTGCAAGCGCCGGGCTCGAGTCCACATATGCGACGGTCTGCAACCCGGGGTCGTACCAGAGCCTGATGCCGCACCACTATCCGTCGGTCCGTGTAATGTCAGTCCGGGGCGACACCTCGGTTGCCGAGGAGCACGTCGTGCTGGACGGGCGCGAGCTGGTGATGATGGCAAAGCACGTGGCGACGCCGCCGTACAGGCATGAGACATTCGTGATCGGGGGCGACGCCAAGGGCTCACACATCGTACACGAGCTTGCAGGCGCGGCAGAGTACGCAAAGCCCGAACCGGGCGCGTCGGCCGCGCACCCCCCGAAGCCCCGTACTGTAATCACCACCGCAGTCGACCTGAGGACGGGCCGCCTCGGCATGCCCTCGTGGATGAGAGGCGGCCGTGACTCACTCAGGGAGTCCTTTGCGCAGATAATGGCGGAACTCGCGCAGGCCGCAGAGGAGGAGGAGTACGGTAGCAGCAGCAGCAGCAGCCGCGACAGTGAAGGCGCATGATCCTGTTTGTTCCCTCTCGGTACGTGGGCGCCCTGCCGCGTAGTCTTTTGGAATGCCCGCGCCGAGCTATAATTCTCGTTTGATCCGACGCCGCGTCTGATGGCCGACCCGTCCATGGCGTCAGGGCGCCACTTTACGGCCGACTATAACGACTCGATACTGAAGCGGTAACGGCGGAGTGGCAATGGTACGCTAGGAGCAGGGTTACTGCTTTTGCTCCTTGTCCTTGAAGTCGTTTAGCTCCTTTTCGCCCTCTATCTTGCCCTTTTCAAACTCGCCCTTGGCCCTGCCCATCGTCTTTGCAAGCTCTGGTATCTTCTTTGCCCCAAAGATGAGCACCACCACGACGATGACCAGTATTATCCACTCTTGTCCCGCTATGAATCCGGCGAGGCCTGCCAGTACTGACATGCCATACATTGGCAGTTTTTGGATTTAAGTGTTCGATTTTTGGGTCCGGGGGGCCGTGCCTGCGGTGCAGGCGCGGCACGCGCGGCACGGTGCCGCCGGTCGCCGCGCGGCCGGGGCAGACAGGACAAGTCGGAGACTCGCCCTTCATCGGAGCTGCTGCACGCGTACGCGGTCATACTGCGTCGGGGCTGGCGCTCTGCGTCCTTGCCCTGCGCATGATAAACGCGGTTCCGGCCGCGTACAGCGCTATCATCGGGGCCGCGATGAACCACATCGTAACGCCGCTGCCGTCAGGCGTGATTACGGCCCCGAATACGACGATGGCCACTATGGCATACCTTGCATTGCGCTTCCAAAAGTCCGGCGAGACCATCCCCGACATCGTGGCCGCGTACATTGCAAGCGGGAGCTGGAACGATATGCCAAAGGCGATCAGGAACTGCAGCACAAACGTCACAAAGTCTATCACGTTCAGAAACGTGACCAGCCCGGCCGACTCGCCGTACCTGTACAGAAAGTCAAGTATGTACGGCACCACCATATAGTATGAGAATATGCAGCCTGACGCAAACAGCCCTATTGCGGGAAGCGATATTGCCCTGCTGACATGTATCTCCTTCTCTTCCAGGGCGGGTCTTATGAACGCGGCCGCCTCGCGCACTATGAGGGGCATGGCGGCCGCGACTCCGACGAGCGCCGCTATGTATATCTGGGCAAAGAACGCCTCGCCCGGGGCAGTCTGTATGAGCTGGACCGTATCGGGTACTAGGGCGTCTCTCAAGTGCCAGGTAATCTGGGCCGCGATATTGTCAAGCGGCTGCGGCGCGGGGTAGTATAGGGTTATCGTGACGCCGTCCGCGCCGACGGCTGCCTGGTACGGCTCGATATGAAACGTCAGTATGAACGTCGTGATTATTGCCACTGCCAGCACGGCGCGGACGGCGCGCTTGCGCAGCTCCTCTGCGTGTTCCCCGAACCCCTCAAGGCCTGACATGATCGTGACTATACTCGCACCAGAGTAATAATGATTATGTGGGAATCGGCAGCAGCTTTGCCTCTGGCAGCCCTGCGTCCTTCAGCTCCTCCGGGCTTGGCCCCTCAAACTCAAGCGATATGACTGCCTTTGTGCCGAACTCCGACTCCATGTCGGATGCAAGCCGTCCGATCTCTGACGGCGCGTATATCACGTCTGAACCCGACAGGAATATCCTCTCGCTCTTCTCCATGGGCTTGCCGCCGAACCTCTTTTGCAGAAACGACGTGATGGACTGTAGCTCGTCCCTCCCTATGTTGTTGTGGTAGTAGCAGACTCCCTTTATGGACTCATAGTCGTACGGCGTCCCGTTCCTGTACAGAAAGACGCCGATGAACCTGGCCTCGTCTTCCGGCTGCCTCACGCACTTGATCTCCCAGCTGAGCAGCTTGGACTCGTCGTACTTGAACTCGGACATCTCGCCTGGCTCGAGCTTCCAGTACCTTGACCTGTTTCTTGCCATTGCCGTGGGGGCGCGGTGCCCGTATAAATTCCAACTTGATGGGCATGCCGGCGGGCGCAGATGTACTAGGCGGCATGTGAGCCCGTCGTCCCGGCATGCCTTGGCCCGCTGTCGGCGCCGCTCCTCCTTGTAGTCCCTGACATGTCCGTCACGCTGTGTGGGGTCTGACTCTTTTTCTTCTTGGCGTCATCATCCTCGCGCCTGCGTCTCGTACACTTTTTGCGTCTGTTACAGGTTTCATCTCTCCTTTAGAAGTCATTATATAATCTTAAAACCCTTGATTCGTAAGCTTTGATTAACATCTGCTTGATGATCTTTAGTCCTTTCGCAACCTTGGCGGAAAATGAGCGGACAGCGGACCGAATATGAATATACTTAAAACTATACCCGATATGACATTGACTAAAAATACACATGTTCAGCATGCCTGCTGTGCATTGGTCTAATGACGATAATAATAATAATGATGATGATGGTGATGCTGGCGGTGGCAACGTACGCATGTCAGTCCCTGACAGACTCGCCCAGAAACATCTTGACGCCCCGCTTGGAGGCCTCGCCGTATATCCTTTCCATGCTCTCGATAAAGTTCTGCTCGCCCCTCCAGAATGGAAAGCTTCCGAGCTGCTTTACCAGCGGGGCCGGTATGGGGGGCACTATCTCCTGGGGCCCATGCGTCTGCATGCCGCTGTCCGCACCGGGGCGTCCGCCGTCCTTTCTGGGCCTGCCCCTCCTCTTCCTCTCCCTGAGCGGCGCCCCGCCGCCGCCGTCCGCCCCGCCTGCCCTCCTGGACTGCACTATTCCCGCGCCCGCGTCCTCGATGTCGACGCCGCCCCTCCAAAAGTCGTCCGGGTCTGCCGGAAGCGGCTTTACGCGCGAGGATCTTGTGACTGCCTTGTAGAGGGACGACTTTCTGCCGCCCCTCTTGGCGGCCTTGTCCTTGAGCCCGGACATCCTCAGCAGCCCCCTGCGCTCTATTCCACGCAGCCGGAATATCAGAAATGGGTCGCGGTCAAACTCTTCGGCAAGCAGCAGGTATACTGCCGCTATGTGCTTGCAGGGGTTCGACCAGTCCGGGCAGGTGCAGTCCGTCTCCAGGTCCCTCCTTCTTGGAAACAGGCTCAGGCCAAGCTCCTCAAACACGTCCTCTGCATCTTCTGGCATCTGCCCCGCAAGCAGGCTTGCCGCAGCTGCGGGCCTGGCAAACATCGCCTTTGCCACGCCCTCCCACTGCGCCTCCTCAAGCGTCTGCATCTCTATCCTGACCTTGTAGTCCATGCTGCCGCGCACCCTTGCAGTCACAAGCCCCCTTGAGATGTCGATTGACGCGACCTGCCCCTTGCGGGCGTACGACCTGCCCCTGTTCAGGCGCTCCCCGATGCCATAGCTCTCCAGCGCCTCATTCCAGCGCCCTGCCCACCAGCTCTGGCCGAACTGGCCGTTTCTTGACTGGGCCTTTATGCCGCCCCTTACAGGCTTTGGGCTTCTCCTCTTGTAGTATCCCCAGAACGACAATCCGTCAGCCCTCCTCCGCTGCCATGGTCGCGTCAGCGCTCAGGGCCAATACGTCCCTTAGATCCTCGTTTGACATCTCCGTAAGCCAGCCCTCGCCTGCGCCGACCACCATCCTTGAGACGTCCTTTTTCATCTCTATCGTATCGTCTATCCTCTCCTCTAGGGTTCCGGAGCAGATCATCTTGTGGACTTGGACGTTGCGCTTTTGGCCTATGCGAAACGCCCTGTCCGTGGCCTGATCCTCCACTGCGGGGTTCCACCAGCGATCAAAGTGGAACACGTGGCTTGCCGCCGTCAGGTTCAGTCCCGTGCCGCCGGCCCTTAGTGATACGACAAATATCTTTGGCTCGGCGGCCCCGGACTTGCCCCTTTTGCCGTGCTCCTCCTGAAAGCGCTCGACCATGGCATCCCTCTGGCTTCTCGGGGTGCCGCCGTGCAGGAAGAGGACCTCGCGGCCCAGGGACTCTTGCAGGTGGTCCCTGATTATGTGGCCCATCTCTACAAACTGCGTGAACACAAGAGCGCTGTCGCCGGACTCCGTCACCTCTGAGAGCATCTCTGTCAGTCGCACCAGCTTGCCTGAGCGGGAGCGGCCTGCAGCGCCGGACGTCTGTGAGTTGTCCTTTAGGAATACGGCAGGATGGTCGCATACCTGCTTTAGCTTTGTAAGGGCGGCAAGTATTATGCCCTTGCGCCTAAACTCACTGACCTCTTCGCTTGGACCGTCTCCCTTGGATCCCTTGCCGCCTCCATTTGCGCTGCCCTTTTGGTTGTCTTTATTGCCATCACCCATCCCCAGTATCCCCCCTATCTCCTCGATCACCGCCCCGTAGAGGGTGGCCTGTTCCTTTGTAAGCTGGCAGTACGTCTTTGTCTCGACCTTTTCTGGCAGGTCGGATATGATCGACTTGTCAGTCTTTAGCCTCCTCAGCATAAAGGGGCCCGTGGCCCTCTTTAACCTCTCGGCGGCCCCCGCGTCCTGCATCATCTGGATTGGGACAAAAAAGTTGCGCTGGAATGCGGCCTCGCTTCCCAGCAGTCCCGGATTCAGAAACTCCATTATGGACCAGAGGTCCCCCACGTTGTTCTCCACCGGGGTGCCAGTCAGCGCAAACCTGCAGTCCGCGTCTATGGCCCTGGACGCCTGGGCCTGCTTTGTATGCGGGTTCTTGATGTTCTGCGCCTCGTCAAGCACGATCCCGCCCCACCCCGCATTCCTGATGGCCTTGAGGTCCCTGTGCATCAGCCCATAGCTTGACACAACGACGTCGTGCCTCTGCGCCTCTCTCCTGAACGCCGCGGCGCCAGAGGCCCTGTCGCTGCCATGGTGTACCATGACGTCAAGCTCCGGCGTGAAACGCTGCGCCTCTTTCTTCCAGTTGCTTATCACAGACGTTGGGCATATGAGAAGGAACGGCTTTTGGGCATCACTGCCATCCTTCTTGGACCGCTGCCGCTTGTACTGCTGTATGAGCGCCAGCACCTGTATCGTCTTTCCCAGTCCCATGTCATCGGCCAGGCATCCTCCGAGGCCCCACCTCTGCAGAAACGACATCCATGAAAACCCGCGCAGCTGGTAGGGCCTCAGCTCGCCTGAAAAGCCCGCCGGCTGCCCCCTGCCTTTCATCTTGGTCTTGTCGTGTATCTGGTCCAGTATCCGGAGTATGCGGCTGTCCTCACTTGTGACCTCTATGTCAATGCCCTTTGAGTCGGCGCCCGTGGGCGCGGCGTCCCCTGTGCCGCCTGCGCCCGGCACGCCTATGCCCATCTTTAGCGCGTCCATGAGCGGCTTTTTGCCGCCGGCCCCCCTTTGCAGGAACTTGATGGCCCTCTTGATGTCGTCTGGCGAGACCTCTGTCCACTCGCCGCGCATCATGACAAGCGGAGCCTTTGCCCTTGCAAGCTTTCGCAGCTCGCCGATGGTCATCTCCTGGTCCCCGATTGCTATCTTCCAGTCAAAGGAGACTACGCTCCTAAAGTCAAACATGCCGCTGGACTTTGTCCTGGGCGTCCTGATGTTGGCCTTTGCCCTTATCTTGGAGCCCCTCCCTGTCCACCATGCGGGGAGTATGACCCCGTATCCGGCCTGGCGGAGCGCCGTGGCCTCTTTTGTAAGGAACCTGTAGGCCCCGCCTGTGTCGGTGGCGCACCCCTTCATGCCGCCGGAGCCTGTTGCAGCGCCTCCGGATCCCCGCCCCCCCGTAAGCGAAGGCATGATTCCGGCCGCCTGGCCCAGGGATGTCAGCAGGAACTCCTTTGCGTTCACGCCTCTTGGAAGCGCGACTGTGGAGGATTTGGCCTCCCACGCCGCGTCGGCAGGGACGAGCAGGCTCGGGTCGCTTCGGGGCTGGAGCAGGTACCGTATGAACCACGCGCCGTCCTGCTCGCGCGCCTCCTCTAGGCGAAAGCATAGGCGCAGGGGGGATCTTGCCGCTGACGTGACAGGCCTCTTCCACTCCTCGACTTGCTCGCAGAGTAGTGATACGCCGTGCCCGCGCACATCCATTACGTCTGGTGCCCTGAGGTGGTAGAGCCACGCATCGTGAACGCTGTCAAACTTTGAGTTTGGGGCGCCGCCGCCCGCGCCTTGGGCTGCCGCCGCTGTGCGTATGAGGTGGTCCGCAAGCCTCCCGACAAAGCGCCGCAGGACCGCCTCTGGCGGGTTCTTGGGCCCGCTGTTCCTGTATGACATGTCCACGTTTCTCCGCCCCCGTCCTATCTTGGTTATTGCCCGCACCGCGCCGGGCATGCGGCCTGACAGTGACTCGAACTGTTCTGAATACTCTGTTGAAAATACGGGACTCCACGACACCTCGTGCCATCCGTCGGACATTCTTTCGGCGTCGGGGCTGGGCCTTATGTCTGGCAGGTACTGCTGCCCTGCAACGATCAGTCCTGCCAGGCGCATCGACTCTACCATATATGCGAGATCCGACCCGATTATGATGCTGCCTCCGCCCTCGCGCGTGATCGTCCTGTTCCCCATTATGCCGCAGAGCATCTCTATCGCGTCGGCGCCTGAGAGCTCTGCCACGTCTATGGTCCACGGTACGCGCTTGGCGCTTGCAGGCCTCGACGAGTACCCGTCGATCATGCCGCTTGACGGGATGGGGTTCCCGTTTGCGCGTGTCGGAAGCCACACGTTTGTAGCATACGTGGCGCGCGGCCGCAGTCCGAGCGATCCCAGTATGCCTTCAAGGCCTATTGCATCGATCCCGAATGGGTAACGGCGCATCGCGTCCGGCCTTGGCTTCCTGCCTCTTGGCTTTTTGGACTCCGGCGTCTCTGCCCAGATGACCAGTGACCCGTCCAGCTCTCCTCCGTGAAGTATGATCATGCTTCATCTCGCGCATGCGTATCTTAAAAATCAACCATTGATCGGGCTTTTGCAGTTGGGTTGGGCGTCCTGCCGCCTCTGGCATATCTTGCACGACTGCCCCATGCCTAGCGCCTGCAGGGATCCGGCCGCCGCCCTGCTAACCGCGGTGTACCGCATGCGGGGCATGCGCCCTGAAATGGATGAAATTTGCAGTGGCGCTTGGCAGGCCCCTGTTTGATTCCACACTCAAACCCGAGCCGCCACCAGAGCTGACGGTGGGCCCAAGTACATGCAGACTGCCATCAACTGCATTTTCTAGAGGAGAATCTACTCCGTACTGTGCACGCGTGGTTGTAGATAGGTAGATAATAGACGTGCACCGAATGGCCATCATGCCAGGGTTTGTGGTCACTGTCGTGATTGAGAACAAGCAGGGCCTCAGCGACCCGGAGGGTGAGACCATACTCCGGGATCTGGTACTCAAGGAGGGGCGAGACGAAGCGAACGGAGGCGGCGTACGCGACAACGACGGCAACGAGAACGGAAGCGACGGCTGCCGCATATCCGAGATCAAGACCGCGAAAATGCTGCGCATGACAGTCGATTCTCAGGATGCCGAGTCTGCCGTACGGGACGTCCGTAAGGTATGCGACGCGCTGCACCTGTACAACCCGATTGTCAGCTCTGTGGACATAGCGGCCGAGCTGGCCCGTGAGTAGGCCGAGCCGCCACATGCGGCAAGCCTCCCATCTTCCGGTTCATTGGCTTTGCGCCCGCTTACGGACAACCGCGCGCAAGCATGCATCTTTTCATACGCGGGGGTGCGCGTACGGCGACGACGACAACAACAACCTCCGCCGGAGTATCGCGCATCTTGCATGCGGCCTGCCGCGGACGTTGCTGCAGCCCTCGGCCGGCATCTTTTGTGGCGATCCCCCGTCCGCGCCTGCGACAGAATAAATACGACTCTGACGTTTGCGCCTCGTGAAGGTCGGAATCGTGGTATTCCCTGGCAGCAACTGCGATCGCGACATGCATCACGTACTGCGCGACGTATTCGGGTTCGACGTGCAGTACGTCTGGCACACAAAGCCCATACCTGCCGGGACGGATGCCGTGGTGCTGCCCGGCGGATTCTCGTACGGCGACCGCCTGCGCGCGGGGGCGATTGCGGCGCACAGCCCCGTAATGTCCGACGTCCGGAGGCTGGCATCCAAAGGCACCCCCGTGCTGGGCGTATGCAACGGCTTTCAGGTCCTGACAGAGTCCGGCATACTGCCCGGGGCCCTCTTGGTAAACGAGTCGCTTGGGTTCATGTGCCAGTGGACCGACCTGGTTGTGGAGAACGCGTCGACCCCGTTCACGTCGATGCTGCGCGCGGGGCAGCGAATCCCGATACCGATTGCAAACGGCGAGGGCCGGTATTACGCGGACGAGGACACCGTGAGGGACCTGTGGAGGGGCGGCCGCGTCGTATTCCGGTATGCCGACGGCCCTGTAAACGGCTCCGTAGGCGGAATAGCGGGCATATGCAACGACGATGGCAACGTGGTGGGAATGATGCCGCATCCGGAGCGGGCCGCAGAGTACGAGACGAACCCCGCGGACTGCGGGCCTGCGCGCATGATATTCGAGTCGCTTGCAGGTTGCGCTTCCGCGCAGCAGATCAGTCACGCCGGATACATAGGTGGAGGGGAGAGGGGGGAGGCAAGATCGTAATGAGGGACATCCTGACTGCCGCGGCCGGCTCCGCCACTGCCACCGGCCCCGCCGCTGCCGCCAGTACGGCCACGTCTGCAACCATGCCGGAGGGTGCGTTCCCACATTGAACCTTGAGCAATCCGAGCTGGACTATCTGACATCCCGGCTGGGCCGGATCCCGCGCCCGGCAGAGCTCCACATAGTGGCCGCCGAGTGGTCGGAGCACTGCTCGTACAAGTCCTCCAAGAAACACCTACGCATACTTCCCACCGACGGGCCGCTGGTCATCTCGGAGAAGGGATACGACTCGGGCGTGCTTGACGTGGGGGGCGGCTACGTGGTGACGGCCCACATAGAGAGCCACAACCACCCGTCGGCAGTCGAGCCGTACGGCGGGGCCGCCACCGGCGTGGGCGGGGTGATACGCGACATACTCTCGGCCGGTACCCGGCCAATCGCCATACTGGACGGGCTGCGTTTTGGCAACCCCCGCACGGATCCCAGGGCATTGTGGCTCTTCAAGAACGCCGTGTCCGGGATCGCGGACTATGGAAACTGCCTTGGAATTCCCACGGTCGGCGGCGAGCTGGAGTTTGACGACTCGTATGCCGGATACGCCATGGTCGACGTTGCGGCAATCGGGTTTGGCAAGAGGGACAGGCTGGTGAGAAACCACGCCGAGCCGGGCGACGTGGTCGTGCTGCTCGGGGGCCCCACGGGCCGCGACGGCATCGGCGGCTCGCAGTTCGCATCGGACTCGCTGGAGACTGAGGACAGGTCCGCAGTTCAGATACCGGATCCGTTCATTGAAAAGCTGCTGGTAGAGGCGGTGCTGGAGGCCCGCAGCGCCGGCGCGATACACGCCATGAAGGACCTGGGCGGCGGGGGACTGTCGTGCGCCGTATCGGAGACTGCCGACGCGCTCGGGGTCGGAATCACAATAAACACGGACGCCGTGCATGCCCGGGAGGACGGCATGTCCGTCGAGGAGATAATGACGTCCGAGTCACAAGAGCGTATGCTGGTAATTACGGACAGCGTCCGGGGCCTGCAGGCCATAAGGGAGATCTGCTCCAAGTTTGGCGTGTCGCACTCCGTCATAGGGGCGGTAAAACGCGACGGCATGATGCGCGTGACGTCGGGGGGGAGGAGAGCGGGAGGCGGAGAAGACATAGCAGCAGAGATGCCCGCCGAGGTGGTTGCAAACGCGCGCCTCCTTGACCTGCCGCACCAGAGGCCCGCATACCTTGACGGGATAGAGGACGCGTCGTGCGCGCCGCACGCGCAGGGAGGCGGGGGTGCCGCGGACTACACCGATATAATACACAGGCTGATGACGTCGCCCAACATTGCCAGCCGCAGCTGGGTGTACTCCCAGTACGATCACGAGGTCGGCATACGCACGGTGGTGCGGCCGGGGGCCGACGCGTCGGTCCTGCGGCTTGACAACGGCAGGTACCTGGCCATATCCATGGACGGGAACCCAAAGCACTGCTACGTCAACCCGAGGCAGGGCGCCATCGGATGCTTTGAGGAGGCCTGCCGCAACGTGGTGTGCACGGGCGCCGCCCCGATAGGGATGCTTGACCACCTGCAGTTCGGGGATCCCACGGATCCCGGCGTGTTCTGGACGTTTGTCGAGTCGGTCAGGGGCATCGCGGACTTTGCAAGGGAGATGGGCATCCCGTGCGTGGGGGGCAAGGTCAGCCTGTACAACGAGACGCCGTCGGGACCGATAAAGCCCACGCCGGTGATAGCCGTCTTGGGGCTGATATCGGGAGACGACAGCGACGGCGGCGGCTCCGGCGGCAAGCGCGCCGATAACTCCGCAATGCAACGCATGCGCGCGAAACCCGCGGACGGCGACCATATCATTGTGGTGGGGTCGACCAAGGACGAGATGGGGGGATCCGAATACTACGAGTACATACGGGGCGTGGTGGGCGGCAGGTGCCCCGCCGTGAGTGCCGCGGAGTCGCGGCGCAACTCTGGCGCCATACTGGACATTACAAGGAGGGCGGGGCTCTCCCACATGGTGCACGACTGCTCAAAGGGTGGGCTGGCCGCCGCGGTATCCGAGGTGTGCCTCGGTGTGGGGCTGGGCTGCGACGTGGACATTGCAGGGGTTCCACGCGCGCACGATGCCGGCGCCGCGGCTTCCGGCGCCGCGGCTTCCGGCGCCGCCGGCGCGCCGGCGCGCACGATGCCCGATGACGTGACGCTGTTCTCCGAAAGCCACTCCAGGTATGTAGTGCTGGTCCCCGACGGGTCCCTGCGGGAAGTGGAGGATCTGCTGGCCCGCTCTGGCGCCGCGCATGCGCGCATAGGGCGCGCCGCGCGGGGCGCGCCGCGCGGACGCATCATATTTCGAAGCGGCGGCAGAACCGTTGCAGACCTAAGCGTTGATAAGACTCGCAGGGAATGGTCAGGAGTGTTGGGGGGGATGGTACACGGAGCTTGACGACAGGCCCCATGAGAACTGCGGGGTTGTGGGCATATTCAGCGTGCGGGGGGCCAACGTCGTCCCCATGTGCATAGACACGCTGAGGGCCCTCCAGCACCGGGGACAGGAGGCATGGGGCATCGCGGTCCCCGGCAAGGCGCCCCTCAAGAGGATGGGGCTGGTCTCCGGCTCATCGTCTGATTTCAGGAGGCTTGCGCACGAGTACGCGTCCCCCGCCGTAATCGGGCACGTCCGCTACTCGACTGTGGGAGGGGGCGGGCTCGAGCACGCCCAGCCCCTCAAGGTGAAGGACATGTGCGTGGCCCACAACGGCACGATAGCAAATGCCCAGGAGATCTCAAACATGGTCGGCGGATGCACGTTCACGCCGCAGAGCGCGACTGACACGCTGGTGGCGGCCCACAGGCTGGTCTCCCTGATGTCCGACGGCGGCGGGCTCGGGCAGGCCCTCTCGGTCCTGAAGAACGAGATGGTCGGCTCGTTCTGCTTTACCTTCATATCTGACGACGGCTCCGTGTACGCGGCGCGGGACCCAAAGGGCTTTAGGCCCATGGTGCTGGGCCACAAGGAGGACGACGACGTGTACATCGTGGCATCCGAGTCCTCGGCGCTCTCCGCCGTGGGCGCCGAACTGGTCAGGAACGTGGAGCCCGGCGAGCTCTTGCGCATAAGCGGGGACGGCCTCAAGTCCGAGCGGTTTTCTGACGATGCGTCAAGGGCGCACTGCTCTTTTGAATTCACATATTTTGCGCACCCCTCGAGCAACATGGAGGGCGCCAACATCTACGTCGCAAGAAAGAACATCGGGCGGCTCTTGGCGCGCAAGTTTCCCATACGGGACGCGGACCTGGTCGTGCCGGTACCGGACTCTGCAAGGCCCGCGGCGCTGGGATACGCGCAGCAGCTTGGGCTCTCGTTTGACGAGGGCCTGCTCAAGGACCGCTACAGCAAGAAGGGGCCACTGCGGAGCTTTATCGAGCCGCACCAGACAGAGCGCGTCGAGATAAACAGGTGGATAATGCCCATAAGGGAGATCATACAGGGAAGGCACGTGGTCGTAGTCGACGACAGTCTGGTCAGGGGCACCAGCTCCAAGTCAATAGTAAAGGCCCTCCGGCGCGCCGGCGCGCGGAAGATCAGCATGCTGATAACGTATCCGCCCGTCACGCACCCGTGCTATGCCGGCATCGACTTTCCGTCACAGGAGGAGCTTGCAACCAATGCGGGGGGCGCAAGGCCGGACATGACAAGGGAGGAGATGACCGAGAAGGTTCGCCGCGACATAGGCGCCGACTTTCTGGGGTACAACGACGCGGAGAACCTGGCCGAGGCAGTCGGAATGCCGGCAGACTCCATGTGCTTTGCGTGCTCTACTGGAAACTACGAGGCGCTGGGGGTGACCCCGCAGTTCCGCTCCAGGCGGGAGATGAAGGGGGAGATGCACGGGATAGCAGAGGAGAAGATAGAAGAAAAGGAAGAAAAGGGGCCTGGCGGCGCGTGATTTCATGGTCAGGGCAGTCTGGAATGACACCGTACTGGCCGAGAGCGGCGATACGGTCATAGTCGAGGGCAACCACTACTTTCCGGCAGATTCAGTCAGGATGGACATGATGCGGCCCAGCGACACCACGAGCTTTTGCGGCTGGAAGGGGATGGCGAGCTACTATACGGCGGTGGCGGGGGACCGCACCAACGAGGACTGCGCCTGGTGCTATGCAGACCCGAGCCCCGATGCCGCGCACATACGCGGCATGATTGCGTTCTGGAAGGGCGTCAGGGTGGTGGCCGACTGACGCGGCTGCGGCCGCCGCCGGCCGCCCCGTCGTGGGCAGTACGGGCAACTTTCCTGCCCGTCCGTCCCATGTGAAAAACCCTAGACATTAATGTAAGATTGGCGATGTGTGCAACGATGAAAAGACGTGGACTCTATACGGCCTGCGCGGGGACGGTACTGTTCGGCGTGTCGCTCCTGGCCGCAAACTCGGTTGCCGAGTCCAACTTTATGGGGCCGGCGGGGTTTGACGTGTCGTCCATCTTTGATGGCATGTTCGACATGGTTACAGACGAGATTACGATCATACCGGGCGCCACTGAGCGCGTATCCTTTGCGGTGGAATCGGACGGCGTTCCCGTCATATGGGCGGTCCATATGACAGACTATGAGCCCGGCGACTCTTTGTCGATTGCAGCGTACGGCCCCTCGGGGAACGCGTACGGCCGGTCCACCCAGGTTGATGAGGTAACGTTTGAGGCCGTAGAGCAGGCCAGGGAAGGTCCTGTGGACATTGAGATAACAAACACCGGCCCCGAGCCGGTTACGATAACCGTAATGTTCTCCGAGGATCCGGAGAATTCGGAGATGTTTATGGATCCCGACTCGCCGCTGAACAAGCTGATCTTTCCGCTCGTTATAGCGGGCGCGGCACTGATAGCGGGACTGGTCGTAGTGATTGCGGGAATCGTCATCTTTCTTATGGACATGAGGCGGCAGCAGCGCGTCAACAGGTTTGATGACTGGTCATCCGGCCGCTGATCTCGGCGCGCCATCCTCGGCGTGTCGCCTGTCCGAACACTGCCTGCTTCCTGATGCTGCCGAATCCGCGGCATACGCGTATGGGGCTAGCATCCAAGACGCAGGATGCCAGACTTTTTAAACGGACTCTTGGGACACAGCTTGTGTCAGACAACAACCACGGCAGCCACAACCATGCCGACCACAACCCCGGCAACGCCGCGCCTGATCCCCCGCAGCCGGCAGCAGACCAGTACTATTTCGGATTCTCGTTTTACAAGCTTGATGCCAAGTGGCGATGGATGGCGGACCTGGCAAAGGAGGAGTCCGCAAAGGAGGTCAAGAACATACTGGACTATACGGACGTGTCATACCGCTCGTATTCGACTGTCGGGCTCCGCGACGACGCGGACTTTCTGCTGTGGTTTTCCGCCCGCACGGTAGACGAGATTCAGACGGTGACGGAGCGCCTGTACGGCACGGTCTTTGGCAAGTACATAATACCGTCTCGGACGTACCTGTCGTGCACCCGGCCCTCCGCATACGCGCCAGGCGCAGAGCCGCAGGGCTTTGTGGCCGGCGACCCCCCCAAAAAGTACGTTGTCGTGTACCCGTTTACAAAGACCCGCGAGTGGTACCTGCTGCCGCAGGCAAAGCGCCAGGAGATAATGGACGAGCACATTGCAGTCAGCCGCAGGTATCCGCAGATCGTGCTGAACACCACGTACTCGTTTGGAATCCATGACCATGACTTTATGCTGGCCTTTGAGGTGGACGACGTGCGGGACTTTCAGGACTTGATAATGGACCTGCGCGAGACGCAGGTCTCCTCGTATGTCAAGAACGACGTCCCCATGATAGTGTGCGTTAGAAAGGAGATTCTTCCGCTGATTTCCAGCTTGGGATGACGCGGCCCACTTCGTGCACTTTTTGCGTTTATGGGCAGGCCCGCCTGCACGCGCCGGGCCCCTATGGCATGCGCAGTCACACACCGGGGCGGCAATGGCAGCAAAGACGGCGGCGGGTTAGACATAAATTTTCTAGCCCGCCTGCCCATCATCATGAGATACAACAGGCTCGGCAGATCAGACATCAAGGTCTCCGAGCTGGGGTTCGGCGCGTGGGCAATCGCGCTCGACTGGTGGGGCAAGAAGATAGAGGAGGACGAGGCCCTGAGGATGCTCAAAAAGGCGTACGACGTGGGAATCAACTTTTTTGAGACCGGCGACATGTACGGCAAGGGCAAGAGCGAGAGGCTGATCGGGCAGGCGTTTGCGGGGATGCGAGACGAGGTTGTGATATCCACAAAGTTCGGCTATGACTTTGCAGGCGTAGAGCAGATCGGGCACTCCGAGCTGCCGCAGTGCTTTGACGCGGACTTTGCCAGGCGCGCGCTAAGGGCGAGCCTGGAGAGGCTGCAGACGGGTCACGTGGACATGTACGGCCTGCACAACCCAAAGCTGCACCACATCCGTGACAACTCTATCTTTGAGACGCTCGAGTCCATGGTATCCGACGGCCTGGCCAGGACGTGCCAGGTGGCGCTGGGGCCCGCCATAGGCTGGACTGCCGAGGGGCTGGAGGCCATGGAGCGCCCGTGCGTATCTGCGATCCAGACCGTATACAACGTACTGGAACAGACCCCCGGAAACGAACTGATGCGGCGTGCAGAGGAGGCGGACGTGGGCGTCCTGGTAAGGGTGCCCGAGGCCTCCGGCATACTGACAGGCAGGGTAAACGCGGACACCAAGATAGACGAAAAGGATCACCGTTCGGTGCGCAAGGGCCAGTGGATAAAGGCGTCGCTCCAGAAGGTAGAGCAGCTCAGGCCCATTGCCGACCGGAACGGCCTGACAATCACGGAGCTTGCAATGAAGTTTGTAATGAGCAAGCGCGGGTTTGCGTCCGTCCTGCCCACAATGACTGAGCTTGACGAGATTGACGCGTACGCGGGCATGGCCGACGGCGGGTATGTCCCGGAATCCGACATGCGTGCAATCGGCGCGCTGTACGACACGTGGCCAGAGTACGAGCTAAAGGCAACCATACCGGCGGCGGGCGCGGACTGAGGATACATGACTGACCGGATGCAGAGGCGGCGGCGACGGCAGCAGCAGCCGCAGCAGGGACGCGGGCCGCAGCAACAGGGGCCGTCGCCATCACCCTCCACGCCGCCATCACCTTCCACGCCGAGGCGCGATGCAATGCTTGGCGCCATAAGGCAGCTGGACGGCGCCCGCATAGGCCGCCCAAAAAAGTGGGACAAGATTGCAAGAAAGGTGCGCGCAGACGAGCCGCTCAGCGCAGCGGAGGCCGAGTACTATGCAAGGCTGACGCGCATATACAGTCGGCCCGCAACTGGGGCGCCGCGCAAAAGCTACCACACCGCGCTGTCAGGTGCAGATCAGAGGCCCCGGTGCGCCTCATGCAGCTGCCCCTCTGACTTTTACTGCCACATGAACGACCAGTACCTGTGCCGCGTGCACGTGGTGGGGCACGACCCAAACGAGTAATCCCGTAGTGGGGGGCCGCCGGCAGCACTCAGGGCCGCGGGGCGCTGAGCATCTCCTTTTCCCGCTCTTCTGCCCGTGTCGCATCACCTGCATCCGGCCTGAACTCGTGCTCTACGAAATACTCTACGCGCGTCTTTTTGAACTCCCTTGAGCTGAACAGTATGGTGTACTCGTCGACCCCTACCTGGCCCTGTATCTGCCGCGCCATGCCGCGCGCTTCTGATTCTGTCTTGCAGTGTATCATGGAAAACACGTTGTAGGGCCAGTCCTTGTAGGTGGGCCTCTCATAGCAGTGGCTGACCTGCGGAAACGCGCCCAGCTTTGCGCCGACCTCTGCTATGCGCCCTTCTGGAACCTTCCACACAATCATGCCGTTTGCCGAAAATCCCGCCTGCCTGTGCCTGAGTATGGCCGCAAACCTCCTCATCACGCCGATCTCCTCGTACCATTTCATCTTCTCGAACAGCTCGTCTTCGGTCACGCCTAGGTTTTCCGCGGCCCTGGCAAACGGCTCGTCTATTATGTCCATGTCCTTTTGAAGCTCCCTGACAAACTCCTTGTCGCGCTCAGTCGGCTCAAACCCGACGTTTCTGATCTCCTTCTTTTTTTCGGTGGGGGCGACCTCGTGCTTTTTGCCGTCTACCATGTCGAGCTTTACGCCGATCTTGAAGAGCTGCAGGGTGGGCAGCATCCTGACCCTGCGTATGCCGCCGAGGCCCGCAAACTTGTCAAGCTCGTCCTTGAGGCTCGAGCCGGGGGGTACTGCCAGCGTAAACCACAGGTTGAACTCGTGGTCCCGCTCGTAGTTGTGGCTCACGCCCGGATGGCGGTTTATCTGCCGCGCCACATGCTCGAGGCGCCCGGACTCTATCTCCATGGCCACAAGCGAGCTTGTGTATCCGAGCCGACGGGTGTCAAATATGGCGCTCAGCTGCCTCAGTACGCCGGACTTTTTGAGGCCGGTGAGCCTGCCCTTTATGGCGTCGGGGGTGGCGCCAAACTTTTCTGCCATGGCGTCAAACGGGCGGCTCACAAGCGGGAAGGTCCACTGGATCTCGTTTAGCAGCTCCATGTCAAGGCTGTCCATCGCGTCGCCTGTCAATGGGCGCCGTTGCATGATATTGATTAAAAGTGTAGCCATGCCGCATGCCCTGCCTGCACGCAGGCAGCTGTGGCTGCGCGCCCTGCGCTCTACCCTTGCCCCTCACCCCCATACCCACCCCCCCTCTCACCCCCCACGCGTTGCGGGCTTGCAACCGGCCGCGCCGCCGCACGCGTGCAGGCAGCGGATGGCAGGCACGGCGCAGTGCGCATGCCCGCGGCGCACAGGCCGTACCGGCACGCCGTCCGGCTGTAAATAAATAACTCTGGCGCGCCACCATACACCGTGATAATAGATCTTGACATGACGGACAGGACGGTGGTGGTGATAGGAGGCGGGGCCCAGGCGGAGCGGCGGGTCAACGCGCTCTTGCAGGAGGGCTGCCGCCGCATCGTGGTGCTGTCGGCCTCTGCGTCAGACGCGATCAGAAAATGGTCTGCTGACGGCGCCGTCACCCTGGAGGAGCGCGACGTGGCGGACAGCTCGTTTCTTGACCTGCACGGGCCGTCAGTCGTGGTTGCCGCAACAGATGATCCAAAAGTCAACGGCATGGCAGTCTCCGCCGCCCGCTCAAGGGGCATCCTCGGATACAGGTCCGACGATTCTGCCCTGAGCGACTTTTCCCACCCGTCGGTCATGCGGATTGAGGGGGGGATAACCGTTGCAGTGTCCACGGGGGGCCGGAGCCCTGCCGTCTCAAAGCAGATATGCCGGAAGGCCGAGTCCGTGCTCCGCGGCGTGATCACTCCACACGAGGTGGCGCACATGCGCATACAGGACGCGGTGCGGCGCGCCGCCAAGACTGCCATAAAGACGCAGGCCGAGCGCAGACGCCTGCTGGAGGCCGTGATGGCCGACAGGACAGTTGATCGGTTAATAAGAGACGGACGGCTTGGGGAGGCCGAAGAGCGTGCCATGTCCATGCTGCGGGGTGACAAAAAAACATGAGGCAAAGGATCATCAATGCGCGCGTCACGTTCCACAACTCGCCCATACACGTGCTTGAGCGGTTCGCCATACGGGACGTGGACGACGCGTACGAGCAGTTCCGGCGGCACTCTGGTCTCGACGAGTGCGTGATAATACAGACATGCAACAGGGTGGAGCTCTTTGCGCGTACGGGCCCCGGGGGAACCGAGCGGCTGAAGCGGACGTGGGCCTCCCTTACGGGGCTCGACGAGGTTGCGTTTGATGAGAACCTTGAGATGTCCGAGGACGACGAGGCGCTGCGCCACCTTCTCAAGCTCACGTCGGGACTGGACTCGATGGTGCTCGGGGAGGAGCAGATACTGGGCCAGATAAAGAGCTCCATTGCCGAGGCGCGCAAGACGCGCTCGTCGGGCCGCTACCTGAACACGATATTTGACAAGGCGATACGGATCGGCACCCGGATACGCGGCAGCACGGGGATCGGCAGGGGGGGCGTCTCCGTCGGCTCCATGGCGGTCCGGCTTGCCGAGGAGAATATCGACGACATGAAGTCAAAAAGGATACTGCTTATCGGGACGGGCGAGGTCTCAACCCTCGTTGCAAAGTCGCTCTTGCGCAGGGGGTACGCGTTTGACGTCACGAGCAGGACCCTGGGCCGCGCAAGGGCGTTCTGCGAGTCGCTGGGAGGCTCCCCGGTACGCTTTGAGGAGGTTCTATCCGCGTTTACCGGGTACGACGCGATGTTTGTCGCCACCACCGCCCCGTACTCGCTTGTGACGTTTGAGAAGATATCGCAGGCGGTCTCAGCAGGACGCGCCGGCGGCAGCAACGATCACAGCGGCGGCAGCAACGAACCGGGCGGACACCGCCGCGGCATGATGATCCTCGACCTCTCAAACCCGCGCACAGTCGACGAGCGGGTCGCGACGCTGCCCGGCGTCAAGCTGATGAACCTGGACCAGATATCTGAGATGGTGGAAAAGAACCTGACTGCCAAGGCCGGCAAGGCCAGGGCCATCGAGGACGCAATAAAGGAGGAGGTCGGCGTACTGGAGGCGTCTGTGAGGCGCCTTGCAGCAGAACCTATAGCCGAACACGTGTTCAAGAAGATAGACGCCCTGCGAGAGAAGGAACTCCAAAAGGCAGTACGCGTGCTCGACGAGACAGATCCGAGGCGCATAGGCATAATCGACAGCCTGACGCGCGAGATAGTGGAGAGCATCGTATCCCCACCGATCAATAACCTGCGCAAGGCCTCTGAGCGCGGCGACTCCGGCGTGATTGCGCTTGCAGGCAGGCTGTTTGACTATGGGGATGACAATGACGGTGCGGCCGATGCCGGCGCCGCCCCTTCGGCCGGCGCCCATGCTCCTGCCCCAAACGACACTGCCCCAAACGACACTGCCCCAAAAAACTGACGCGGATCCTTCCGACGCGCGCCGGCACGGGCCATCCCCCGACATCTAGAATCCTGCCGCGCTCGGCAGTCCCAAAGGCCGACGGCGCACAAATATGATCATGCGCTTGCGGCGCGGGCGCGGCCTGCCCGCCGCCCTGCGTGATGTGCAGGTCGTCAAGGCGTGCCCTCTTGCCGCCCGCGATTCTCACTAGGATTATATCTTGTTGATCACACCATGAGGCATAATGCGGTTTCCCATACGACGGCTGCGCAGGCTGCGAAAAACCGCAAAGATGCGCAGCATGATCAGGGAGACTACGCTTCTGCCATCTGACTTGGTATGTCCCGTGTTTGTCCAGGAGGGGATTGACGAGCGCATTACGGTGGAATCGATGCCCGGCATACAGCGCCTGCCGCTGTCGGACGTAATCGGGGAGGTCGAGTCGATCAAAAGCGCCGGCATCCCTGCCATCATGCTGTTTGGCCTCCCCTCGTCAAAGGACGATGCGGGAAGCTCCGCGTTTGACGGGGACGGGATCGTGCAGCGGGCCGCCTCTGAGGTGAGCAGGGCCTTTGGCGACGACATCGTGATAATGTCCGACGTCTGTCTGTGCCAGTATACCCTGTCTGGGCACTGCGGAGTCATACGTGACGGCCCCGGCCGAGGAGGAGGCAGCCCCGTCATAGACAACGATTCGAGCCTGGAGGTGCTTGCAAAGATCGCCGTCAGCCAGGCAGAATCGGGCGTCGACGTCGTCTCGCCGTCGGCAATGATGGACGGGCAGGTGTCTGCAATCCGGACAGCCCTTGACGACTCGGGGTTCTCCGACGTGCTGATCATGCCGCACTCTGCAAAGCACCGCTCCGGATTCTACTCGCCGTTCCGGGACGCGGCCGAGTGCGCCCCGCAGTTTGGCGACAGATCGACGTACCAGATGCCATACACCAACGCCCGCGAGGCCATGCTGGAGATCGAGTCCGACGTGGAGGAGGGCGCGGACATTGTAATGATCAAGCCGGCCCTTGCGTACCTTGACTTGGTGGCCGAGGCGCGCAGGCGCCTTGATCTGCCGGTTGCCGCATTCAGCGTCTCCGGCGAGTACGCGCTTGTCAGGGCGGCGGCGGCCGCCGGATACGTCGACGGCACGCAGATTGCCCTTGAGATTCTCCATTCCATAAAGAGGGCGGGCGCTGACATAATAGTCACATACTTTGCAAAGGACGTGGCAGGATCGCTTTTGGCAGAATGAGAAACGACGAGCGGTTTGAGATTGAGAGGGCATTTGACCTGATGCCGCACGTGCTTGGATCCAGCTGGGCCGCCGTGTGGTTCAGGATGAGGCGCGCGCGCAACCCCACCCGCGCCGAGTACCGCGCCAAGGTGCTCGAATACCTGAGGATGGCCGAGCCGCTCTTTGATTCCTACCCGGACACGCCGGAGTTTGCCGACATACGCCGGTACATTGCGGCGCGCCGCGACCGAGAGTATGAGAGGATACTGTCGGGCCGCAACAACGAGATAGAGAAAAGGTATGATCGCTACGTCGACTACGGGTAGCAGCCGCGGCGCCCCGTGCGCCCCTGCCGTGCGCCCCTGCCGTGCGCCCCCATCCATCCGAGGCCCACTGACTCGTCAGATCCTCCAGATCCTGGGCCTTGTAAACCTCAGCCTCCTTTTCGTGATCAGGAGGGTCCAGTCTATGAACGCGAACGCCGCGACCACGCAGAGTCCGATGCCGTCGACTACCAGTATCCCCACCAGCCTGTCCTCGAATATCCCGACAAACGGGCGCAGCACTATGTCTCCCAGGTGTATCATTATCACGTATGATATCATCCTGCCGGCCCAGAAGCCGGCGTATATCCCGGCGCTCTTTGCATGCATGAGCCCGTATGCGATAAACAGCATGTTGCTTGGCAGCGGGGTCGCGCCAAACAGAAACGACGCAAGCACGTACCCGTACCTCTTGCCGTTGAGGTACCTGCCTACCGTGTCGAGGTTTTCCCGCTGCACGGGCCCCACAAACCGCCTGAAGCGTATGCTGACGCGCTTTAAGACAAACCTGCCTGCGGTGGCCCCAGTGGCCCCCACGGCCGCAAGCAGTATGACGTCCAGGGTCGGGTCAAGCAGGTGGAACGAGGCCAGTATCACCCAGCTTGGCGGCATCAGTATAGGCGACGCGTTGACGCCGACTAGCAGCAGGAATATCCCGGCATACGAGAGTCCCCCCACTGCATCAAACAGGGGATCTGCCTCCATCTTACAGTCATTATTTGAGGGGTTCCTTGCTGTAAATCCCTTTGTCATGTGTCGCTAGCGGACGGCGCCAGTATGGGTCCGTGGGCCCTGCACGCGGTCGTCCGGCCCTGCCCCGCCTGCCCCCGCCCGCCCGCAAAATATTGCATTATGCTGTATCAAATTTAGTAATAATTTCATCTTTTCAATATGTGGCGTCACATATCCTAAAAAATGGACAAAATGTCCAATACTTTTATAAGCAATCACGCCTACTTTTTGCACATGACCGAGGTTGCCTCCAAGTGCTTTAGGTGCAACCTTGTATTCAAGGACGAGAACCTTGCCGCGATCCACAGGGAGATCATGAACCATTCGACTACGAGAGTCCGCGTGCAGGCTACGCCCACTTCACAATAGGTGCAGAGAGTGGGATTTGAACCCACGAACTCCTAAGAGAAGGGATCACTTACGGATCTTGAGTCCCTCTCGGTTGACCGGGCTTCGATACCTCTGCGACTATGCGCCTGCATGGTTGCTATTTTTCAATTTCGATCTGCCTCATCCGCCCGCACCCGCCCGCAAGGCGCTGTCCAATCCGGAGTTTTTCGCCCCAAATTTGTGTTCATCTTGGCGGGTTTTGAGACGGGGCGGCGGTA
>JAGWAX010000046.1 GCA_021296175.1 Nitrosopumilaceae archaeon | reverse complement strand
CCTGGTGTAATATTGTCCGATCTATAAGCTTTTGGTTCATGATCATACTTTGGCTCCAAAACTTTTGCGCGACACTATAGCCTAGTGTGGGGGGCACATCACGAATTAGAAGCGGTGCACCCTGCGAATCCTTTTTATCGATGTGACAAGTGGCACATCTATGAAAATATCATCGGCAATGAAAAAGCAGCTTGACGATCAGGTTGCTCTTGAGGCAGCCGCGTCCCACTCATATCTGGCAATGGCCTCGTGGGCGGAGCTTGCAGGATATCCAGGAACCGCATCCTACTTTTACGCCCAGTCGGCCGAGGAACGGGACCACATGCTGAGAATAATCAGCTACATGAACACCATAGGTGCGGGGGCCGTCATCCCAAGGATCGACAAACCGGCCGCAGCATCGTTCAAATCAGTCGAGGATCTGATCAAGGTGGCCCTCAAAAACGAGCAGGCCGTCACAAGGGCCATACACAAGATGGCCCAGGCCGCACAAAAGGCCGGGGATTATGCCACGTTTGACTTTTTGAGCTGGTTTGTAAGGGAGCAGGTGCACGAAGAGGCGCAGTTTGAGGACATACTGCAAAAGTTCGACACCATAGGAAGGGACGGCGTTGCAGTAAACGAGATAGACAAGATCCTCGGGGCAAGAAATGGTGGTGGCGGTACCGGCACGGCCGCGCCTGCCGCGCCCGACGCTCCATGACTGCAGAAGTTTTACGCGCCGGCCTTACGACTTGCGGCAATAGCCCACTGCATCTTTAGAGACTATCCAGAGGCTTGCCGCCGGCGTGTACGCGTATGATCGTGGGTGCGGCCTATGTGAAGGGCCAGTCCCATCACGTCAGAGCCAAAGACCTTGCCGCAGAACGTGCATTCAAACACGTAGGGGGATGCGGCCCGCTGCGTGCTTTGGGCGCGCGCTTGGTCGTCTGGCACGGGATACATGCGGTGCCATAGTATTAAAACGTAAAACTAGACAAAGCGTATGAATACACCTGCCCATGAAAATATCAAAAATCACGCACGGTTCTGACACTTCAATCAGGCTCAGGCAGGTATCTGAATTCATACGACAAAGCCGTAACCTGTCCGTTTCCGCGCAGTTCTGCTACTACCGCAGGCAGTATACACTTGCATCGGGAGGGGAGAGGGGAGGGGGAATAAGGACGGCGGTTACCTCTTACCTTGATCGCCCTGTCACGCGGCGCACCGCTTTTTTTAGCACGGCCCCTTTGACGCCGTTGACTTGTTCTACCAACAAGCGCGGGCCCGGGATCTCGGCCCCTGCGTGCGCGGATTACGCGCCCGCCTTCCATGGCATGCGGCGTGCCGCGTAACGCGGCTCCGGGCATTTTACTCGATAACCCGTCCTTCCTGCCATAACGTCTCTACGGCCCCGAGCATCACATCAGTCCAATCCGTGTCCCGTGACAATGCCGGTTGGGCATGACGGCTTGTCCAAAGCAGCCTTCCAGGCATCGTCACTCCGGCCTGCCCGGGACATGCCGCAGTTGTCAGAATCACCGGCGACGGCGGAACGTGCCGCGGCCTCTGGCCACATTGCACACAAGATCCCTCAGCAGCGCAAGGCAGGCAGGCTCCAAGTCAGCCAAATATCATGCACTGCTCGCATTCGCACGACTCTTGCTGGCCCGCCTTTTTGAGGCAGCGCTTGTGCTGGCCCGCCTGGCACTGCACGCAGATCTCATCTAGGTTGTCGACGTTGCTGTACTTGCGGGACCGGTCGAATCCAAATCCTCCGTCCTGTGGGCCCACCATACGGCACGTTGTATGTGCTTGTATTTTTACCTCACTGTCAAGGCCGAGTCGACGGCGGCCCTGATCTCTTCCCGGTGCGACTCTATCACCCCCCGGATCTCAAACATGTCCAAGTATCCACCCCCAGGCGCCCTAGTGGCCTTTAGCAGATACCGCAGCGAGCCCTCCTCTATCTTGCCAATGTAGTATCCATACAAAAAGTCAGGCTCGCTGCCACACTTCCATATCCGCCCCGCGCTCGGAAAGGACTGCCTGACCTCGCCTGGTATCTCCAGTATGCGCCGCTGCACGTACGAGTCAAGGGATCTCCGCGCCGCCGAGTCGAGCCGCATTACTATAATATGCGGCGTGCTCTTTTAGGGGTTTTGTCATAAAAGGCACGCTGCACGCTCCAATCAGCGCGCTAATGCCGTCTGCCGTCTCAGAATCAATGCCGCAAACCGGAGCATCCTCCCTCCACCCCGCTGCCTTGCCGCCGTCATCACCACGGCCACCACCAGAACCATCGCCCTAATCGTCGTCGTCAGTAGCAGCGGCAGCATCATTGGCATCCGGCTTGGACCTGTCCCACATGCTCATGTTTCCCCTCAGCATGAAAAAACCCACTACAATTACGGCGATGCCGCCTGCAATGAAGAGAAAGAACCGGCCGATGCTCCTTATTCCCACTGGCAACAGGCTGGCACCGTCGTAGGCCCAATTAGACTGTAGTGAGGCGGGGCCCGCTGCGCCGCATGTGCCAGTCTCTAGATTCAATAATGACGAGTCCGCACGCCTGCCATGTCAAGGACAAAGCAGGTCGCCGCGTGGGTTGCGATAATAGGCGGCGGCATAGGATTCTTCTTCTTCTCCCAGTATATGGCAGAGGTCATGCGCTGATGCGCGCGCCGACAGGGACGGCGGCGTTGGCTGCGATGAATGCCGCCGCGGTTTTGCGCTGGCGATAGGATCGGAGCCGGACATGCCGCCAGACCCAGCCAGCAGCACCGGTGCACGCATCATAACAGACGAGATCTCGGCCTTTCTTGACAGGCAGAGGCTCGGATACGTCGCGACGATCGGCCCCGGTTGCAAGCCCAACGTCTCGCCAAAAGGCACCATAACAAGATGGGACGCGGGCACGCTGATCTTTGCGGACATCCGATCCCCCGACACGGTCAGGAACATAAAGGAGAACGGCAATGTGGAGATCAGTTCGATCGACCCCGTCCTGCGCAAGGGGTACCTGTTTGAGGGCACGGCCTCAGTCATGCGGGATGCCGACATGCTCAGGAAAGCCCTAGGAATGTACAAGAGGATGGGAATCAGGAGCAAGATACGCGCAGTCGTCGCCGTAGAGGTGTCGAAAATATCCAGCGTGACGTCCCCGCTGTATGACATGGGCGCGACTGAGGAAGAGGTGAGAAAGAAGTGGGGTGCGCGCCTTGCAGGGCCATAACAGCAGCAGATACGGCCGCAGAACCCGTCTATTTGCCAGGACTGTCCTGGTCCGTCAGGGACTCCAGCTTGCGTTTTGTGGCCTCGTGCTGGGCCCTCTCCTGCTCGAGCATGAGCTGGGCGGCCTCTAGCTCCTTTTGCATCATGCCAAGCTTGGACTTTAGGGACGCGACCACCACGCTGGCGGCCTCTACTACCCCGGCATACCTCCGGGACTCCTCCCCCTGCTGTGACTGCAGCGCGTCTTGGCCTGGTGCGGCACCGGAGGCTTCCTGCCCCGCAGCCGACTCCGTTCCGCCCTGTATGAACGCGCGCTCCGCACTTGAGAGAGCGCCGGGCTCCGGGAACTGCTCCTGCCTGCCGAACTCCTCCCTTGCATTGTAAAGCCGCGCGTTTATCTCCTCAAGCTCTCGCTCGGTTTCCGCTTGCTGGGTCTTGATGGCAGAGAGCGTGTGCTGTCCTGCCGATATCTTTTTCTCCAGTTCGCCGTGTGACAGCAGCGCCTCCTCTACCTGGGTTTGTACCCTTGCAAGTTCCTTCTTTTTTTCTGCAGTCTCCGCCTCGGTCTTGGCGCGGAGTTTCCGCTTTTCGTCAATCTCGGCCCGCAGTCTCTCAAGACTGGCCTTGGTTGCGGACATCTCGTCCCTTTTCTGGTTGAGTTCCCGCCTGGTCTCCATCAGGCTCTTGACGGAGACGCCGTACTCTTCCTTGACCTTTTTTATCCTCTGCGCTATATCCTCTTCATTGCTGATTTGCTGTTGAAGTTCGGATTCGTGCTCACGGAGCATTTTTGTTCCCTGCGCTGCCGCATCATCATCCTCAAGCCCGCGCTTTTCGGCAGGATGTGCGTCCGGGGCGCCCGGGTGCACAGAATTCGCCCCCGCGTCGGGGCCATCATCGCGGGCACTCTCGGCGGCGGGGTCAGGTTTCCCTTTGCCGTCATCGTTGTCATTATCATCGTCGTTATCATCATGATCATTGTTGTCACCGCCACTACTGCCATTGCCGCTGCCGCCACCACCACCATCATCACCAGAGTCAGAATCATTATCGACGCGCCCGACTGGCCCTGACGTGTCAGTTTTGTCGGCGCCACCTGCTTGGGAGAGTTCGTCTAACTGGCGCTTGCCATCGCCGCCGTTCTCCTCTGCACTGGAGGCGGCATCAGTATCGGCGGTGCCATCAGCATCATCATCATCAGAACCGTCACTGCCCCCGTCACCCTTCAGCGTACCGGGCGCCTCGCCGTGCGGCGGACTCACCGAACCAGCCGAGTCGGGGAGGTCGCCTTCAGTGTCACCGTCAGTGTCGTCCTGATCCTTCCTCTGCCTGCCCTTGAACCTAGAAAAAAATCCCATGACGTGTCACCTGCCCACTGAAAAATGAATCTTGCCATTTACCGCCGGCCAGTCAGCCCTGCTTTCTGCCCCTCACAAAGCGCAGAAAGAACCCCAGGCCGCCTATCGCCAGCCCTGCTGCAAATGCGGCCACTCCCATCTCAGGCTCCTCGGGGTGTATGGCAGGCGCCAGGAAAAGCAGGATTGCCCCCAGTATTATCAGCGCAAACCATCCGCCGTTTCTTGAGCGGTTGTGCTCGGAGTGGACCATCTCAGGTCACGCGCTCCGTTATCATCTTTGACACCAGGGCCTCCCCGATGTCAGCTATGAACGGGCCCAGCCGCGGCCCCCGGCGGCTCCCCAGTATTATCTGGTACAGGGCGGCAAATACGTCCTTTGGCTGGGCTCCGCACGACTTTGCCGCGTCGTATATGCCCGTCTGGATGTCATCAGGGGTTCCGCGCCCGGAGTCCAGCATGCGTGCAATCATTACGAGTGCCGCGCGCATATTGTCGTCAACTGTAATCTCGACGGATCCGCCCTCGTCAAACTCGTCGGCGTAGTTGCCGGCAAGGCGCACGAGTTCCTCCACCCCCGGCGAGGGTTCCGATATGGTCCCGTACTCGAGCAGCTTTTCCACGACGCGCCTGGTCCGGTCGGTCCTGTACACCCTTGCAAGCTTCACGGCAAGCATGTACCCGACGTGCGCGCCGGGGCGCTCGGGCGGCCTGAGCAGGTTTGCGTAAAGGTACAGCCCCCTGGTCTTGGCAAGCTTGGCGGGGTTTCCACGCAGCTCCTTCCGGACGCGCCCAAAGTAGACGTCCTCGAGTTCGCCAAACTCGTCCATGAGGGAGGGCACGTCCTCGCGTATGCCGAGCTCGCGCGCGCCGGCGATCCTCTTGTACAGCAGCAGCAGTATGGACTGCGGGGAGCCGAACTCCAGCCACCTCTGCGCCGTCAGTACGTTGCCTGCAGACTTTGATATCTTCTTGCCGCCCTTGTCAAGGAACATCTCGTATTTGGTGTGGTGGGGATGCGCATACCCCAGCACGTTCTCGGCCACCCAGTCGTTGACCCTTACAGAGTCCATTATGTCCTTGCCGTATGCCTCGAATCTGACGTCAAATGCGGCCCACCTGGCGGCAAACTCCACCTTCCAAGCGAGCTTGCCAAGGGAGCCCCCGTCGATCTTGGCGCTGCCCGAATGGCCGCATCCAGATATGGCGCGGCCGGCCATCCGGGTGTCGCGGCACTCGTAGGATACTGCGCGCGCAGACCCGTCGTATGATACGGCCTGCGCCGTGTAGAGCCTGCTGCACGACTCGCACACCGGAAAGTACGGCAGCGACAGCTGGTACTTTGACTGGCCCACCATCTCGGCAATCTTCTCGCCGATCTCGGCGCTGCGGCACAGTATGGCGTGAATCTGGTCCCTGAGCAGCCCCTGCCTGTACGTGTCGTATGCCCGCCTGAACTCGTACTTGATGCCGACCCTGTCAAGTCCGTCTAACAGTATGCTGCTCATGTGCATGCCGTACGAGTCGTGGCACGAGAACGGATCCGGGATGAGCGAGACGGGCCTTGCCAGGTGCTCCTCAAGCGAGGCCGGCAGCCCGTCGGGTACCTTTCGCAGCCCGTCCAGGTCATCAGAGTAGGCAATCAGCTTTGAGTCGTATCCGAGGTTGCCCAGCGCCAGCTTGACGCCGTAGGCCCTGGCCGCGTCACCCAGGCTGCCTATGTGGGGAATGCCCGAGGCGCCAAGCCCGCTCTCGACTATAATCATGTTGGTGTCACGCCCAAGCGACTCTTCGCGGCGCACAAGCTCATATGCAAGCTTGTCAAGCCACGTCCCGTGCCCGATGACGTCCCCGCTCCCGTCGCGGCTGCCGCCGCCGTGGCCGTCGTCGTCGCCGCCGCCGTGTGAGCCTTCCACAGCCTTTGCGGCATCCCGCGCGCCAGTCATGGCGGCACCGCCCGCGCATCTGACGCCGCAACTGCCAGCACCATAGTCACCGTCACCGCCAATGTCGCCACCACTACAGATCCCTTGCCATGTAGGGCCCATATAACGAGTATCCCAGCTTTCGATAGTACTCCCTAGTGCCTATGGCGCTTATCACCAAGAGCCTGTGCGCGCCGAATCTTTCCCGCGCCACGTTCTCGGCATTTTCCACCAGGGCCCGTCCCAGCCCCGAGTGCTGTATCGCGCCGCCCGGGGCGGGGGCAGGTGGCGGCGCGGCGCCCAGTCCCACCATCCTTCCGTATACGTGCAGCTCCCTTATGAGGCACGTCCCGGCCGAGACCTCGGGCCTGTGTGCGCCGGGCCCCGGACTGCGGAGCCGGACGAACCCGTATATCCTCTCGGCGTCGTCCTCGTATGACATGAACGCCTCGTTCCCGCCTGACGAGTCGTAGTGTACGATATCAAGGCGCAAGGCGTCCGGCCCCGCGTACGCGGACTGTCCGGCGTCGCTGCTGCTGCCGTTGTTGCTGTTATTACTATCACCTGCACGTCCATGTGTCCCATTACGCCCGTCATCGCAACCATCGTAAACGCTGCGGCGGCGCGACAGTCCTGCCTCCCTGCACCTGATGCACCTGCACGGGGTCCCCTGCTCCTCGAGTCTCTGGCGCACCAGCTGCCTGAGGTTCCCCTGCCGGGGGCCCGCCACTATCTGCGACGGGGGAATCTCCCTCTGGACGCGCATTATGCGGACCCATTTTGGGATCCTTCTCTTTGCCTCTGCAAGGACGCGTATCATCTCCTGATCAGAGTACGGCGCGTACCTTCCGTTCCGGTACTCCTCGTACAGGGGCGTGCCCCGTACCACAAGCGACGGGTATATCTTCAGCATGTCGGGCCTCAGGTCCGAATCGTCGTACAGCCGGGCAAAGTCCTCGATGTCCATGTCCGGCGTCATTGTGGGCAGGCCCGGCATCATGTGCGCGGCAATCTTGTACCCGGCATCCTTTGCAAGTTGGAACGATCTTGTCACGTCCGCGTACGTGTGCCCCCTGTTGGTGATGCGGTATACGCGATCGCGCAGCGACTGGACACCGATCTCCACCCTGGTGGCCCCATAGCCAAGCATGGAGTCGATGTGCCCCTCCATGCAATAGTCCGGCTTGGTCTCCACCGTGAGCCCGACGCAGCGGACGCGCGACGTCTCATTGAGGCGCTGCGCCTGCGCCAGGCTGTCCGACGCGGCGCCGTTCAGCGCGTCATAGCACGACTTTACAAAGGCCTCGCGGTACTGCCGCGGCATGAACAGGAACGTCCCACCCACTATCACGATCTCAGTCTTCGAGGTGTCGTGGCCGAACGCCTCCAGCTTCTCCAGCTTGGTGCGTATCTGCGGAACCGGATCGTGCTCGTACCTTATGGCGTCCAGCGCGGGCGGCTCGGCCCCGGTATAGCTGTTCGGGGTGCCGTACTCGGGCCCTCCCGGGCAGTACGTGCACCGCCCGTGGGGGCATGCAAAGGGCTTTGGCATCACGGCCACCACGGCGACGCCGGAGGCCGTCTTTGCGGGCTTTTTGAGGAGCAGCCGGCCCAGGGCCGCGAGCCTAGGATCATCCTGCAGCCGGCTCTGCGGGCCGCGGACGCGGCCGTTGCCGACGCCGCGGCCGCCGCTGTCGTCGTCGTTGCGCGCGTCATGCGCCGAACTGCCACCGTACATGCCGGATGCCGCGGCCGACAGAATCTCGCGGTTCTTCGGCACCCTTGGCAGCCCGTATCTGGAGCACGCGTCAAATATGACCCGGCGCACGCGTCCCGAGTCGGTGCCGGCCCCCGACCCGTCCATCTCAAGGAGTTCGGACGCAATCTCGCGGCAGGCGCGCCCCATCCTACCCTCGTCCATGCTAGGGGGGGAGGTCAGGGCCATGTCGCGGCACCGCGCCCGCCCTTGCGGCAAGTCATGTACTGCGGCCCCCCGGCGGCAGTCGGTCCTCGCATCTAGAACACCACCCTCTCCTCTCCGGGGCCTTCCTCTCCGTTCTCCCCGGACTCAGACGCCGATTCGGGCTCCGTGGAGGGTTCGTTCCTGTACAGCATCTTGAGCCATATCGGCGTGATTATGGTGGTGAGCGCGACCATGATCACGACAGTCGAGTACACCTCCGACGTCAGTATCCCGGCTCCCACGCCGACGCCGGCCACGATGAGCCCCACCTCGCCCCTGGAGACCATCCCGACTCCGACGCGCATCCCGCGCATTCGGCTCTTTAGGAACAGCATCGCCGGAAGGCCGCACCCGAACAGCTTTGTGGAGATTGCAATCACCATTATGACCCCGCTGAGCATCAGCACGGTCGCGTCAACCGACCTAAAGTCCACCTGGGCCCCTATTATGGCAAAGAACAGCGGCGCAAATATCAGCGCAATCTTCTGCGTGTACAGCCCGACTACCTTGAAGATCTTCGTGGTGGACAGCGCCATGCCGACTGCAAAGGCCCCCACTATGGGCGACAGCCCTATGGAGCCGGCAAACGCGGCGGCCCCGAAGAACGATGCCGTCGCTATGCCCTCCACGCTGCCCTCTGCCTTCCAGAACCGGGTGGACATCAGGCGGGGCATTATAACCACCGAGGTTATCAGCATGGCCGCGAAGAATCCGAGCACCTGCAGTATGGTTATCGTCACCTCCGTAATGTCGAGGCTCTCAAGCCCGTCTGCGCTGCCTGCAATCGACGTCACCACAGACAGCACCGCGATTGCCAGTATGTCGTCGACTATTGCGGCCCCTATGATCAGCCGCGCCTCCGGCGACTTTATCTTGCCAAGCTCGTTGAGCACCTGGACGGATATCGCGATGCTCGTCGCGGTCAGCGCGGTTGCAATCATCATGGACTGGAGCGCGTCGAATCCGAACCACTGGAAGACCATCAGCCCCGCAAAGAACGGGATGATTACGCCGAGCGTCCCGACCGTAAAGGACGCCTTGCCGCCGCGCAGAAACTCCCGCGGCGTCATCTCGAGGCCCGCCATGAACAGTATCACGATCGCGCCAATCTCGCCGAGCAGCCTCAGCTCGGGCCCTATCTCCAGCAGTTTCGTGCCGTCTATGATGAGAAACGAGCCGAGCGCAAAGGGCCCCACGATCATGCCGGCGAGAAGCTCGCCCAGTACGATTGGCAGCTTTAGCCGCAGGAACAGCTCCGCCATCAGTTTTGCGGCAAACAGCAGGATCCCCACTGCAATGATAATCTCGATAAAACCGGCCTCGGCTGCCACGTGGTTCGCGTGCCCAACGTGCAATATATACGGCCACGCCGTCCTGCCGGTTATCGGTTAGGTTGAGCACAAGGTCAAACTTTCTAGATCATCAGATCTATATCGTACC
>JAGWAX010000045.1:467-21034 GCA_021296175.1 Nitrosopumilaceae archaeon | reverse complement strand
ACACAAGTAACAAGAACAATGGGCGGCTAGCCAATACCGGCAATGTCATAGGTAGATATATTAGCGTTATGTTGAATGTAGCGTACTGCATAATTCCCTAATCCGCTCCGCTTGGAGGGTGCGGCTCTGCGGTGTGGTACAATCCTCTTGACTGCCACGCAAACTGGACAGGAAGCACTGCCGTGTTTCCAGGCCGTGATGCCGGTAGACGTGCAATTCACCGGCAACAAACCTGTCACCCGCCACTGCGTTCGCGTCCGCCGGCATCCATACCTGCACCCGTACGAAAATGCGCGCCTAGAGGATCGGCCAAATGCAGCAGTCCAAGGTCGTCACATGATAAGCGCCAGGCCTGTCAGATGAAAGTCAGCCACTGCCCGAACCTTTTGTCCCTGCCCATTACGGCATTTGCAAACGACTTTTGCTGCTCCTTTGTAATTCGGCCCATGCGGCCTGTCCCAATTCTGGCCCTGTCTACCTGCGTGACTGACCTTATCTCTGCGACCGTGCCTGTCATGAACACCTCGTCTGCGACATACAGGTCGTCCCTGTACACGTCGTACTCTGCAACATCCATCCTGTCTGCCTCTGCTATTTGCATCACACTGTCCCTTGTGATGCCGTTCAGGCATCCAGTCGAGAGCGGCGGCGTCAGTATCGAGCCGTTCCTGCATATGAATATGTTCTCGACGCAACCCTCTGCCACCCTGCCGTCTGTGTTCAGTATGATGGCCTCGTCGTACCCGTTCTCAGACGCCTCGATCCTTGCGAGCGCGGCACTAGAGTAGTTGACGGCCACCTTTGCCTGTATGGGCTGGGCCCTAGGATCTATCCTGACCCAGCTTGACACCTTGCATCTTGCATCGGAAAACTTGCCGGCCTTTGATTCACCCATCTTCTAGGGCCAGCACGATATGGAGAGATCAACCTTGTTCCTTGTAGGCGTAAGACCCATCTCGCCGTACCCGTAGTATGCCAGGGGGCGTATGTAGCCCTCCTTGAGCCCGCATGCGCGTACCGTGTCGATTATGGCATCGCTGACCTGGCGTCTGGTGTATCTAACCTTCATAGAGTATGTCTTGGCCGAGCGGAACAGTCTCTCTACGTGATCTTTAAGCCTGAATATTGCGGGGCCTTCGCGCGTGTTGTAGTACCTGATGCCGTCAAATACCGCCGTGGAATAATGCAGTGCGTGCGTCAAGACGTGCACCTTTGCGTCCTGAAACGGTACCAGACTGCCGTTCATCCATATCTTGCGAGATTCCTTCATAATGGGACGTTGCGGATGTGCTGTTTAAATAGATGTCAACGTACGGCTGCACGCTCGTGACCGCGCTTGGCGTCGTCTCGTCTGCACCTTTCCATGCAGGTGCAAGCATAGGCATCGGTGCTGACCTCCCCCAGGCCCCATCTATAAAACGCGTACCCTTCCAAACGGACACAGGACTGGCCCTGCATTGCAGGTCACGGGCAGGATGTGCGGCCTGTCCCAGCAGCAGCAGCAGCAGCGTCAAAATCCGTTATCTGTATCATGGGACCGGTAGGCCTGACCTCCGAGTTGTGTTCTTTTGTCGAAGTCACTCGGATGCGTGACCCACTATTCTCTCACTTTTCACCAAAAACCTCGCGCGTGATCAACAGCAGCTGCGCGTCGGTAATCCTTACTCCTTGGTCGGCCGACGCCTTGACCCTGTCTAGGATCCGCCTTGACTGCTCCTCTGTCGGTCTGATGCCATAGTCGCCCAGAACGGCGTCCAGTCCGTGGACTCCGGTGTGTTTTCCCACATAGATCTGGTGCTTTCGCCCCACTAGTTCGGGACTGATCGACTCATATGTCATCGGATTGTCCAGCATGGCGTCGGTGTGGATCTCGTCCTCGTGGCTAAACGCATTGTCGCCTACGATCGCCTTGTTTGGCTGCACCTGTATTCCCATAACTTTCGATATGAATCTGGACGTGTCATAGATTAACTCGGTCTTTATCCCAGTCTCGTACTTTTGATCATACCGGAGGCATTTTAGCGCCACTGCAAGCTCTTCTAGCGATGCGTTCCCGGCCCTCTCCCCAATCCCGTTGATCGTCACCTGCGCGCAGGCGGCCCCGGCCCTGATTCCGGACAGCGTATTTGCCACCGCCAGTCCAAAGTCATTGTGGCAGTGGACGCTTACCGGGGTGCCGGCTGCAGTGGATATGGCATCGCGCGTAAGCTCTGCCATGTATTCTGGGGTGGCGCATCCGGTGGTGTCCGGAATGGTAACGGTGTAGGCCCCCGCCCTTGCAACCTCGCCAAGTATTTCTTTCAAAAACCCCCTCTCGGTTCTTGTCGCGTCCACCGCTCCAAACTCCACCTTCAGCCCCCTAGACTTTGCGTACTCGACTGCCTCGACTGCCTGTTCGAGCGCTTGGGTTTTGGTCATTTCGCGGTTGTGCTCCAAGTGGATGTCTGAAGTCGCGACAAATGTATTGATGTAACTCAGCCCCGTGTCGACTGCAACGTCAATGTCCTTTTTGTTGGCCCTTGTCATTCCGCAAATTTCAGACGACAGTCCCTCGTCAGTTATCATCCTTGCCGCTTGCCGCTCGCCCTCTGAGGTCGTCGGAAAGCCGGCCTCAATTACGTCCACTCCCAGGGCGTCAAGTTTTTTTGCAATGTCGAGTTTTTGATCAGGGGTCAGTGATATCCCGACTGTCTGCTCCCCGTCTCGCAGCGTGGTGTCAAAGATTCGAACTCTCATGCTTCCACCACGTCAAGTTTGACCCGCATAATTTACCAACCCACACCGGATGCTCGACTTGAGCACCGTCCAAACCATGCACTGCAAAAACAACGGTAAAGTCCTCTATTCTGCCTGCCGGTTCCAAGACAAGATTGCCCCGAATGGGATAACGACGCTCCGTTGCAGTATTCAAAAAGTTGTTCCCCCCCCCCATGCGGCCGTGGTTTGTGAGCATCCCATACACTAGCAACAGATGCCGCATGGCGCAAATTTTGGACTCAGGTCGCCTGCCTGTGAAATCTGAAAATGCAGGCCGGCAGGCACGAATTTTCAAGGGACTTGAGTGCATACCATCGAGGCTGGAAAATCTGTGACCCTATAACGGCTGGGAAACGGGTGACCCGCCTGCCCTCCTCCCTCTCCCATGCACACGCCTCGCACAATGCGTTTATCAGCGCCCTTCCTTACGCATCTGCAGTGTACAGCGCAATCGCAGACGGCATTACACTCGTAAAGAGGGAGATGTCCAAGAGTTACTCCGGAGGGGCGCACATACAGGAGGCGCTTCCCGTAAGACCGTCAAAAGAGACATTCCCAATCGAGGAGTCTCATCTGGGGGCCCTCCACGGGTTTGCCTCGTCCAACCCGATATACCACGGCTCGTTCCGGCAGGATCTGGCGGGCACGGAGTGCGCCATATACGAGGGGGACATAAACGAGTACTGGCTTGGCAGCATAAAGCACGGAACAAGCTGCCAGCCGTTTTATCCCACGTGGCTGGCCTCGGCATACGTCCTGGCCGCGGCCGCCCGGGGGTTTGGCTGCACCGAGTTTGTCGACATCGGGTCAGGCGACGGACGCATTGCGTTTTGCGCTGCCCTGCTTGGAATGAGGACGCACAGCATAGAGATAGACGACTCGCTTGTCAGGCTCCAAAAGGAGGTGGCGGCCTCGACAGGGACGGATTTTGGCCCCGTATGCATGGACGCGCTTGAGGCAGACTACGGCGGCATGGACATCTCAAGGCCCGCGTTTGCCGTGGGAGGACTGCCGCAGATGGGAGGGGAGATGCTAGCAGAGGGCCTGCTTAAAAAGATCAAAAACTGCGGCGGCTCCGTCATGTCGGAGGCCGTTGTGATACTTGCAGGCGAGGGGGACAGTAGCGGCCCTGCAACAAGGAGGAGTAGGAGGAGGGGCGCGGGCGGCCTAGGCGGATGGGGGCCCGTAATAGCAAAGTACGGACTCTCGGCAAGGTGCGTGATAAGCCTCCCGACTGTCTGGACGTTTGACCAGGATAAAGAGACGCCCTACATATTCGTCGGGCTTGCGGGGTCTTCGGGGGCATCTGGCGTGGAGACCTCAAATATGTAGCCCGAGCCCTCTGGGCTCAGGCCGCAGGAGCTCAGCACCACCAAGTCGCCAGGCGCCGGCGGCACGGGCGCGGCAAGCCGTGCAATCAGTCGTATGCCGCACTCGAATGCAACTAGGCAGAAGAACGAGCGCCGGACGCTGCTGCTGCTGCTGCCGGTGAACCGCCCGGAAGGTATCTCCATGCTGCACTCTACTATGCGGCCTCGCAGCCTCCTGCTGCCGTCGCCATATCCGGGTCCAAGCCGGACCACGCCAAGGCAGACGCTGCAGAACTCCGACAGGGGCCATACGGCCGCGCCGCATTCTGTGCATTCGGGCACCCTGAACAGCCCGCGCTCAATGGCCCGCTCAAACTCCGAGAGTACCGGGCTCATCGGACCATCACCAGTGCAGTAGACGAGGTGCCGGCGGCCGCCATGTTGTGGACCAGTCCGACCTCGTGGTGGTCTGCCTGCCTGCCGCGGGCCTCGCACCGCAATTGCCGCGCAACCTCGGCAGCCTGCGCAAGCCCCGTCGCCCCCAGCGGATGCCCCGCGCCGATCAGCCCCCCGCGAGGGTTTACCCGGCGGCTTGCAGTCTCGTACAGCTCCCGGCTGGCCGCGGCGCCCCTGCCGGGCTCCGCCATGCCGAGCGCCTCTAGTATCATCGGCTCGCACACCGAGAACGCGTCGTGTATCTCCGCAACGTCCACGTCGGATATCGACAGGGTCGCGCCCACCCCGCGCGCCGCGCCGCCGCCCCGGCTTCCGGCCATCCGCAGGGCGTCGCGGCACGCCATCCTAGCAGACTCGATGCGCGAAGGATCCGAGTGCTTGGCAAACCCGGCCGACGTGACGCTCTGTCCCACGCCCGCTATCCACACGGGATTGTCCGTGTACCTGCCGGCGGCGTTCTCGGATGCAATCAGTATCGACGCCCCTCCTGTGCAGGGCCGGGAGCAGTCAAGCAGCCTGAGATCCCCGGTCAGGCGCCTTGAGCCTGCCACGTCCTCCACAGTCGGAGTCACCTCCGGCCGCAGCGCGTCAGGATTTGAGCGCGCATTCTCGTATGCGCGCGCAGGCACCACGGCCAAATCGTCGTCGGAGACTCCAAACGCCCTCTTGTAGCCGCTCGTGAGTAGGGACGCCCAGTATACGGGGTGCTTGAACTGCCCCCTCGAGTCGTCCCACCACAGTATGCGCCCCGGCGTGTCGCGTATCTCGGCCCCGCTTACCAGCACCACGTCGGCAAGCCCGGACGCGACGTGCGCGTATCCGGACACGATGGCGTTTGTCCCCGAACTGCACAGGCTCTCCACCGTATGGGCCGCGCGGGGGCGCATGCCGGCCAGTTCTGCAAGTATGGGCGCCATGTATCCGGATCCCCTCCGGGACGCATGGTGGTCGCGGGCAGGCGGGCTTCCGGCGCTTCCGGGACGGCTGCTGCCGTCGCGGCTGCCGCCGCTGCTGTCACCCACACTTCCACCCCCACCCCCACCATCACCACCATAACTGTTATGGCCCGCTGATCCGGATCCTGCGCATCCGCCCGACGCGTTTGAGACGATTACCGCCTCCACGTCGCGCCTGTCGCACTCGGGAGTCGAGTCAAACAGGTCTTTTACGGAGCGCAGCAGCACGGACTCCAGGGCCTCGGAGGTATCGCTTGTGAACCCTGTCGTGCCGCAGCCCACTATGCATGCGCGCCTCATGGCATCCCACCGCCACCGCCACCACCGACGCCGCAACCAAAGAACGTCTCTGCAAACAGGGCAAATGACTCAGCTACATTCCCGATCGGATTAAACTGCAGTATGGGCAGGTCCAGCCCCGCGTCCCGGAACGCGCCAAGCCGCTTTTTGCAGGATTTGGGAGTGCCGCATACGGCAAGCGCGTCAAGCATGCTGTCAGACACGTGCCGGTGCACGCCTGCAAGCCCGCTGCTGCGGTACTCGCCATATATCGACGCGGCCTCGTCTGCAAACCCGTTGGCAGACAGAAAGTTCCTGTAAACGTCGCCGACTGCCACGTAGAACGCGATCGTGCGCCTCGCCCTCTCCATTGCGGCCCCCTCCTCGTCGTCGGACACGCAGGTTATCAACTGGCACGCAACGTCGATGCGCCTGCCGGACTCTTTGCGCATTGCGCGTATCGTGCGCCCCATCTCGTCGGCGGGCCTCAGATAGAAGATTACGCCGTCCCCCACGTCCCATGCAAGCCGGACCATTCCCCTGTTGACGGCTGCCAGGTATATCGGGATGCTGTCCTGCACGGGCCTTGTGAGAAGTCTGAACCCGCTCAGCGAGAACAGCTCGCCTTCGTAGTCGACTCGTCTGCCGGACGTGGCCAACCGCACTATCTCGACAGTCTCGCGCATGCGCCTGAGCGGCTTCCCGTACCGCACGCCGTGCAGTCCCTCCACGATGGCAGGACTGCTTGCGCCGATTCCAAGCAGAAGCCTGCCGCCGGAGAGGGTGTCGACGGTGGTGGCCCCCATTGCGATCGCGGCAGGACTGCGCGAATACACGTTGACTATGGACGAGCCTATGCGCGGCGACGGCGCGACTGCGGACACCGCGCCCAGCATCGCAAAGGACTCCATGCCCCACGTCTCCGGCACCCAGATCGTGTCAACGTCGGTTTCCGACAGGGTCTTGGCGCACGACAGGATCTCATTTATGGACAGCAGCGAGCCGAGGCTGCACGACAGTCTCATGCCATGGCATCCACCCACCTTGTAATATTTAGCATGTGATGCGGCGGCCATGCCTCAAGGGGTACCTTCGCGCCGAGGCTCCGGCACTCCGCGCGCCGCCGTGTGCGCCCCCGACGCCGGTCTGCGTGGGCGGCGGCGATGGTGGCGCAAAACTGCCTGCACACCCGGGCGGGCTTTGCGGGGGCAGAGACGCTGTCTATCACGAACTCGCCGCCGGACACGGTCTCTATGTTGTAATAGACATAGTCGGGGTCCAGGTCCCCGTTGGCGTTGAAGACCAGCGGCACTCCCAGCGCGTTGGGGCCCTGCCTGCCCTGCTCGATCCCTTCTGCCAGCTGTGCCACGGTAAGGGGGGTGTGCGAGTGCGCCTGCGCGTTGTTTATGAGATCCGCGGCAAGCATGACCGCATCATATGCATGGTACGAGTAGATGTTGGCGCCCTCGACCTCGGAGTCGACGTGCCTGCTGATCTCGTTTGGCACGTGCACGACGGACATGGTTGTATATCCCACCCTCTCAAGCCACGCGGCCCTGTTCGCATCGTCGAGCAGTGCTGGAAGGTTTCCATAACCGTACCACCTGTCCTGCTGGAGCTGCGGGTTCTCGCTTGCGGCCTGGAGTATGTCGACGATCTCGTCAAACCCGTACAGCAGGACCGCCGTGTTCGCCCTGTCCGTGACGCCGCCGAGCGCGGCCGCCAGCCTGTCAGTTACCGCCCCGTAGCTTGTCTCGGAGGTGGGATACTTGATGCTGTCAGGCAGGGCGACACCCCGAACCGAGCCTATCTCGTCCCTGAGCGCCTCGTCAATCTTCTGGCCCCACGGGTCGTCACGGTATATGATGATCGCGTTCCGGATCCCGTCCTCCCGGAGGATGTCGACGTACTGCTGCACGGCGCCCGTGTCATCGGGCGGCATCCGGAATATGTTGTCGTCCGGGATGCTGTACAGGGGGGACGTGGATCCATAGCTTAGGATCGGGATGTTCGTGTAGTCCTGCATGGCCCCAACGGCCCCGCTGAACGCGGGCCCGATTATGATGTTCAGTCCGCGCGCCTTGCCGAACCTGTCCGCGTGCTCGCGCGCCTTTGACGGATCCGTTCCGTCGTCACGCTTGATCAACTCGATTCTCCAGCCGGGGTCGTCTATCGTGGCCTTCCTGAACTGCTCCTTGTTGTAGTCGGCCACGGCCCGGCTTATGGCCTCGCTTGCCGCCCTACCGAGCCACCCGGATATGCTTCCGGTCTCGGACACGATCGCGCCGATCGTCCGCCTCTCCGGCTCCTAGAAATCAATGGTCTGGTTTATGCGGTGGAATGCGTCGGGGTCGTACTTTCTTGTAAACTCAAACTGGCCGTGCTGGATTGACGATATGTGCAGATCCCTCTCTACGACGTCGCCGTTCGCGTCAAGGTCCGTGGGCAGCCCCCGCGCGGCTATGGGCGTATAGCTCGCCGCGGCCTCGTGCATCTTGGCCTTTACGGCATCCGCGTCCGCGGCGGTGCCGGCCAGGTCTACTGCCAGTCCCAGTATGTACAGTGACGTGTACGAGTCGTATGTGACGACGGTTATGCTGCGTCCGAGTATGCTGTCGATGCGTATGCTCTCCTCGTTCTCATGCCCTCCTGACGGGACCCCGTGAAAGCCGCCCGTCCTCTGCAGAAACTCGAACGTGCCTGCATCAGTCTCGATGGTCGGACGGAACGAGTCAAAGCCGTAGATGGTCACATCGCGTATGGGTGAACCGGGTCCCGTATCAAGTTCCGCCACCGCCTGCAGCACCGGCAGGCTGCTGCTGATCCCGCTGAAGAAGATCCCGATCTCCGACGTGTCCTGCGCGCTGGCAATCAGTCTTGCCACGCTGTCCCTTATGCTGTCCCCCTCGGCATCGCTGATCGCGCCGGGGGTGAACTTTATCGATCCCAGGACGGTCATGTCGCTCTTGGCGCCCGCCAGATCATATATTGAAGAGTTTAAGACCCTGCTGACGGGGGAATTGATGAACAGTGTCATGACCTCGTTCTTGCCGTCCTCGTTCATTATCTCGACAAATGCCTCCGACAGGTGCTCGTAGTTTGTGCCTACGCGGTAGACGTTGTCCGGCTTGGCGTTCTCTTTGAAGCCTGTGAGGTAGGCGACTACAACCATGTTATTGTCGTGTATGGCACGGTCCGCGGCGGTGAGGCTGCTGTCCGGTATGATCCCGGCCACTGCAGTTATGCCAGCGTTGTTGAACCTTTCAAGCGCCACAACTGCGCCCTCGGCGCCTTGGACGACCTCTACCTCGGCCTCAAGCTGCCACCCCCTGTTCTCGTCCATCAGCCGCTTGTTAAAGTGCTCACCGCAAGGTCGTACGTCTTGGCTGCAAGATCGGTGATGGCCTTGCTGTTGTGGTTGAGCAGTATGCCGATCTTTCTCGTCTCCACCTGCTGCTGGGCGTCAGTCGCCTGATCGGCGGCGGCAAACAAGAGGCCGGCCGTGATCAGAACCGCCGCGAAGATGACCGGCAGTCCGCGCACAGGGAGCCGGCAGGAGGTGCGAGGCATGGTATTGATTATTGCCCGGCCTTTCAATAAAGCAATACAGTATAGCCACATGTTAAGCATTGTTGAGTCTGGCAGGATCTACCGCACGAAAGGCGTGCCTGCCCAGGATCGGGACGATGCTGGTGGCCTACTACCGATGGATGAGGAGCGTACGCGCGGGTAATGGATCGGTTTTTCGTATGTTGCTGCATGATACCCTCCCGCCGGCGCCCCCCCCCACCCTTCCAGAGCCCCCACGCGCAGACAAGATCACTGGGGGCGCGTTTAGCGTTCAAAAATTTGAGCAATAGGTTTGATATGGTTGAGGCGGCATGTTATCAATCCCCCCGGCCAGTCCGTGCCATGAGCAGTCAACTCATGGAGGATCCCAAGAGGGGGAACGGCTTTTGGGACGACGCCACAAGGTATGCGGCAGCCAGCAGCGACGAGTCCTTCGTGGACGAGGTGGCATACATGATGGTCACGCTGCACCGGACAGGCAACTGAGCCGCCCAGTCGCGCCAGGGCTGCAGGCAGCCGCAGTGCGGCCGAAATACAGCCCAGTCAGGACTAGGCCCGAGGCGCGGCGTCCGTCATCCCGGCCCTGCCGCCCCAGTGCCGAGGCCGCGTTCCCGCAGCATGGACTCGCATGCCTCAAGATCCTTGATCGAGTCCACTGACTGCCACATGACCGGCATATCGCCCACGGTTGCGGACTCCCCGAATACGACGGCCCTCAGCCTGCCGGATTCGGCATATTTTGGAAACAGCGTCTTTTCAATATCGCCCACCTCTGGAAGCTCGGCAAGCACCTCGCGGCCCAGGTGGTACAGGCCGGCGTTCATCCACAGGCCGAGCATGTCGCGCTTCTCATCAAACCGGGCAATCGTGTATGGATCATGGCCTGGGCCTGCGCCGCCTGTGTTGCCGCCGCCGCCATCACCGTCACCGTCACCAGCGTCGCCGCCATCACCTAGCCGCATCACCCCGTAGTTTGTGCGCAGCGGTATGGCGGCGACCGAATTTCTGACCTTCGTGAGCGCCCCGATGTCGATGTCCGTTATGACGTCCCCGTTCATCACCACAAAAGAGTCGTCGCGTCCTATGTGGCCTGCGGCGCGCCTTATGGCGCCCCCGGTCCCAAGGGGGGCCTCCTCTGCGGATACCTCCACTCTGGCGCCGTAGGACTTTGCGCCTATCCTGTCACGTATCATCCCGGCCTTGTATCCGGTGCAGACAATCACGTCCCGTATGCCGAACCTTGCGAGGTGCCTTATCTGCCACTCCAGTATGGGCACGTTGCAGACGGGCACGAGCGGCTTTGGCACGTAGTCCGTAACGGGCCTCATCCTCTTGCCCCTTCCCCCCGCCAGTATGACAGCCTTCAACTGCTTGTGGCTGCGCCATGTATAATGTAAATTTAGGGCAACAGAATGCGGCATTCTCCCTTGTTGGCTGCCGCGACTGTACTTGTCCTGATTCCTGCGCCAACACAGCAGCTCTTGAGGCCCCTGCGGCCTTGAAAGCCGCTCCTGTCGCTGCCGTCGCCGCAGTCAGGGCGCGTCGCCGCTGTCGCGTTTCGCCCCCTGCGCGTCCTGTCCCGGCCCGGACTCTGTAAGGTAGTAGTGCAGTTCCGTATAGCACTCCGTGCAGTATTCGGCATAGTCTGTATGGTCGCAGTTGTACGTCTTTTTTGCGCCGTTGTGGCACTTTGCGCATATGACGGGAAGCTGGGCATCCAACTGCCATCATCACTGCCGTCTGCGCGAGCGGTACACGCCAAAGAAGCCCATCGCGATATGGACGGCGCCCGCCCCAAGCAGCATTGCACCCTCCATGACCACCGGCCTGCCGGTCTCCTCTGCCTCGGCCATGTCCGCGTTGGCCAGGACAAACCCGCCTCCGGCCATTATCAGTATGCCGGTTACGATTATCATGGCCCCCAGGACGCCGGAGGGGCTCCTCCAGGTCATTCCGAACGCGATAAACGGGAGTACCAGCGCGGGTGCGCCCAGGGCCATCCCGCGCACCTTTGCATCAAACGGCAGGAACCCCTGTTCCGCGTCGCCCGATGACTGGACTGCCGCCACGTCGGCCCCGTATACCAAAAGCAGCGCAATCGATATTCCCGTGATGCCGATTGCTATTCCAGTCAGCATGAGTTGGTTTCAAGAGAACTTCTAATAAACCGTTGCCGCCGCCGTGCGGTACGAGCCCGGGTCAGGACGGCGGGCATAGTCAAGCGGGCAGTCAACGCGGCCGGCGTGGCTCTTGGCAGCCTACCGCGAGTCGCGCGCGGGCAGCGCCACGGCCATTGCCCTTATCGATTCGAGCCTCTCGAGTACGCGCTCTGCCCCCTGCCCCTCCCTGCCCGTCAGGTTCAGGTGCCCCAGCTTGCGGAGGGGCTTGGAGGTCTTTTTGCCATACATCTTCAGAAACGTGTGCCCGTCGGCCTGCGGCACGTCGGGGCTGCGGTAAGGCCCCTCGTATCCCCGCATTCCCAGTATGTTGTACATGACGGCGCTCGTCCTCAGCGCGGTACCGCCGAGACTCATGCCGAGAATGGCGCGCAGGTGCTGCTCAAACTGCGACGTCTCGCTTGACTGCAGAGAATGGTGGCCGGAATTGTGGACGCGGGGCGCGATCTCGTTTATCATCACGCCGCCGCTGCCGGTGACGAACATCTCTATCCCAAACACGCCGGCGCCCTTCAGCACCCCCATGGTCCGCTCCGCTATGTGCCGGGCGCGCGCCGCCACGTCGTCGGGCACCCTTGCCGGAGCTATGGTCGTCCGCAGGATGTTCTCCTCGTGTATGTTCTCCACAAGCGGGTACGTCCTGATCTCGCCGCGCGTGCTCCTTGCGGCGATTACGGACACCTCCTTGACGAACGGCACGAACCTCTCGAGCATCATGGGCCTGCCCTCGAACCTCCCGTACGCGTCGCGCACCTCGTCGGAAGAGTCTATCTTGCAGTTCCCCCTGCCGTCGTACGCGTCCCTGCGCGCCTTTAGCAGCGCGGGGTATCCAAACTCTTCCAGCGCCCCCCGGAGGCCGTCCAGCGCGTCGATGGCGACAAAGTCAGGTACCGGAATTCCGTTCTCTGCGAGGAATGACTTTTGCGCGTGCTTGTCCTGTATGACCCGGAGCGTCGCCGGCGAGGGTTCTATTTTGGCGCGGTCTGTGACGGACTCCAGCACGTCACTGTCGCCGGACTCTATCTCGTACGTTATTACGTCGGCGCGCCTTGACAGCTCCACTATGGCGTCCCTGTCCTTGAAGTCGGCCACGATCTGCTCGGCCCCGGCCAGGGATGCGGGGCAGCCCTCGGTGGGATCAAGCACCACGACCTTTGATATGCGGTCGGGCATCGCCGAGGCGGCCTCTGCCAGCATCATGCCAAGCTGCCCGCCGCCGATTATTCCCAACACCTGGGCCATGCAGGCACGCCACACTCCAAATAAAAAAACCAATCTAATGGTGCAGTGTGGGAAGCGCTCCTGCGTACGCGCATGATAGTGGTGGTGGTGGTGGTGGTGGTGGTGGGGGTGCCCCCACTCTCCCCCCCCTCCTCCCACTCCCCTCCCATTTCAGGGAACGTCGCACGACGCAACGCTATCGTTAATTACCCTCGCCGCGCACCAACGGCATGGCAGGCGCGGCGCGGATAGGCATCATAATGGGGTCCAGCTCTGACGCGGCCGTAATGGCGGACGCGGCCCGCATACTGGACTCGCTTGGAATCCCGCACGAGGATCAGATAGTCTCGGCGCACCGCACCCCCGACAGGCTTGCCACGTACGCCAGGCACGCCGAGTCGTCAAACTTTGCGGCAATCATAGCCGGCGCCGGCGGGGCCGCCCACCTGCCGGGCATGATCGCGTCCCATACCGTGATACCGGTCATAGGGGTGCCCATAATGGCATACAACAACAAGAACCAGACGGGGGCCGAGACGTACCGCCTCTCAGCATTCGGCGGCCTCGACTCCCTGCTCTCCATAACCGAGATGCCCGCAGGAGCGCCCGTGGTATCGGTGGGCGTCAACAAGGCAAAGAACGCGGGTATGTATGCTGCAATGATTCTCGCGGTCACCGACGGCTCGGTACGCAGGGCCCTTGCGGACATGAAGCAGTCGCAGCATGATACAGTCCTCAAAGAGTCCGAGGAGCTGCAGTCAAGGGGGCTCTAGAATCCCGCCCGCGCATCCCGGCGGCGTCAGGTCAGCAGCCGGAACTGGACGTGCTTTGCCCTGAGACTCTCAATCAGCCTGTTGGCCTGCTCCGTGCCCTCCGTCTCCAGGCTCAGCGTGACGCCGGCCGAGCCGGCACTGATGTCCGAGCTCAGCCTGTCGTGCACCACCTCTACGATGTTTGCGTTTGCCGCGGTAATCTCGTCTACGATCCCCTTGAACGCGCCCGGCCTGTCGGGAAGCAGCACGGATATCTTCAGCAGCCTCCCCATGGCGGCAAGCCCCTTGTCGACAATCTGCCCCAGCAGGTACATGTCCACGTTGCCCCCTGCCAATACCACGGCAATCTTCTTTCCGGGGGCGGGCTTGTTCTCAAGCACGTACGCCAGGCTCGCGGCCCCCGCAGGCTCCACCACGAACTTCATGCGCTCCATCAGCAGGAACATCGTCTTTGTGATCGCGGTGTCGTCCACGAGCACCACGTCGTCTATCAGGCGCCTGATCACGTCAAACGTGATCTCCCCGGGCATCCGGACCGAGATGCCGTCGGCGATGGTCCGGGGCCCGTCTGCGACCGGCGTCCTGGCCGAGTTGCGCACGGAGAGGTGCATGGAAGGAAACGAGTCGGACTGCACGCCCACCACCCGCACGTGGGGATGGGTCTCCTTTATGGCAATCAGCATGCCGGCGGCAAGGCCGCCCCCGCCCACGGGGACGTACACCTCCTCGACGTCCGGCAGCTCGTCGAGAATCTCGAGCCCTATCACGCCCTGGGCCGCTATCACGTCCGGATCGTCAAAGGCGTGTATCATGGTAGCCCCGGTCTCTCCCGCGATGCGCGTGGCCCTCTCAAACGACTCGTCGTAGTTTGAGCCCTCCAGCACCACCTCCGCCCCGTATCCGCGGGTTGCCGCAATCTTTGCCGGCGACGCGTTCTTTGGCATCACTATAGTGCACTTGACGCCCTCAAGCGACGAGGCCAGAGCGACTCCCTGGGCATGGTTCCCCGCAGAGGCGGCCACCACGCCCTTTGCCTTTTCGCCGGGGGAGAGGGATCTCATCTTGTGGTATGCCCCGCGGATCTTAAACGAGCCGGTCTTCTGCCGGAACTCCGCCTTGAGGTAGACGTCAGAGCCGCACATGTTGGCAAACGACGGCGAGCGCACCAGCGGGGTCCTCTTGATCTGCGAGCCCCTCATCGAGTCGGCCCTCTTCACGTCCGCGTACGTCGGTATGATCATCACAGGCAGTCCCCGACGCCCCTGCTATTTGGGTTGTTATCGCGGCATGGCCCTGACGGGGCTACCTCCATTCGGGGGGCGCTTGGCGCAACCCCTTGAGGACTCTCCGGGACGGTTCGGCCGCGGCCCGCCACTATGTGCTGCCGGCAGTCACGCTCCCCGCCCCCCCCTGCATGCGCCGCGGGCGGAACCACCTGCCAGAAACCGGAGATTTGCCGCCGGGCACGCCGCAATTGTGGCCGGATCAAGGCACCCGACGCGCCAAAACCCGCTTAAATGTACATAATTAGGAGCGCAGTACGCAAAAACAGGCTGCGCCCCCCGCGATCAAAATGATTAAATACTATAGTCAGATCGCAAAAGCATATCGGGGGATCGGAGCTCCCCCATGAGAGAGACATCTCTACTCCGGTTCCTTGATTAATACAACCTGCACGACGGTTTTACCCGTCAATGGCGCCTGCCAGCTCCCCGAGCCGGGACGCGAGCGCCTCCCGTGCATCCTCCGTGACGGCATCGGGATCAAAGTGGCCGTCCCTGGAAGTCCCCGCGCCGGAACCTGCCGCTGTTGCCGCCGCGACCTTCTCGACGTCGGCGGTATAGAGAAAGCCGTCCTCCCCAGTAACCAGCCGCGCATCGTCTATCATTATGGCGGTGGTGCTGTACACCTCGGTCAGGAGCGAGTCGAGCTCCGCAAAGAGGGAGTCGCGCCTGTCGGCATGCACTGCAAGTCCCGCGCCGTCGACTGTCTTTCTTATTTCGGCCTCGATGCTTCCGGCAAGTGACTCGTCGCGGTACAGGGTCTCAAAGAGCTCCGCGGGGTCAGGCTCCGCGCACCCCGCGTCCTTTAGCCGCTCCGCAGCTATTCTGTCGCCCGTGTCCGCAACCGACTCCCTGTCGCGTCTGGCAGACTCGTCTATCCTTCCAAGCTCCCTTTGGATCTGCTCGACCCTGGCGTCCGGTTTGTAGTAGAGCAGCGCCTTGTACTGGACTGACAGGTGTATGGACAGCGCGTACCCGGGCGCCTCGGATTCAAGCTTTGTAAATATGCGGCGGACGTCGTCGTCGTGCGTCTCGGTCACCTCGCGCGCATGCCAGGACGGGCCCAGACGCGCAATTATATTCTGCATGTATGTCTTGATGCCACCCGCGTCAAACGTGGTCTGGTCGGTGACCGTGGTGTCGCCCAGCATCACCTTTATCGGCGTCTCGGCCACCAGCGCGGACATCTGCTTCAGGTATGCCTCCCTTATCCGGGTGTCGACTGGCAGCAGCGTGCGCGCAAGCTCGGACTCGGGCATCGACGTGATTCTCATTGCAAGGCGTCCGTTGTAGGCGCTTTAAAGCCTGTATGATCCGGGCGGGCTTGGGGGGGGGAGGGGGGTCCGTATGGGCAGGGCGGAGGGAGACAGGGAGGCCGGCCGGACTGCTGTCGATCACGGCGCACGCCGCGCCGCGGGGTCAGTCCGCACAATCGATCCTGCACTGGCCCCCGCCGGCCTCGTCCCTCAGGCGCCTTGCCATCAGGTATGGCGTGGCCAGCAGTACCGGTATGCACACGGCTATCAGCAGGGTCTGCACCTGCACAAGCGCCGCGGACGCCGCAATGCCGCCTGCCGTGCCCACAAACAGGGACAGAAACGTGCCCGCGCACGTCGGGCACGCGACGAAAAGCCCGGTGGCGGCCCCGACGGTCCCAAGCCCGCGGCGCTTCTTTGATACAGAGTACGCCCCCGCCGCAACCGACGCGTTGAGCCCCACCAAATACGACACCACGACCTGCAGCACTATGTTGACGGGCACCACCTGCAGCCCCACGGTCTCAGTCACGTATACGATTATCTTTGGCATGTAACCCGGCGCGTCGCAGCACGGCGAGACAAATCCGGATGGTATCTCGGCGCCATAATGCGTGGCAAAGTTGATGCCCGGCTGGTATACCAGTGTGCCCGATGCCAGGGAGAAGAACAGCCCGTATCCGACGAAGACTGATGCAAATATCCTCCGGGACCTCCTGTTCCACGTGTGCATTGCAATGACGGAGCCCAGGTCGCGCATTCCTGCGCGCCACTCCTCCACCTTTGACGCGTGATAACGGTATATCCCGTACGCGACTGCCCCCAGCGAAGCCAGCAGGGCAACATAGAACCCGTATGCAAGCCTCTGCACCGCGTGTATTGCGTCAGGCGTAAGGCTGGCAGGATCCTGGTACCTGCCATATATGAGAAACAGGGCGGCCATCATCACAAAGCCGGCCGCGACCAGGCGCGTTCCGGCGGCCGCGCGGCGGCCACCGTTCCCTATGCGCGCCTCCCCCGCTCCTTCCATGGGCAAGGGAGGCGCATCTCGATTAAATTCCATGCGATTTGCAGCCCCGGCGCAGGCGGTGCTGTCCTATAGGCGGCGGCCGGCGCACACAAGGAGGAGGGAAGGGCGGGCGCGGGCTACGACGGCCCCAGCCTCGGCAGAAATATGTAGATTATGGCAATTATCTCAAGGCGCCCGAATATCATGAGAAAGCCGAGCATCATCTTGGTGGCCGGATCCGTCTCAAAGTCTATCACCCCGGCCGAGAGCCCGCCGGTGGTAATCACCCCGCTGGCCTCAAAAAATGATTCCGTATACGGGGCCCCCGTAACCGACGCGAGGTGGGCGCCGGCCACCGCCGCGATTATCGGGAATAGCGCGACTATGATCAGCGTGCTTATCACCTCCTTTTTGACGTCTGGCTCCATCGCCTTGCGGGTCGAGGAGCGCAGAAAGCTCACGAGGTTGCGCAGGGCCATGAGCCGGAATATCTTCATGCCGCCCGCGGTGGAGAACCCGCAGCCGCCGGCGAACATCAGCACCACCAGTATTCCGTACGCGGCCCCGTTGAGTCCAGATATGCTCTCATGCTGCAGCCCTGCAGTGGTGCTGGCCGAGACCGCGTAGAACGTCGCAAGCAGAAAGTCCGTGCCGCTTATCGCGACGAATATGGCGACGCCGGCGCCAAGTATCACAAAGTATGCCACCACCTCGCGGCCCAGCTTCCGGACGCGAAACCTCTTGCTTACAAAGCTGTAATGGAACGTAAACGGGAGCGCCCCCATTATCATCGCTATCATCAGCAGCGTATAGTCGTACCACATCAGGTCGTCGAGGATGGTCGAGGAGGGGAGGAACCCACCAGTCGCCAGGGTGCTCATGGACAGCGAAAAGTTGTCAAGCAAGTCGCGCTTGCCTAGCACGAACAGCAGCAGGGCAAGCGTCGTGATGTAGAGCATGAATATCACGGTAATCGACAGGAACAGCTCCTTGAGGTGGAGCGCCCTTCCGGTGATAAAGCCGCGCATGGACTTTAGGTGGGCCTCCGAGTAGAACGCGGTAATTACCAGATATATGAAACTCATGCCGCCGACGAGCTGCGTATAGCTCCGGAAGAAGGTAAAGCTGTGCCCCAGGTCCTCTGGCGTGTCGAACAGCGACAGACCTCCCGTGGTAAAGCCCGCGGCGCTCGAGAAGAACGAGTTTGCAAAAGCCTCCTCGGGGGGCATGTCCTCGGGCATGACGTAAAAGTACGGGATGGAGCCGAACAGGGACATGAGGAACAGGCTTGCAAATACCAGTATCGACGCCTGCCGCATGTTGAGCCCGGCCTTTTCGCCGTAAGAGTTGAGGGCAAAGCCCGTGGCCAGGAGCAGCACCGTGCTGAGGTAGATGCCGGTGGCAGTCGTGGTGTCCTCGAGGACGGTGGCCACAATCGCGGGCACGAACAGCAGCACGCCGGCAAACTGGAGCACGAACCCCAGGTTTCCGAGCACCGCCCTGACCGGCGGGCTCAGCAGGCGCGGGGGGCTGCCGACTGCCTCCTTTATCGCGGTGGATATCGAGGTCTGTCGTATCACCCCGACCACGGCGTTGTCAGATATTACCGGAAGCTTGTGGATGCCCTTGTCTTTCATCTGGACGGCGGCGTCTGCAAGCGTAGCCCTCTCGGTGGTGGTGATCAGGGGCGAGCTCATTATCTGCTCAAGCGTGGTCTTCTCCACGTTCACCCCCGGGTTGCTGACGTTCTCAAGTATGTCCACGTCCGTCACTATGCCAACCGGGCGCGCGCGGATGTCAGTTACGATGACGGTGTCGGTGTTGTTGTCGCTCATCCTCTGCGCCGCGCTCCGGGTGCTGTCCCATACGCGCATTATGGTAAAGTCCTTGCGCATGTATTCCCTGACGTGCTTTGCCCGGATGTACTTTAGGGAGCGCTGGTGCTCTGAGGACATGTTCAATCAGCTGCGATGGGCCGTTAAATAAATGCGCATGGCCGGTGCGCGGGCTCGCGGCAGGCACCAGGTGTACGGGTGCCCCGGGGGCGGGGCGGCCGCGCGGCCCCTTTGTATCTTTATAAGCACTGCAGCGCCCCGTAGCGTCGTGGACATTGCCGAGGAGCAGGAGCCGGACTACCAGTCGGCCAGAATCGAGACGGTGGGGTTTCTTGACCCCTACGGGATGGAGGGACTGGCAGTCCTGCGCTCGGAAGACGGGAAAGAGTTCCACGTCAGGGCCTTTTCAGGCGAGGTGGCAAAGCACATAGTGTGCATGTCAGATGCCGACGCGGCGCCGATCCAGATTCCCTCGGTATACAGCATGATATCGGACATCTGCGAGGAGAACGAGATCGTGCTGGTAAAGGTCAAGGTGTACCAGAGCGGCAGCGTCCTGCGCGCAAACCTGTACCTTACGGGCAGAAAGGACGTCGTCCTGAAAAACTACCGCGCGTCGGACGCGATAGCCCTGGCGTCGCTCTACAAGATCCCAATCTTGGTCAGAAAAAACCTGCTCAGGGACCAGGACGACGCGGGGAACGGGCAGGCAGGCGGGGCTACGGGGCGCTGACGCAGGTGGGCGCGTTTGCGCACAAGGTCACTTACCGAGGAGCCCAAGCTCGGAGACGTCAAGCCTGAAGAGCGCGTCGCCGTCCAGCGGCACGCACGGGATTCCGTTCTCCCGGCACCCCGCTATGTTCTCCCTGTCCCTTGTCACTAGCACCATGTTGTGCGACTTTGCATAGTCCAGTACGGAGAAATCGGCCTGAAGGGCCATGCCTTCGTTTCTGAGCTTCCTGACGCTTTGCGCCTCGAATCCCCGCTCGCGGAGCTTTACCTCCCATCCGTCAGAGTGCTCATCCACCAAGACCTTCATGATGATGCTGCTGCTGCATGCTCCGGTGCTGTTCATTATATCGCTTTCCAAGGCGGTCAAGGAGGGCAGGAGTCACCAAGGCAGACGCGCCGTCAGTTTGCGAAAACACCCAAAATAGAACGTCGGCAATCATATGGTGCTCGTAATCTTTTTCACCTTTTCGACGATCCGGATCTTCTTTTGAATGGGCACGTCGCGCTCAATTGTGAAATAGATCGTGTTTCGGCCCGTATACACGACCATCTGGGAGACCTTTTCACGCTCAACGTGCACATACGCCACCTTGCCGAGCGACCGGTCAAACTCCTTTCGCATCTTTCTTCTCTGGGCCACCTGCTGGCAGAAGTGCTCCTCTTCCTTTTGCGATTTGAGGCTGGTCTTTCCCGTCTTCATTATGGCCTCCCGTATCCCTCCCTGCAGGTTGACTATGGCTGCAAATCTCATCTTGGGATCAATATCTAGAATTTTCTGTACGACGTCAATAAGATCGACAGTGGCAGATGCCATTAGCAGAGAAAAAATTTGAGGGACATATAAGCTAGATCATGCGACGCCGGGTTACCGATTAGGTTCCCTTCAAGGCCTTCAGCAGCATGTCCGACACGTTGAGGTTCCCCTTCCTCCATGCCAGCATGCAGGATGATGT
>JAGWAX010000045.1:0-314 GCA_021296175.1 Nitrosopumilaceae archaeon | reverse complement strand
CCCCGCCCGCGGCGCACCCCCCACCCGCGTTGCAAGGGCGGCCGCGGCCGCCTCCATGGGCCCCGTGCCCACCGCGGGGCCGCCTCCCGGGTCGCGCCGCGCGTCCTTGGCATCGCGGCACGGCCGCGCCAGGGAGTCGTGCAGCGCAGCAGGCCCGGGAACGTCTTTCCGTGCTCCCTGGCAGGCGCGCCCGACTCGCGCAGCACGTGGGCCTGGCACCGCTGCCGGGTGGCAGACCCTCCGTACCCGGAGTACCCGCCGCACGTCAGCGGCTTGTCATAATACGGCGCGATGCCGTCCATTACGAGGCCTGC
>JAGWAX010000146.1:1862-2326 GCA_021296175.1 Nitrosopumilaceae archaeon | reverse complement strand
GTTTCCTTCCGCATATGGGCGTCGTTTCATACATGCATCACAAGAAGGCGGCATGGGATTCGATTGCTACGTATGCGGTCAAAACATATCCACTGCGTTCTTCGGCGGCGACGCCACGATCAGGTGCGACAAGTGCGGCAAGACCGTCCATGACAAACATGGGTGCCGCGAACTGAAGGACGGCCGCACCTTGTGCGGCATGTGCGCAAGGCAGACCTACGCGGCGGCGGCTTCCGGCGCCTCTCGTATTCTGCCGGCGGCGGACTTCCCACCCTTCCCCTTTTTCCGGCTTACCGTGCGCCTGCAACAGTCCATGTCATGGCTCTCGCTCACCACGCGCCTGCCGTGCCTTACGCTCACGGCATGACGCATGGGCGCGTGCACAAAGTCGGCGTCCGACGCGGCTGCATCTGCAGACGAGCCCTCTAGTTCCTTCACGCCTAACAGTACGTGTTTCTGCAGCC
>JAGWAX010000146.1:0-1753 GCA_021296175.1 Nitrosopumilaceae archaeon | reverse complement strand
GACGTGCATGGACTTGCGGCTTCCTAATATGGTCCGCAGCACACCTGTTTTATCGCCGCGCACCTCCTGCCACGTGGACACACGCGAATCGCCGTACCGCACGATCTCAGTAAATTTACAGTCCAAAAAGAACGTCTGCACGAGGTCTGCCAGCTTCCAGAGGGCAACGGACCTGCCGACCCATCTGGACTCGCGCATCATGCACTGCGTGGCACCATTCCCATAAAAGGGGGTGTTTTTTCAACGGATTCGACCAGTGTGCCGGCCTCCGTGCTGGCTGAATTACGCGGTGCCCCCCGATGTGGCAAACCTCCCGGACCCGCGCAGGATTTGAGCAGCGGGCCGTTCCTTCGACCTGTTCATGCAGGCCGGAGCTGTCTAAAAAGATAAAAAACGGGTGGCGTAACTGCCTGTATGGGCCAAAACTCCCTAAAAATCTCAGAAGCGTACGCCAGGGACATTGGAAACAACATTGTCCGGATGGACTACGGTTCGATGGACATGCTTGGCGCCTCCACCGGCGACATAATCGAGATAAAGGGAAGACACCGCACGGTTGCAAAATGCCGTCCGCTCTATACGCCAGATGAGGACAAGGGGATCGTAAAAATCGATGAGCTAGGCCGCGAAAACCTTGGCGCTGCAATAGGTGATACCGTAACGCTCAAAAAAGTCAGTGTTGTGGCGGCCGAAAAAGTGGCAGTGGTTCCAATGAATGTGGCGGCGGCTGCCATGAACGGCAGGGATTTGTCCCATGTGTTCGAGGCCGTTCCATTGACAGGTGGCGCCAAGGTGATGACCAGGCATGCAGGAGACAGTGCTATATTTCGTGTCGCGTCGGTGATGCCCGAGGCGGACGCCGTACTGGTCACGCCAAAGACCTCATTCTCAGTTTCGAGTCTTGCAGTTGCAGCTACAGAGCCGTCAGGCAGAGGACTGTAAATCTACGGGCCCAGCCAGGTCCTGGTCTGCAGGTCCGCACCCGTGTCGTCCTGCATCTGCTTGCATGCTGAAGGATCGCGCTGGGCAGCAGCCAAGACAGCCGGGTCTTGGTGATCTACGCACTACTTTGAATGACACACACCGCCGTCATGCGGGGTGATGCACCTTGCAGTTGTCGTCGTCACACGTGTGCTCCTGCATGTTAGTCACGTTGCCGCACTCCGAGCACTGGTACCACGAGCGTTTCCCGTATACGGGTATGCAGTCCGGTCCTTGTTTTGCACCGCGTTTTTGGCGCCGCATGACTCGCACGTCTCGCCGGATATCGGACATATGACAGCGGAGCGCCTTTAAGGGCCGGTGGCAGGCTCGCGTATTGCGACGCGCGGCGGCGCTACACTCAAACGTCACGGGCAGGATGGCACGACATGTACGGCTCCATCACGATACGGCCTGACGCAAAACGGAGGTATGGAACGTGAGTGACGCTGGGGTACGCGCCAGGGCCGCCCGGTTTGCCGAGCAGTGGCGAGGCGAGACGTACGAGAGCGGCGAGTCCCAGACGTTCTGGAACGAGTTCTTCGAGGTATTCGGCAGGAGCCGCAAGTCCGTGGCCGTGTTCGAGCGGTACGCCAAGAGGCTTGCCGGACACGGCTTCATAGACTTGTTTTGGCCCGGCATGCTCATCGTGGAGCACAAGAGCGCTGGCAGGTCGTTAAACCAGGCCATGAAACAGGCCGAAGAGTACGCCGTGGGCCTGTCAGAGAAGGAGATGCCAAGGTACATGCTGGCCTGCGACTTTGAAAAGTTT
>JAGWAX010000145.1 GCA_021296175.1 Nitrosopumilaceae archaeon | reverse complement strand
TGCGCGCGGTACGCTGGAAGTACATCGTGCAGGAGATGGCGCTCAAGGTGGACCTCTACAACAAGCTTCTGAGAGTTCAAAGGGAGGCAGTGGCAATGACGTAGGAATGGGGTGCGCGCATGCAACCATAGGTGTACGAGCATGTAGGACGCGGGAGTTGTGCAACTAACTACGGTATTCTTGTGATCATCTTTCTTCTCGGACGTGGGCGCCCCCCGGTTCTGCGGTCCGAACTGTCAAGGTTTTTAGGTAGTAATGCTGTGGGAGGTTGCATGGGCACCATACCAATCAAGGATGCGCAGGCTTGGGAGTCGGAGGTAATCAACTCTGAGGTTCCCGTATTCGTGGACTTTTGGGCAGAATGGTGCGGCCCGTGCCGCATGGTCGGCCCCGTGGTAGAGGAGCTGGCAGGCGATTATGACGGAAGGGTCAAGTTCGTCAAGGTCAACATAGACGAGGCCAGCGAGCTGGCCTCCAAGTATCAGGTGTACAGCATCCCCACCCTGTTCCTCTTCAACAAGGGCGAGGTGGTGAAGCAGCAGATCGGAGCCGCATCCAAGGAATCCTACCAGGGCATGATAGACGAAGTGCTTGCGTGACGCGCGCCGCTGCTGATCCTAAAGTAATTAATACAGTCCGCGCCGGAGCATGGCCATGTCGTTTGGCGAAGTGGACACGCTCAACATGCTGTTTGAAAAGCTCAACAGCCTCTTTGACGAGTCCCAGGGGTATTACGAGTCGTTTCTTGACACCAACAACATGTACAAAAAGGGCCAGATCAGCGACAAGGAGTTCTTTCAGAGGCTCGGGGACTATGTGGTCGCGTACTCTGCGCTGGAATTTCTTGCAATAAAGGTGCTGTTTGAGATTAGAAAATCGGTGAACACCGGGTCGGGGGCCACGCAGTCGCCGGGGCTGATGCCCGGCATGGGGAGCCCCGGAATGATGCCCGGAGTTGGAAACCCCGGAATGATGCCCCCGAGAAGCGGGACTGCCCAGAACCCGGTGGGGGCCCCACCCGGAATCGTCTCTGCAAACGAGGCGTTTGGAGACGTGGGCACGCTGCCGTCGCCGGACCCCTCGCTCGTGCCCCGGCAGCAGGCAGGCACCATGCAGCCGAGTGCGGGCGCCGCTCCTCCTCCTCCTTCTGGTGCATGCGCCTCGTGCGGGGCCGCGCTGCGGCCCAACGCAAAGTTCTGCACCGGGTGCGGGGCAAGGGTATGATCCGCAACCGTCCCTGACCGGCTGCACGCGGGTCTGGTTATTGCAATTTTACAACAAAACTTACTGCGTGGTGCCGCAGTCCGGGCAGAACTTTGCAGTCTGTGATATGCCGCCGCCGCACTCAAAGCAGAACCTGCCCTTGGCGTCTTCCTTTGGCGCCTCCTCCCTGCCGTAGGTGTTGCCGTACGTGGCGCTGCTCAGGACCGCCCCGGACGGCTCGTACTTGTCGTCGTCTATCATGACGGGGGCATAGTCTTGCTCTGTCATGAACGTCAGCATCCTTGGCACGCCGTCGGGTTTCTGACCCTTTGGGTCCGGCACGGTGTCCCCCAGCCAGAAGGCGAACCTCGTGAGCGTGAGCTCGGGGGTGGAAAAGGCCAGCGTGTGCTTTGACATGTACTCCTGCGCCGCCTTTTTGCCGTCAAAGACCTCCATGCGCGTCATATTTGGCGTGTGAGTATAAGAGTTTTCAAGCGGTGCGCGCGTATGGACTCAGGTCGCCTGCCTGTGAAATCTGAAAATGCAGGCCGGCAGGCACGAATTTTCAAGGGACACACCCTCGCCGTAGCTGCTGTGATGGTTCGACCCCTACGTACGCGTGGGCCACGCGCCCTACTGAGTGAATGGGGCAATACGAGCTGCTGTTTAGGTGGGCTTCGCGCCCTCATAGGTGTGTGCAGCTTCCGAACCGCCAAAACATCCGCAAGGAGGTGAGAAGAAAGGATGAACGCAAGCATAGGAATCGACATTGGAAAGAAGAAGTGTGTCTACTGCATAGTGAACGGAAAGGGAACCGTCGTGGAACGGGGCGAGTACCTCAACACGCCGCAGGATGCAGGCGAGTTTGCCCAAAAGATGGCACGCCGGTATCTCAAGAGGGGAACATGCCGCGCGGCATGCGAGACCACGGCCAACATGTGGGTTACCACCATAAGGGCGTTTGAGGCGGCAGGCATCGAGATCAAGCTGGCCAGCGCGTCACAGATGCCGCTGATTGCCAAGACGGCAAAGAAGACGGACAAGGTGGACTCAGAAAAGATAGCCCAGATACTCAGGATGAACATGATACCAGAATGCCACGTGCCGCCGGCAGGCGTCCGCGGGCTCAGATGCGTGATACGGCAGAGAATCAGACTGACCAGGGAACAGGACGAGGGTGATAAACAGGGTGCACGGACTTTTAGACGCGCACGGCGTAAGGGCAACAGTCCAGAGGATGTACGCCGCCAAGTCGCTGAAGTGGCTAAAGACCTTGGTTTTGAGCACCGAGCACGACACGTTCGTGCTCCGGCAGTCCGCAAGGGAGATCACATACCTGACAAACGAGATTGCCGAGATTGAGAGGCGTCTGGAGGCAGAGGCCGCCGCAGACGAGGATGCAAGGCTGCTGGCAAGCATGACCGGAATAGGAATCTATTCGGCGCTGCTCCTGGCCGCGGAGATTGACGGGATTGAAAGATTTCAAAACCCGAAGAAGATAGTATCCTGGGCTGGACTGTGCCCGCACATCAAGCAGTCCAGTGAAAGCGGCAAGATGAACTACATCAAGAAGCGGGATCGAAGCAAGCTTGTCAACTGGATAATGTGCGAGGCCGCCAACACCGCGGCTCACCATGATCCCAAGATGGCCGCGATATACGAGTCGGCCCGCAGAAGACACGCCGGAAGGCACGGACCCGCAGTAGTTGTGGTGGCCCACAAGATGATCACCATAATGTGGCACATGCTGTCGACCCGGACGCCGTACGAGTCACGCAAGCAGGAGCTATACGACTGCAAGCTGTCCAAGATGAGAAAGGCCCGCCAGAGACGCTGACGGGACTCCTCGCAACGCAAGTCGGCTTGCCCAGCGGTAGCTATAAATCTTATCCTTGCCAACCTAGGCACGGAACGGAAGCTCGACAGGAAATTCGCAGCAAATACGCTCGGGTGTTAACCATATGTGGCAATCACATCGCGCAAAAGTCGACGTTCAGATGGAACGATACGTGATCGGCGCAGGGCCAAAA
>JAGWAX010000044.1 GCA_021296175.1 Nitrosopumilaceae archaeon | reverse complement strand
TTTGACATTACGCCTGTATGTGCTGGGTACGATATAGATCTGATGATCTAGAAAGTTTGACCTTGTGCTCAACCTAACCAGTAACGCGAGGTTCTGCCAAAGGGTTATTAGGATACGGCATGCAAGCAACGCGTGTCTACTGCAAAAATAGAGACAGGGTTCGGTGTAATTAAATTCAGGCTGCTGCCGGAGCTTGCGCCCGAGCATGTCAGGAATTTTGAGGGCCTTGCAAGGAGCGGGTTTTACGACGGGACGCTGTTTCACAGGGTCATACCGGGGTTCATGATGCAGGGGGGGGATCCCAACACGAAGACGCCCAACAAGGGCTCGTGGGGCATGGGCGGCCCCGGACACAACATAAAGGCGGAGTTCAGCTCACGCTCGCACCGGAGGGGGATCGTATCAATGGCAAGGTCGCAGGACCCCGACAGCGCGGGGTCGCAGTTCTTTATAGTAGTCGCCGACAGCACGTTTCTTGACAGGCAGTATACAGTGTTCGGCGAGGTCACAGAGGGGATGGACGTGGCAGATAAAATAGTGGCGCTCCCAAGGGACGCCGGCGACTGCCCCAAGCAGGAAGACGAAGCCAGAATGACGCGAGTGGTCATCGAGGCATGACGAAGCACGTCAGGATACCGCTACACCTGTTATCGCAGCCGTCTCTGCTGCTGTTGCTACTGCTTCCGTCTCTGCTGCTGCTGGCCGCAGACGGTCTTTATACGGACGGTGGCGCGGTGAGCGCCTCTGCATATCAGAACATGGCGGCAGCCCAGAAAGAGGAGGACGGCAGCATGCCAGCCGAGGCAAGTCAGGACTCTATCGAGATTACGCTTGGAACCGGCGATGACGGGCTGGGCATGCGCGTCATGCACACGCTTGACCCTACAGACGGGCCGGTACTGCTGCCGTTGGTGGACGCAGAGGGCGTCTACGAAACCACCATACGCGTGACAAGCCTGGATGACGTCGGTCGGGAGAACCAGCCCGTACTGGCGCTACCATCCGAAAGCAGGAACGGACCGGTGGCCGTAATACGCGCAATGGACACCCGGCCGGCGGTAGCGGAATACAACCTTACTGGCGCGATCAGCCTAGCAGACGGCGTATACGCCCTGAAGTATGCCTACCCGCACACCACGGTCTTTGTGCTGCCGGATGACGCGTCAATGGTATTTATAAACAACAGGATCGTGGAACTGGGGGACAAGGACAAGATTGCCTGCCACGGGTGCAGCATGACCCTGTATTATGCAAAGGAGATCTCAAGCAGGGCCGAGACTGCCGAGATTGCAGGCTATGCGGCATTCCAAGTCGGGATCGCGTCAAGCTCGGAGGCGGGCGAATTCTCATTTGACGCCCCAAAAGGAGAGATCTTGCTCTGGGCGGGCGGGACGGGCCGCCAGTTTCTGGATGTGGCGATCCCTACGGAGCTGATGGGCGAGCCGTTTACGGTCTCGCTTGACGGCAAAAAGATAATCCACCAAAAGCGCCCAAACGGCACGCACACATCAATCGCGGCAAATCTGGAGACGGGGGGCCTAGTGAGTATATCGGGCGCACCGGCGCAGCACATACTGCAACAGATGCAGCAACAGATGCAGCAACAGATGCAGCAACAGATGCAGCAACAGATGCAGCAACAGATGCAAGCGCAGCAATCGGGGGGCGCGGAGTCCCCGGATGACGGAACCTGGACTGTTGCCGCAGCAGTCGCGGGACTGGCGGCTATAGCTGCTGCTGCCGTATTCACCACGAGAAGAAGGTTCAGCCGCCGTTAGAACCACACGAGCAGAAGCCGTACTCGTCGATCCGGCTTTGGCACTCGGGGCACTTTTCACCGTACTCTACCTCCCACGGCTCCTTGCCAAACAGGCGGAAGTGATCGTCAATCTCCAGCGGTACTACGCGCTCCTCTTCCTCTTTTACGTCCGCGCTGGGCCCGGCCACGGCCTCGGCATCCTCGACGTCGTCGTCGTGATGATCCTCACTGGCGGGCCGGCTTGTGGGCATTCGATATCATTACCACCCCGCACACATGGTAAATATACGTCAGCCCCAAGAGCGCGGCATGGATGCCGACTGCGGCTGCCACTGCATAAAGTGCAAGGGCACGAACCTAAAGACGGACAGTGTCGGCGAACCGGAGGAGGACGGATACTATGACATGCACCACACCTGCGCCGACTGCAACGCGCACTTTGACCATCTGGAGGGCGTAACGTTTCCCGAATGCCAGGCGTGCGGTTTTCCAGGAGACGGCGTGCAGCGCGGCGGACGGTGAGAGACGGCGCAGGTCACGCGGGGGCCGCCATTGTGGTGGTGGCGGCGGGGCCGTCGCATGCTTCATAGCAACCGGCGCGGACTCCAGCGGAGACGTACGTGCTGGCAGCCCCCTTGACGGAGTTTTTGGTGACCCTTTTGCAGATCGCCAGCTCCGTCATGACCTCCGAGACCGCAAGCGAGCCGGCATGCCAGCCGCATTCGCGTAAACGCTGGGCGATGTCAGATACGGTGCGCGGATAGTCAAAGAAGGCGTCGGCATCAAGCAGCATCAGCAGTCCGCCCCTGACCTGCTCACGGGAGTGGGCGCGTTGCGCGTGTGGGCCGGCGGGGGGCTCCTCTTCAGTGTCATCGGCCTCGGGGCCTGTGGCGTGATCCGAGAATTCCGGCTCAGGCGCCTCGGCCTCCCTGATGTTGCGCAGTCCCGTGGCGTCCAGATACTCCGGTGACCCGGCCTGTGGGGGGGCGGGAAGTGGCGCCGGGGGCCGGCCTGCCGCTGGTGCCTCCTGCATGCACAGGGCCATATCCTCTATGACGGCCCGTACGGTCTCGTTGTCCACGTAAAAGTCGCGCGAGTCTATCTCTACCTCGCTTGAGCCCATTCTAAGCCTGACTCGCGCCATATGGCATTGATGCTCGTGGCAAGATATAGTATGCGTAATGTAACTATGTTGATTGCCTGATCAAAAAAATTAGACTTTTCCCGCGGCGCGGTTAAAAGGAAACTTTGCAGACACAGATCATGGAGCCGTCGAGAAAGGCTGGCATCATCGCGCTGGTGGCCATCGGCGTCGCGATATTCGGATACGCGCAGTACGCGTCGGCGTCCCACATATCGGTCAACATGACTCACAACGAGCTGCTCAGCACGGACGGGGACGGCTCTGACTATTACATCGAGCTTGAGTTTGAGAACCCGTCGCTGCTTGTCTTGACGGCGGGCCAGACCGAGTTTGTGATAGAGTCAGACGGCAGGGCCGTGGGCCAGGGCGTCTTGGCGCCGTTTACGCTGACCCCGCTTGACGGGACGACTGTCAGCGGCACGTACCACACGCCTAGCGGGGACAGTGGCAGCGACGACGCGTCGACAATCAGGATTTCGGGCAGTACGGAGTACGACATGCTGTTTGCCTCCATCGGGATCCCGTTTGAGTACTATCCGACCGACGAGCAGGCAAGCGGTTTTATACATCAGAGCTAGCGCGCATTCATGCTGACCGTCTTCGGTTCAGTGGCCCTTGACACCATAAGGACGCCGAAAAGGACCCTCAAAAATGTCCTGGGGGGAGCCGCGTCATATGCCGCCATATCGGCAAGCCGTTTTGCAAAGACGGGACTCGTCGCCGTGGTGGGAACCGACCTGCCAGAGAGGGACCGCCGCACTCTGGGCAGGCACGCGGTGCTTGACGGGCTGGTCACCAAGCCCGGCAAGACGTTCAGGTATGACGGAAAATACGACAGGATGCTCAGCATCAGAACCACGATAAAGACCGAGCTTAACGTGCTTGACGGGTTCAGGCCCACGCTTCCCGGCACGTATGCCTCGTCGCGGTACGTGTACCTTGCAAACAATGATCCGGATCAGAATCTGGCGCTGCTTGAAAAGTTTGGACGTGCGAGGTTCTCCATGTGCGACACGATTGACTTTTGGATAAAGACAAAGCGCAGCTCGGTCATAAAGCTGATGAAGCGGACGAACGCGGCCATAATGAACGACTCGGAGGCCAGGCTGCTTGCGGGAGAGGACAACCTGGCACGGTGCGCAAAAAAGATCCGGAGTGAGAGCGGCGTCCCGTTCTTGGTTATAAAAAAGGGAGAGCACGGCGCGCTCATGTTCTACAAGCAAAAAGTGGTTGCCGCGCCGGGATATCTGCTCGAAAAGGTGGTGGACCCCACCGGGGCAGGGGACGCCTTTGCGGGCGCCATGATGGGATATCTGGCAAGCTTGGACAGCAACGTGATACGGGTGCGGGATCTCAAGCGCGCCATGATTTTTGGAAACGTCATGGGGTCGTTTGCAGTAGAAAAGTACGGGCTGGACGGGCTCCTTGGGGCAGGCAGAAAGGCCGTGATAATGGGGCGCGCAGACAAGTATACAAGCTCGTTTCCGCATTGAGGATTATGATTGCGACGGTGATGAAGGCGGTGACGGCGCGGTATGGTGAACCACATGTCGCATAAGAACGGAGACGGGCGGCGGACCGAGCCTGACGCTCCAGCGGCGGCGGACCGCTTGGAGGAGATATTCGAGCTGCAGAGGGGGCTGGCCTCAATGATGAGGCATGGCAGGTACCCGGAGGGCACGGAAGACAGGGTGTCGGCCCTCTGCACCGCGATCATGCATGAGGCAGTGGAGCTGCAGCGCACCACCAACTGGAAGTGGTGGAAGACACCGACTGAGTTTGACAGGACAGAGGCAAGGGAGGAGCTGATAGACATATGGCACTTTGTAATACAGGCGTCGCTAGAACTTGAATTGACGCCGGATGACATACTGGCAGAGTACAGGCGCAAAAACGAGATCAACAGGGACAGGCAGAGGGACGGGTACTAGGCTGCGGGCGCGGGCCGTGCGGATGTTTACGCGCAATACCGCTCTATGCATCCCAGTATCCCTGTGCGGTCTGAGGTGCCCGTCATGTCGACTATGGATGTGTCGCGACGAAAGTGTCCAATCTGATCGGGGCTGGCAGTAATATACGGCTCGGGGCTGCGCGAGCGCGCTATCCGATTTGCTGCGCTGCTGCCGTAGCCGCTGTTATGATCAACGCCGTACCTGTGAAGCATGAGCAGGGAGTGCCCCGCGCGGTGTCCCGCCCCGTCGGTACCGCATACTATCACCGTGCGCACGCGAGGATTGTCGTGCAGATATCCCAGCATAGCATCAATGCCCCTGTTCTCTGACAAGAGGCGGCCCACTATGTTGACTCGTCTGAGTACGCCGGGATCGGAGGCTAGATCGTCAAGCAGTGTAATGTCAGACAGGGTGCAGACGGCAACCGCGGACTCTGGGTCCCCGCGATACGACTCTGGCCGTATAGGCAGTATGATCTTGCACAGTTCTCCTAGCGCGTCGCCTATCGCGTTCATTACGGTGTACTGCAAACATGGGGCGTATAAATCGCGTATCTGACATACCGGGGATTGTTAGTTTACCTGACTATAATCCCCTCAGGAGAGGGTAACCGTCCAATCCTCCATCCTCCCCCCCTTCTTATCCATCCCGCGCCCGTCGAGAGCGTGGAAGAGATGCAGGAATCCATCAACGTAATGCTGCAGGGGGAAGAGGTTCCGGTGTGAAAATGCTCTATTATTTGGCTCGCTGACTACGTAAACCACGTCAAGGGGCTTTATCATGCATTCAACAACATGGACTGGATCCCGTGAATTGAGGCTACTTTTAGCATGAAAAAAGAAACACTGCTGGTCATCTATGCTCATCCCTCCGCTTGGTTGCAAACTCGGCCGACGGCATGTACCGATCGAGGGGTGGGGCCGCCGCGTGTCGTAGTCTGAACGTTCCGAGCATTATCTTCTCGGCGTCTTTGGCAGCACGGTGGCGGTCGCGACGGAGGTCGGGCCGATAGCGGCGGGGATCACGGCGCTCGTATACGACCTGTATGCCCACGGCCATATACACCCGGGCCCAGGCGAGCTAATTTCCGCACAATGGGCCCCGGCCAAGCGGCAAGAGTTCTTATATTTCAAGATCCAGACGCGGCATATGGAGTCTGGCCACTTGCAGGAAACTGACGCGGCATACAGGGTGTATCTGTACGTCTTTTACCTGTGCGCGGCCGTCATGGCGACGGGGACCGCATACGGGGTATATGCAACCACCATCGAATGGCTCGAGAACGGCACCTACGTCATGGGAGAGGCCGTACACAACACCGCCATTCCGTTTGAGAACTTTGCAAGGGTATCCACGTGGCTATTCTTCTCTGCCGTGGTGGGCTGGTACTGCGTCTCCAGGATAGGATGGAAGAAGACCGCAGGGGACAAGATCACCGGAACCAGAATGGCCCTGCTGCAGCTTATGCTAGTCGGGTTTGCCATCATCACGCTGTACGAGGTCCTGTACAACTTTACCGTCCTCAACGCCCAGATAGCGGCCGGGGTGGTGGACGGCGCGGTTCCCGACATAGACCGCCTGTCAGTGGCCTATCCGGATCCGGACAGGCCCTGGAACCTGGTCTTCGCGACAAAGATATTCCTTGCAGGGTTTATCATAAGCGCGCACGCCCTGTACCTGAGCACAAGACCAAGAAAGGAGCTTGGCTAGCGCGCACGATGGCGCGCCTGCAGAGAAGCTGTTGTTGCGGCCGCGCCACAACCATGGGCGCCTAACGCGCGTGAGGGGCGGCCGGCCGGTGCGGACAGGTCAGCGGCCACGACGGGCCACGTTAGGGCCGGCCTGCCGAACCGGGGGCGGTCCCGCGCGTAGCTTTATACGTTTACTGGCGTCAGCCAAACTTGGTTGGATGTTGAGGAGAGAATAAGGCTGATTGCCGCGCCGCCCACCCAGGAGATCGTAACGGAGGACGACCTGAGGACCATACTTGAGACGAACGACGCGCCGAGGCACTACATAGGCCTGGAGATATCAGGATTCCTGCATCTGGGTAGCCTCCTGAGCGTCGGCTACAAGATAAACGACTTTGCAAGGGCCGGCGTCAGGTGCACCGTGTTTCTGGCCGACTGGCACACCGTAATAAACGACAAGCTGGGCGGAAGCTGGGACGCCGTATCAAGGGTTACCAGATACTACCGGGACGCGTTCAGACTGGTCTGCCCCGACGCCGAGATAAGGCTCGGAACCGACCTGTACAACGAAAAGCCCGGATACTGGCAGGAGCTGGTCGCGTTCACAAAGCACATGTCCCTTGAGCGCACCAAGAGGGCCCTTACCATAATGGGGCGCTCAGAGGACGAGAAGAACATGGGCCTGGCAAGGCTCCTATACCCGCCCATGCAGGCAGTTGACATTCACTCCCTTGACGTGGACATCGCGCACGCGGGGATGGACCAGCGCAGGATACACATGCTGGTAAGGGAAATATTTCCAAAGATGGGATGGAAGGTACCCGCCGCCGTCCACCACGGGCTGCTGCCGGGGCTCTCAAGGCCTGCCGGCGGCGGCGGCAGTAGTAGCGTCGCTGCCCCAGATGGGCCGCAGGCGGGCGCCAAGATGAGCAAGTCGGATCCTGACTCTAGCGTCTTCATGCATGATACGGACGAGCAGATACAAAAAAAGATCAAAAAGGCGTGGTGCGAGGAGGGCGATATAGAGAACAACCCGGTGCTGGCAATCGCAAAGAGCATCGTGTTTCATGACGCGGACAGGGCCGTTACGATTGAGCGTCCGGAAAAGTTCGGCGGAAACGTCTCGTACGACAGCTACGAGTCGCTAGAGTCGGCGTTCGGCTCCCGCAGCCTGCATCCGGCCGACCTAAAGCGCGCCATAGGCAGCGAGCTTGCAAGAATCGTGGCCCCAATAAGGGACAGGCTTACGCTGTCAGACGAGACGACAGAGGCCATCAAAAACAGCTCCCAGTGATGCGCGACGCGGATGCCGAGGCCTGTCTGCCGCTGCGGTCGGTGCGCCGATGCTCGAGTCGCTCACGACGCCGCGCCAAGCCTGTACTTTGACGTATAGCCGCGGGGGTTTATCATCAGGTCGCCGTACGTATACGTAGAAGAGTTTCCCACTATGACCGTGCTTATCATGCCAAGCTTGTCGGCGTGGTCCGGAAGGCTCTGAAGGTCCGTCAGCACCACCGTCTCAGAATCCCTGAACGCGCCCTTTATTATGGCGACGGGCGTCTCCGGCTTGCGGTGCCGCAGCAGTATCTCGCGCGTGTCCTGCAGCTGGTGTATGCGCCGCTTGCTTGCCGGATTATATATCACGATGACAAAGTCGCCCATGGCCGCGGCCTCTACCCGCTTTACTATGATCTCCCACGGGACCAGCAGGTCCGACATGCTGACCACGGCAAAGTCCGTCATGAGGGGCGAGCCCACTATCGACGCGCAGGAGTTCAGCGCGGATATCCCCGGTACAATCTCCACCTCGGGGTCGGCCGCCCCGTCCTTGGCCGAGGGGTTCCAGCCCGACTCGGCAAGCGTCTCGTATATGAGGCCCGCCATCCCGTATATCCCGGGGTCGCCGCTTGACACGAGTGACACGGTCTTGCCGGACCTTGCAAGGTCGATGCACTGCTGGGCCCGCTCGACCTCCTGCGTCATGGCGTACCGGTATACGGTCTTGCCGTCGATGAGGCCCTTGACCAAGTTGACGTACGTCTCGTATCCGACGATGGTGTCGCTCTGGGCAATGGCCTCTTTTGCGCGAAACGTCATGTGGTCATGGTGTCCCGGCCCGACGCCGACTATGAACAGCTTGCCTGCCACGTAGTGACGCAGGGGCCGGTCGCAATTTATCCGTAGCGGCCGCCCCCGCGGATCAGTGGATGATCATTTAGTAAATTCTGGTACGCGCCGGCATCCATGCCAACGAGTTCACTGGAACGGGTCTACGAGGGGCGCGTTGATCACATAGTAGCTGTTGGTTGGCCGCGCGAGGCCCGCCGTCAGCATTCCCTCGTCCCGGAACGACTCTATGTCGGCCACGTTCTCAAGCACGGTCGCGTTAACCGGATCGTTCCACTCCACGGTGTGCACCCGCCACAGGGGCGTGTACGTGGTGCCGTTCTGCCACCCCGGTTCGGCTCCAAATATCGGGGCCTGGAACCCCAGAGAGCCGGAGCCCGTGACGCCGTTCTCAAAGACGTAGAGATCGGCGGCGGCGGCGTGGTCAACCAAGCCCGCATACGCAGGTACGGACTCGACTCCTATTATGCCGGCGGGGCGCTCCGGGGTCGCGCCAGTCACTATGTGGTACGTGGTGCGCCCGTCTGGGCCCCATCCGCGGTGGGCCACGAACGTCACGGTCATGTTCTCCGTGTCAATCTCGGTTATCTGGCCACCGCCGTACGGCATCTGGTCCGAGAAGTCGGCGTCCCCACGCACTGCTATCTGGTCGTGTCGCTGGTATTTGCTGCCGTCAGTACCGCTGCCCCCGTCGCCCGGCCACCTGACCTGCGGCATGTTTACTATAACCACATCATCACCAAAGGATACGCGTCCGGCCTCCTCCTCCCTGAGTATGTCGTCGATGCTCTCAAGCGTGATCTCGTTCTGTCCGGGCTTCCATGCCACCTTTATGACCTCGCTTAGCGCGCTGTACCCCGCCTCGGCAGGCGTTGACGAAAAGACCTCGGGCTGGTACCCGTACAGCCCGTCGCCCTTTATCCCGTTTGTAAACACGTAGACCTGCTGCAGGACAGACTCCGGCAGCGGGGCGGCGGGCGAGGAGTCAGGCGGCAGGGCCAGAACCGGGGAATGCTGCACGCGCCACCCCTGCGCCTCTGAGACCTCCGCCGCGTAGTCGGCGTCCCCCGCGTCGGTTATGATGTACAGCAGCGGGTCGCCCTCGTACATGCCCTCGTGCATCGGTATGACTGCGGGAACGTTGGTCCTTGAGAGCGGCAGGTGCGGATCGCCGGGCGGCATCTCGACTGAGATGGTCTGCATGACCACGGGGGTGGGCTCGCCGCGCACCCAGCCGTCCACGCTTACGGTGGCGGCAAACCGATCCTTCCCGTACAGCGCGACTGCCGCTCCGGTGAACTCGACAGAGGCCGCGCCCGCGCCAGTCCCAATGACAGAGGCCGCGTACCGGGTCTGCCCGTCTACAGTCCACACCGGAAGCCCGTAGTCTGCGGCGTCTTGGACGTCCTCTGAGGTGATCGCATGGAGCACCATCACGTCCACCGGCGCGCTCGACGCAAAGGTCATGGAGCCGTCGTATATGGTGCCGGGATTGGGCGACAGGACGAACGCAATGTGCCTTTCCTCCTCCTCCTCCTCTGCTGCTGCTGCCCAGACACCAAGTCCGCGTCAGGCATGCCGGGATCGGCCGACGACGTGAGGGTCTCTGTAAAGTGCACCTTTTTGAGCGTGTTGGCGTCTGCGAACTGATCCGCCGCGTCCATCGGGACTGCATACAGAGCGCCGGATATGACGACGACAACGGCGGCCGCGACGGCGGCAGCTGACAGGAACCTCCTCAATACCCGCACCAATGCATGTTCCCATAAATGATTTTGGACGTCGGCAGAAAGCCGCATCCGGAGGGTCAGCCTGCCCTTCCAAGCCCGAACATGTCGTGCAGGGCCCGCACGGCG
>JAGWAX010000144.1:1543-3357 GCA_021296175.1 Nitrosopumilaceae archaeon | reverse complement strand
GCCATGACGCCGAGCGTCATGATCATGTCAGATACGCCGGGTTGGTGCCGCTGCACAGAAGGGTGTTTTTTTATCGTGTTATGTGTCTTCGCGGTTATCATTTCTCATCTCCCACAATTAGTCTCCAAGCAGCTCCTCTAGCTAGTCGTAACTGTCCGCGACACTCCACAATCAACTGCTATATCATGAGGCTGCTCTTTCTGCCTGCCCGGGGATGAACCCGGTCTTTCTTCGTTCTCACATAGCAACCGCCGGCCGCATTACAGCGGGGGCGCGGAATTCATACCGCGGATGCCGGCTTCTTGTATTTGGGCGCGGTCACCTTGCAGATATCGCGTCAGATATCTGGATTACCTTGGACACGTCCCCGTCTATGTAGTAGTCGCACGACTTCATGCCGGACACGGGCTCGGCCAGCCCGCGGCCGCACAGCAGCAGGTGCATGCGCCGTGATCGTTTGGACACGGGGTATATGCTGTCTGCAAAAAAGTTCAGCCCCTCGGCCGTGCTGGAGAACACGACCGTTATGAGCGGCCCGTCTTTGGGATTCCACACCTTGCCTGCCAGCCTCTCAAAGTCAAGGTCAAACAGCACGCCGGCGGCCGCCGACATGTCCCCGAGCTCAAAGACGGTCCACCCGCGGGAGCGGTATATCGAGCAGGCCGCGTGCGACACGGGCCCGCTGCGCGAGTCGGCCGCGATCACAAGCGCGCTCCTTCCCTTCTCCCGGCTTGCGCGCACGCCCGCGTTGCGGCTTCCTATTTCATGCAGAGAGCGCGAGATTATGCCGCCCAGGTAATTCTGCTCGGCCGCCCCGATCTTGCCCGTCTCGTACATGTCGCGTATGGCGTCTGACGCGGGCAGCACCACGTCGAGCACCAGGCTCGCAGAAGAGGCCCCGGACCTGATGCAGTTGCGGACCACCTGCACGGCCACGGACTCTGACGCATTCCGGATGCACTCCATGTATGCGGACGCGGCCCTAAAGTAATCGTCTGGAAACGCAAAGGACTCCTGCCCGGGGCGCAGCGACCACAGCGTGACGTTGCCCACCTCCCTCCGGTCCAGGGTGCCGTCTGCTGCAAGCATCTGGAGGTACTTGGATACGGTGGTGCGGCTCATCCCAAGGGCTCTGGCCAGCTCCACACCGGACATGCCCCCCTTGGCATCCGCACCCCCCAGCGCCGTGATGAGCCGCCTCCGCACGTCGTGTATGGGGTAGCCCCGCGCCATATATGGTGTTGATCACGCATCGTATAAAGTGGTACCATGCTACGTCGCCTGCGCATATAACAAAAGTAATATTCGCACCGGTAAACGTGTCAGTCGTTGAACGGCAACACAGAGCTGGCATCCGTAGGGGGCTGCACGCTCCGGTACAGGCACCTGATGGTCATAGCCATACTTGCCGCAGCAGTCGCCGTCGCGTTCCTGATAAGGGCCCAGCCGGCCCAGTACGGATTCGAGCTCAACGAGTTTGACCCGTTCTTCAACTACAGGGCAACGCTCTACATGGTGGAGAACGGCATACCAGCCTACTATGAGTGGCACGACACCATGGGCTGGTACCCGGAAGGCAGGGACGTATCCGCCTCGTCGCAGGTGGCCCTGCACATGGCCGCGGCAGTCACGTACCAGATGTTCGGCGGCGGCATGTCAGTATACGACTATACCATACTGTTCCCGACCATATTCGGGGCGCTGACCGCGATATCCATCTTTGCACTGGTGCGCGTCATGCGCGGCACCTCGGCGGGGCTGTTTGCGGCCATGCTGTACTCTGTGTCGCTGCCGATACTGGTGAGATCCCCCAT
>JAGWAX010000144.1:1036-1508 GCA_021296175.1 Nitrosopumilaceae archaeon | reverse complement strand
GTACTTGTTCGTAAGCGGGATGTACTCTTCCAACAGGGGGACGGCGGCGGCAAGGATGATAGCCGCGGGCCTCCTCGTGTCCTCGTCCGTGTCCGCGTGGGGCGGAAACCAGTTCCTCGTAATAACTATAGCCATCCTGTTCCTAGCGCTCCCGTTTCTCCGCAAGGACCACAACTTTCTGCTGTGGGCAGTCCCGCTCTTTGCGGCATCCGTGCTGGCCACCTCCCTCCTCTTTGAGAGGGGCATCGCATCCACACCCTTCTCGGTACTCGCGCTGGCCGTATCGGCAGGATTTCTCGTCGCCTGCATCCTCATACAGAAAAAGAGCGCGCAACACAAGACCCGGAACGGGCTGATATTTCTAGCGGCCATGCTTGCAGTGCTGCCGGCCGGGGGCGTAATACTCACCGAGAGCAACGCGGTGAACCTGCCAAGCTATAGGTACCTCAACGCGCTCAACCCGTTCATGACG
>JAGWAX010000144.1:575-993 GCA_021296175.1 Nitrosopumilaceae archaeon | reverse complement strand
TCCTGTTCCATACGGTGTTCATGATATTTGCAGGAATCGGCATATGGCTTGTCATAAGGGCGCTTGCAAGGTACAGGCAGGACAAAGTCTACGTCAGGCCCGACATGCTAGCGTTTGCCCTCATGATCGGCATGGCGGGCGTGTACATCAGCTCGTCGTACGTCCGGCTGGAGGTGTTTGCCGCCGTATCCGTCATTGTCATGGCGTCGCTCGGGCTCGGCATGCTCTCGCGGGAGTTTCTGGGGAGAGGCAGTATTGGAATGCACGGCGATAATTCTGGCGCGAGCGAGTATCATACGTCCCAAAATGACCGCGTGCAGGCGGACGGTGGTGATGGTGGCGACGACGCCGGCCCCAGACCCCCTGACGACGCAGCAAGACCGCAGGGTGGCACGGCCCAGACTAAAACCTCCAGCCC
>JAGWAX010000144.1:0-438 GCA_021296175.1 Nitrosopumilaceae archaeon | reverse complement strand
GAAGCGGGGCGTGTGACGTCTTTACAATTACCAACACACCGCCGACCATAATGACCGGCGGCGCGTCATTCGGGGTACCCACAGACGAATGGCCCGACGCGCTGGCATGGATGAGGAATAGCACGTCCCACGACGCCGTCATCGCGGCCTGGTGGGACTATGGTTACTGGATCAGCACGGTCGGCGAGAGGACGTCGCTTGCAGACAACTGGACTGCCAACAGCACGCGCATCGAGATGCTGGCAGACATGTTCTTGAGCGCTCCTGACGACGCGTGGCACGACCTGCGCGATCTGGAAGCCGACTACGTGTTGGTCTTCGTGGCGGGCCAGCTCTTGGAGAGTGAGTCCCCCGTGCCGCTCTACTCGCTACAGCACGGCGGCGACGAGTCCAAGAAGCAGTGGTTCATGCGGATAGGGGGCCACGACCCCAACCTGT
>JAGWAX010000143.1:3982-4951 GCA_021296175.1 Nitrosopumilaceae archaeon | reverse complement strand
GACGCCCCGCCGCCGTATGCGGAACAGCCGTATGGAGCCCAGGAACCCTCGGAACCGGAGGAATATTCGAACCACCCACAAGAGGCTGGTCAATGGGAGCCCCCGTCGCCGCCGTTGAAACCCACGGAACGCCTGGAATCAGGAAGCCCGGGAACCGGCGACGCGTGCGGACCAGGACCAGGACCAGTATGCGGACCAAAATCAGGACCAAGACCGGGAACCGGAGGGGGGCGGGGAGCCGGAGGAGCCAGTCCAAGACAATGACGGCTGTGTCCCGTATGCCGAAGGCGTGGAGTATCCTGCTGCCGCTGGTGCCGCCGAACCCGAGCCCGCCGCTGCTGCTGATGCTGGTGCTGATGATGCCGCCGTACATTCTGATGCTCCATGAACGCCGACACCACACACGTGCCTCTCGAGAACTGACACACATCCGGTCTGCGGTTCCCAGTCTGCGGTTCCCGGGCTGCCGTCTGCGCCTTCTTCCCACAAAAGATACAAGACACGAAAAGGCGCCCACATGGCGCCGAATGTAAAAACACACGACAGCCGCTTGTACGGAGAGGGATGCGCCGGTTCCCGACCACACAAGTGGATAATCAAATACGATTTTACAGTATTTTAGACTATTCTAATTGCCGAAAAGACGATTAAGGGAAAAAACCACGACAAACGCGCGAATTATATCGTTTTCTGCGGTGCCGTCCAAATCTGACACGTTTTCACGCCCTTTTAACCAATACGCCTCACAGCATACGTGTCAGACGACTACGATGCGGCCGACCACCGTGGGGGACGTGCCGCCTTGCAGTTCTTCATATGCGCGTGCGCGGTGTTTGCCATTGCAGCGGCGGCTCTCTCCATACATGGCAGCGTCTTTCCAGACGAGGCTTCCGCCGAGACCATAGATGATCAGCTCAACCGCATGCAGTCCGAATCAGACAGAAACCAGCATGCAGCCGCCGAGTCAAC
>JAGWAX010000143.1:0-3655 GCA_021296175.1 Nitrosopumilaceae archaeon | reverse complement strand
GCGAGCAGAACCTGTCTGTCGGCTCCCAGTGGGGCGACATCAAGACGCATTTCACGAGCGTGCCCCTATCTATCATATCGTGGGACGGCGACCGCGCGGCCCTGCTGGGCTATGACGTCGGCGAATACGAGTCGCGCCCCACCATAGTGGCAGACCTGCCATTCCCGACATACGGCAAGTGGTAAGAGCCAAACGACGCCCTTCCCTCCACACCGCGCATCATGCATGAATATGTAATGCTCGGGAGGGAATAGGAGACGTCCGAGAACTCGGCCGCATTGCAGTCCCATGCACCGCGCGCAGCGCGCGACATGTATTTCACGCACATTTCACGCAAAAAACAAGACAGATAAGCGCCAAACTACATACCGCGCCTGATGTAGGAGGCACGAGAGAATGAACCCCATAATCGTAATCGGTCTGGTTTCCGTCGTAACGGCCGCGTACGACGGCCTGGAAAAGCAGGCCGCGCTCGCCGCCCTGCACGCCGACATGCTGGCGCGCCAGCACGCCGCGCACACTACATACGTCAGCGGTGTCATAGAGGAAAAGCAGCACGTCATCATATCAAACAACGGCCCGCAACCCGCCGAACTCATACAGGTGCGCGCGTACGACGACGCGTCCGCGCTGCTCAATACGTGGGAGATGTCATACGAACTACAGGCGCTCCAGGACTTCAACATGTCTTCTGCAACCATGCCGACACCCCCGTCCGCCCTCACGGGCTCCGCGCTGGAGACCTCCCTGGACAACGGTGATTACTACCGCGGCGTGACGTCGGCGGGTTCCCTATTCGAGATAGTACTTGCCTCCTCAAGCGGCACCGAGACGCCTGACGGCACGTACGGCCCCGTATCCTCCATGCCGTTGACCGGAGGGGGCACCCCCACCACGCACGTCGGGAGGACGATATACAGTTATCACTTTGCGGACAGCGCTGGCACCTATTGTAATGAATCACGTGGGGTCTACCCATATTCAAAATGGACGACGCATGACGTATACGACGCCCCATTTTACACCGGTTTCTCTCTGGGTTACACCACTCCCGTTCCATCGGGTACGGCCAGCTGGAACTTTTGGCTTGAGGAAAGGCCGTATCCCAGGATTGCTTCATGGCCGCTCTGCAGTGGCGGGACGCCCAGCCCCTCAGACCTTACACTGGAGCGTGAACTGCCGAGCGGAGAACTCGTCGTCAAGAGGCCGCTCGTGCTGGCCAACTACAACGTCAACCTAGCGCGGTCCGTGGCCGGCACCTTCACCATGCCGTCGGACGGCGACGTGATGCTGCGCGTCGAGGTCCCCGTCACGGCGACGACCACCGCTCATTACGATGGAGCCCATACGTCAACCGGCACAGATCGGAACTGCAGGCCCGCAAACCACGACGGTTATGACTACCTCACACCCATCCAGCAGCGGGCAATCAACCAGTGGGAGACCGGACTGGGCGCGTCAGCCCTTACGGCAGCGATCGATGCGGAGCGTAACGGCTCGCCGGCAGGCAGCTTTGACATGTCAGACATACGCCCGGTCGGTGACACGTCGGCAAACGTGCAGTTCTCCACTGTAAACGTGCAGGCTTCCGGCGGGAGATGGACTTGTGACGTGGTATTGAATGGCCAGCTGGACGGCTCCTGGTCGCACACCGGCGTACTCGTCGGCCTGCTGGAGTTCCAGGCATCGGAGGGTGATGTGATCGACGTAGACGGCACGGTGCGCCTCCGCTACACGCCGCCGTCCGTTTCTGGAGCTGCTGTCGACAACACGTACGCCCGCCTCGAGTTGGGCGACACCGCAGTCAGCATTGGAATAAAACCCCCATAGACGGGTTAAAAACAACCCGCCTTCCTGCATGTATGCCAGACGAATGCCCCGTATGCGACGACGGCACGAAACTCGAGGAGACTGAAGTGGACATCGGCGGCGGACCGGACACGCACATTGCAATAATGTGCCACAAGTGCGGGTATGACCAAGGAGCAGGGCATTAAGCGGGGGCGGCGCCCCCGCGTGCGGTCGGCATGGTGAAGATTATCGGCAGGGGAGAGGCCGCGCCGCTCTGGAGCGCGTCGGCCTCAGGATGGGGGGGCACCATTTCTGACACGAGGGCGTACGTCGCCTGGGCCGCGCCGGTTGCCGCGTCCGCGTCACTGCGGGTGCAGTCGTAGTGGCTGGTATGCCTGCCTGCCGTTCGCCTGGAGCGCCTGTCAGGACGGCCGTCCCAGCGCCACAGCACGCCGAGGTCAAGGCCGGGGTCAAGGGGCATGCGGCTTTCCGGCGGCAGCATCGCGTGCAGCGCACGTATATCCCGCATGAACGGGAATTTCACACCGTGGTGCAGCAGGCACGCCTTTATCGCGCATTCGATTGATCTGTACATTGCATCGCGCACGACCCAGGCGTGCCTGCCGCTGTCACCATCACTGGCGTGTTCTTTCGCGTATGACAGCCCGTCGGCAATGGACTTTTCCGATATGATGAGCCACCGGCGCGCCCACAATACAGTATCTTCGGCGTCGGGTTTGTTGTGCCCGTCCACACCGTCGCCCGGGCACCCCCCCACGCCGGCGGGCAGCGCGCCGTCAAGCTCGTCACATGCATTGTCCGCACGATACAGTATGACGCTCCCGCCGTCATGATGACCGCGCAGCGCGCCGTACTCGACCGTGCCGTACAGGTTGGTATATTTTTTGATGGTCTGCGGCGTGTGCGCAAAGATGGTGGCGCGTTTTACGCCGCCGCGCGTCCCGGCCAGTGTGTCGTGTACCGCCTCATTGAACTGCTTGGACTCGGTGCGCGTGACATACAGGATGTCCAGATCGCTTTCCGGGGCCTCCGTATTTCGGATTTGCGAGCCGAATATGATGAACAATAATAGCTCGCCGGGCGGCTCGAAGGGCAGCGCCCTCTTGATGGCTCTTACGGAGGCGGCGCCTTGGCGGTTCATCTGTGTGCGCGCATGTACATGCGTGTTAATTTATCCATTGTGCGTATCATGCCCTCGAACAGCCCCTCACCATTATGAAGCGGTCAGACCCGTCAAGGTAGTGGTTGTCAGAACGTCCCCGCCTTGTAAACCCCAGCGAGCCGTAAAATTTCAGCAGGTGCGGCCGGTCCGTCTTCACGTCAAGTATGATGTCGCGTCCAGGACGCGCCGCGTAGATCACCGCATCCATCAGCCTGCGGGCTATGCCGCGCCCCCTGTATTCCGGGGACACGCACAGCGAATTGACGTACCACTTCCCGTCGTATGTGGGCATAGACACCACGCCGCCGACTATGCGCCCGTCCCCCGCCACGGCCTTGTAGCAGCACATGTGCTCCAGTATGGGCGTCCAATAGTACAAAGTATCCGCGTCGTTCGCGTCCATCTCAAAGCACAATGCCTCCAGCCTGTAGAACTCCAGCGCGTCCTTCCTGCCCGCCCTTTCAATGCGTACCGGCTCCGCAACTGCCGGCGATGCCTTGCCATCGGGGTGTCCATCATACGGCAACGGCATCACACAAAGTGGTCCTCGCACTTTTCACACTTGGAATTTTTGTTCAGCCCCCTCAAGCACACGCGCCTCCCGCACCCCGCGCAGTCCCCCATGCACGACTCGCACGTCGGCCGGCCGCCCCGGGGCACTCCGCGCCGCCGGTATCGGCA
>JAGWAX010000043.1 GCA_021296175.1 Nitrosopumilaceae archaeon | reverse complement strand
CTGGGCGTGGTGATCACCATTGCCGTGATAGTGGGCTCGCCGGCGCTGGGCGGGTTTGACATGATGCGCTGATTCGGCCCCTCCCCCGACACGTGACGCTGCGCGGCGTCATGCCACAGCTGATTCCAGAGCCTCTCCTACGACATCTATGTCATGGTCCTCAAGCCAGGCAGTGGCCGACATTCTGATCCGGGCCTCGCCGCGGGGTACCGTCGGGTATCTGATCGCGGGGGCGTACACGCCGGCCCTGTACAGGCGCTCTGAAACGTCCGCGGCGCGCCGCTCGTCTCCAATCATCACCGGCATGATGTGCGTATGTGATTCGGTGGGATGTCCCGCCTCTGCAAGCGCCCCGGCCAGTCTCTTTACGTTGTGCGCCAGCCTGGCCCTGCGGCTGCGCATCGCGTCTGACGCGAGCATCCTGCGGCGTGCATGCTCTGCAAAGTATGACGGGAGGGCCGATGTGTATATGAACGCCCTTGAACGGTTGACGCACAGGTCTACAACGTCGCTGTCTGATGTCACGTACCCCCCGAACGAGCCGAGCCCCTTGCTGAGGCTGCTGGTGTAGACGTGGGGTCCCCGTCCGTCGAGCGGGGAGATCCCCAAGTGTTCAGGGGTGCCGCCGCCCGTCTCCCCCAGCACAAAGTCGCCGTGGGCGTCGTCTACCACCATGACGGCGCCGTGTCTGTCTGCCACGTCCCGCAACGGTTCCAGCGGCGCGATGTCCCCGTCCATGCTGAAGACCCCCTCCGTTATTATGACGATGCGCCCGCGCCCGTCCCCGGCGTGCGTGGAGATCTTGCGCTCCAAGTCGGACACGTCGTTGTGCGCATATGTGACGGTTCGCGAGCCACCTGCAAGCCTGCACCCGTCTATTATGCTTGCGTGGTTGAGCTCGTCGCTAAATATGACACTGGTGGCGGCGGTGGCGCCTTTCTCCGCATCCCCCGCTGCCCCGAGTACCTGTATGGCCCCTATGTTGGCCATGTATCCCGTCGGATAGACGAGCGCAGCCTCGTACGACTTTGACTCGGCAAGCGCCTCCTCGAGCATCACGTGGTGCGCGTCGCCGCCAGAAAGCAGCCGCGAGCTTGCCTGGACCTGAGCCGGATCTCCCGGTCCGGCATCGTCCAGGCCGGTGTCGGCCTGGGAGATATCACCGCCGCAACTGCTGCTGCGCGCGCCGCCCGATGCCGTCTCCGCCCTTTGCCGTCCCCCCATCCCGAGGTAGTCGTTTGAGCACAGGTTGATCAGCGCGCGCCCGTCGATTGTAATGTACTGCCCGCGGGTCTGCCCGTGTCGCAGCCGGCGGTACAGTCCGGCCCTCTTTGCCTCCCGGAGCATCTCTGCTGCAAAAGAGGTGGCACGTCTTGGCGGCGGTGGCGGCGATGACGGGCGCGCCGCCCCCTTTGCCTCTTCGGGTTCCGGACCGTCCGCGGCCGGCGCGGAGGACATATGCGATGCCATCTTACGCCGCCCGTTCCCCTCGCCAACCCCGGCCGGTCACTGCTGCCTGAGGCCGATCTCCTCGATCATAGCCCTGTCCCTGCCCGCGTCGTTGCCCGGTCTGGTAAGGTACCCCCCAGTGATGATGCCGTTGGCGCCCCCGAGCAGCAGCCCCTTTCCGTCATCGTCAAGCGCCTCCTCGCGGCCTCCGGATATCTTTATGATTGAGTCCGGCAGGACGAACCGCAGCACCGCAAACACCCTGACAATCTCGGACTCTGGCAGCCTCACCTGAAGCTCAAGCGGGGTGCCCGGAACGGGCACCAGCATGTTTATCGTGACCTCCTCGGGGCGTATGCGCGCAAGCTCCATGACCAGCTCCAGCCTCTGAGCCCGGGTCTCACCCATCCCGATTATCCCGCCGGTGCAGAGTTCCAGCCCGGCCTCCCTTGCAATCGCCAGGGTGTCGAGCCGGTCCTGGTACGTGTGGGTGGTGCATATCTCGGGGAATTTTGAACGGGAGGTCTCCAGGTTGTGGTTGTACCTGCGCACGCCCAGCCCCTTCAGCTCCCTGGCCTGCTGCGCGGTAAGGAATCCCAGGCTGCACTCGACGGGTATCCCGACCTCTACGTTTATGCGCCGTATGATGCGGCACACGTCCTCAAAGTCCTTTCTTGAGGGCTGCCGCCACGCCGCCACCAGGCAGTACGAGTCGGCCCCCTCGTCCCTTGCGCGCCTCGCGGACTCTACAATCTCTCCGGCGGGGGGAAGCGCGTACGTGTCTATGCCCGTGTCGAACAGGGCCGACTGGGCGCAGAACGAGCAGTCCTCGCTGCAGGCGTTCTTCTTTATGTTTGCCAGCTGCTCCACGTCCACGGGCCTGCCGCCAAGGTCGCGCGTTATCTCGTTTGCGGCGTCGGCAAGGGTTTCAAGCGCCGAGTCTGGCACGTTGAACAGGGCGGCGGCCGACTCGGAGGATATACCCATCCCCGCAAAGACGTCTTCAAGGCAGGATGACACGAGGGCGCGGGGATCGCCGGCCTGCCCGTTGCCGTCTGATTCGCCAAAGCGCCGCGTCATGGTTTACGCCTTGAGATCACTCCAAACCTCTTATAATGCATTGGGGGGGAGGGGAAGAGTGGGAGCGCACAGTGCGCGCTGCAGGCCGCCGCGCCTTCCCCGGGGCCGCTTGTCCTGCCTCCTTTCCCCGTCCCATTCTCCGGCCGCGCAATTCGGGCGCATTGAGGCGCCGATCATGCGCAGATTACACCTGCGGCCGCCACGTACCGCGGGGGAGGGAGGGGGCCGCATCCCTGATGGTCTTTGCCGTCCTCTCCACCAGCATGTCGATCTCCGACGCGGTTATTGCAAGCGGGGGCACCAGCATTACGACGTTTCCAAGTGTGCGCAGGTACACGCCGTTCCTTCTGCCCGCCTCGTATATGGTGCGGTTGGCCGACGCCGCGGGGCGCGCCGGATCGGCGGCAGCGGTGCCCCTGCCGACAGACAGCTCGATTCCGGCCACCAGGCCCCTGCACCTGATCTCGCCGACGGCCTCCATGCCCGACAGGTGCTCGGCAATCCTGTCTGCCAGTATTTTTGAGGCCTTTGAGACGTGGGACACCATGTCGTATTTCTTGTACATCGAGAGGTTCTTGTTTGCTGCTGCTGCCGCAATCGGGTTTCCCGCAAACGTGTGGCCATGGAACAGGTGACGCTGCTCGTCGTACGCGCCGAGAAACGACTCGTACACCCTTCCCGTGGCCAGGGTGGCCGCAAGCGGGAGGTACCCCCCCGTCAGCATCTTTCCGTACACTGCGATGTCCGGCTTTGAGCGCTCGGCAGAGTACACGCACATGGGCCCCAGCCTGCCGAATCCCGTGGCCACCTCGTCGACGATCAGCAGTATGTCATTCTCCCTGCAGATGCCGCTGACCTCCTCTTGGAACGACGGCTCGAAGATCCGAACGCCGCCGGCCATCTGGGCCCCGCTCTCCATTATCACGGCGGCAATCTCGTCCCTCCGGGCCGACAGGGTGTCGGATATGCCCTCGATGCAGCGCTGTAGCGTATCTGGCGCCGGAGCCGTTGCCGCCGCCGTCCCGTTGCCGCCGCCTGCGCCGCCCCGCACAGGAACCGGCAGCTCTACTGCGTCAAACATGTGCTGCCTGTACCTGTCAAAGAACTCTGGCACGTGCCCTGCTGACATGGCCCCGAGCGTGTCGCCGTGGTATCCGCGCTCAAGCGACGCGATCGCGGTGCGCCCCGCATCCCCCTCGTTTGTCCAGTACTGGAACGCCACCTTTACCGCGGTCTCCACTGCCGACGAGCCGTTCTCAGAGTACAGCACGCGGTGCATCCCCGGCGACATGCCCACCAAGCCGCGGGCCAGTTTTTCTGCCGGCTCGTGGGTCAGGTTGAACAGGGGCGAATGCTGCAGCTTTGCAGCCTGCCTTGCAATGGCGCGCACCATCTCCCTGTTGGAGTGCCCCCACACGTTGCACCACATGGAGGCGACCCCGTCTATCATCCTGAAGCCCTTTGAGTCCGTAAGCCAGACCCCGTCGCCACTGGATATCGAGTCAAACGCGTCCCACTCGGACATCTGCGTGTTTGGGTGCCACACGTTTGATGCCCCCGCATTCATGATGTATGGGCAGGCCCCCTCTTCCAATATAAACAGAATTTTGCGCCGCTGCTGCTATTACAGCAAGTCGGACGTGCCGGGTGCGGGGTGCACGCGCCGCGCCAGGGCCTGCCCGGATGCATGTGAAGCCCGGACATGACTCCCGAAGGTTGGACGGCTCTGGCTCTGGCGAGAAGAGTTTGGCAGCGCAGGGCCTACCGATGGAATCATTAATCAGACTGCACCCGTGGTGACAGCGGTATGGAATCCATATTTGTGACCGGCACCGACACAGGCATCGGCAAGACGTACGTTGCGGCAGGCATTGCGGCCGCCCTGCGCCGCCGCGGTGCTTCAGTAGGCGTCATGAAGCCGTTTGCCGCAGGCGCTCCGGAAGGTGCCGTCGCCGTGGGGCACGGGTCTGGACCCGACGGCGCCGTTGTCGTCGACGATGACGACGCGGCCGTACTCGTGGACGCGGCAGGCTCCGGCGATGACCCTCCACACCTGGTCTGCCCGCACAGGTACGCGATGGCCGCCTCTCCGTACACCGCGTGGATGCGCGGGGGCGAACCCAAGCCCGACATCAACCGCGTCCTTGAGTGTTACGAGGAGATAGAGGGAATGCACGACGTGGTGGTAGTCGAGGGCATAGGGGGCGTGATGACTCCGATACTGCGCAGCTACTCGGTGGCAGACCTGATTGCCGACATGGGGATACCCGCAGTTGTGGTCTGCTCCGACGTGCTGGGGACCGAAAACCACACCATAATGACAGTCGACGCATGCCGCCGCTCGAACGTTACGGTGCGGGGGATTGTAATCAACGGGGGGGCGGGGCGCCCTGGCTCCGACAGGTATGACAGGCACGTGCTTGAGCAGGACCTGGAGGAGCTGTGCGGCTTTAGCATCCTGGGGTTTGTCCCCCCGATGCCGGGGACCGCGGCAGGGGCAGCGACGGGGGCAGGGCAGACCACGTTCCAGGCGATAGGAAGGCTGCTTGACGTGTCGCAGATTGCCGGTGCATAGTCACGCCCCGAGTATGCGGAGCCTCCTTGAGCCGGCCCCCTCCGTGCTCGTGCGGTCGAGAAACTCTTGAATCTCTGCAAAGATGCGCGCAAAGCTGCAGCCGTCCCTTGTCACGACAAAGCTCTTTGCGCTGTACGGGCCGCTCTTCGCGGCCTCCTCGGGGAGCACCAGCCATACGTTGCCCGGCACCGGCTGCACCCTTCGGGCTCCCCGCAGCGCGCCGCGTATTGCCGCGGCGTCCGCGGTCTTTGGCGCGCATATCACGAGCGCCCTGCCCGGATCCCCTGCAAGCGTTTTCGCGTCGGGTATCACAATGTCGAGATCCTCGCCGTCGTGGCGTATGCTTCTCTGGCTCCTTACGAGCATCCTGGTCAGCACGTAGTGCATGATGCCGGTTGCAAGCACCCCCGATGCCATGCCGGGGGTGGTGGCCTCGGAGAGCCCCGCGACCATGCCGTGGCATGCGCGCACCAGGTTCTGCGCGGCCATGTCGGGCCTGCCTGCTGCTACGAGCCGCGGCACGGCGTCCGACTTTTGTATGTGCTCAAACAGGACGGCCTTTACACGGTCTGCGGCCTCGTCGCCTGCGGCCCCGTCTCTCACGGCCTGCGCCGAGCCCCGTGAATTTTTGTCCTCCTCTGCGCCGCCACCGCTATCGCAGGCCTTGTGCGCATCCCCGCGTCCCGGCATTGCGGCCGCCGTCACCCGTTGTACCTGTAGTGGCGCTCGCCGCGCGACTCTTTGTCCGTGTTTATCCCCACCAGGATGAACTCCCCCCTGCCGTCTGCCAGGGATTCCTCCGGGCGCAGCTGGTTCTCGTGCAGCTGCACGTACTCGTCCCACGTGAGCTTGCGGCGGCTGCCAATCTCGGACTCCAGGTCCATCTCCCTTACGATCTCCTTGTATCCGCGCTGCACCACGCCGCTGAACACCATGGCGCTGCTTCCGCTCCCGTACGAGCCGAACCCGATGCGCCTGCCCTCCAGATCAACGCCCTTCTTGTGCTCGAACTCCAGGCAGCTGCGTAACCCCAGGTACAGCGACGCCGTGTACAGGTTGCCTATCATCCTGGACGCGACGAGGGAGCTTGCAAGCTTTGACTCGTAGACCTCCCGATACTGTTCAGTCTCGGTGAACCGCTTCGTAAACTCCTTGTCCTTCTGCATAAAGTCCCTGTCGGCCAGCACCGACTCTATCGTGCCGCGCGGATCCTTCGGCACGGGCTCCTCCAGGCCGATGTCCCGCAGCACCTCCGTCCACCGGGGTAAGTGGCGCCACTCGTGCCGCACCAGGTACGCGAGAGCCTTTTTGCCCATCTTGCTGTATGGCAGGTGCATGTTGATGTAGTCCATGTGATCCAGTATGCTGCCTTCGGGGCCCACGTCGATCAGTCCCGCGGACCTGACCTTTTTCTTGTACGCCTCGAGCGCTTTTTTTACCTGCATCATGTACAGCATGTTGGAGTACTCGCCGTGGACGATTGGCGTCTCCTTGCCAAATGGCCTGTAAAAGTCGTACTCGTCCTTTATCGACGTGGCCGTGACGCGCTGGTCAAAGGCGAGCAGCCTGGGCTCGTCGGAGAGCAGCATTACCACCGCCCCCGCCCCCTGGGTCATCTCGCCGCCGGACTCCAGGTCATACTTTGCAATGTCCGACACCACCACCAGGGCATACTGGTCCTCGGACTCGCCTGCGCGTATCCAGTTCGTGTTGTCGTACAGCGCGTACGAGCCGCTCACGCACGCAAACTTTGTCTCGACGCCGCCGCAGTGCTCAAAGGTGCCGGGCCCGTACACCTGCTCCAGCATGCCCACCACGTACGAGTTCATGGCCTTCGACTCGTCAAACGACGACTCCGTGGAGACGTACAGCCTGCCGATGTCCGACGGCGAGAGGTTGTTCCTCTGCATGATCTTGAGGCATGCGTTTGCCGCGAGGCATGCCGGATCCTGGTCCGCGTCGACCATCGCCATCTGCGAGACGCCCAGCCCCTTCTCCAGTTTTACTGGGTCGAGCCCGCGCGCCGATGCAAAGTCCGACGCGTCCAGATACAGCCTCGGAATGTATATTGCAATGTCGTCTATGCCTGCGGCCATGCGCCTGATTCGTTCTGATTTACTAATAAGGCTTTGCGACTTGCCCGCACGGTGTTTGGACGCGGCGTGGAATACCGCATATAATTACCGTATTATTGGCACGGGATTTGCCTTTGTTTGTTTATTCTCGCGCGTGCAAAACATGCATTGCGCAAAGGGGTTGTTCGACGCGTTGGCCGCAGTTGGTTGGCGCCACAATGGCGCGGGCGGCGGGGTCAGAGGCGACGCAGCATTGCGGCAGATTCGCGCGTATTAGTGCATGGGGCCGCGGCGCTTTTGCCTGCGGCATCCTGTCGCGTGCGCCTTCACCCCCTCCCACCACCACCCGTGAAAGTCGAAAGGGGTGCGCGAATGGCGCGGGCCCTTTGCGACTGCAAGTGGCATTCGGTCGACGAGGGCCGCTACCCGTTCCACCGTCCGCGCCTACTGTAGGCCCGCGCCTGCAAGCTTGGCGTCGAACACGTCTGCAAAGAATTCGTACGGCTGCGCCCCCACCACCCGGCTGGCCTCGCCGTCGGGCCCTATCACAAAGAACGACGGCGTGGCGGAGAGTCCAAGCGCCTTTGCGTCCCGGTTGCTTGCAAGTATGGCCGCGGAGTACGGCCTGTCCTGCATGCACTGCACCCACTCCCCCAAGTCCAGTCCCGGCATCTCTGATGCAAATCCCTCGAGATTCTCATAGGACGCCCACCCGTTGTTCTCCCCCGTCCAGTTCTCGTACAGGACGTCATGGTACTCCCAGAACAGTCCCTGGCCTCCGGCGCAGTGGGCCCCGTGCGAGGCCTCTACCGAGTCAGGCCCTATGATGTGGTAGTCCTTGAATATGATGCGCACCTTGCCCGTATCCACATAGTCCTCCAGTATTCTGCCTTCCGTCTCGTGGAAGAAGACGTTGCAGAAATGACACTGATAGTCCCCGAACTCGACTAGTGTTACGGGCGCCGACGTGCTTCCCAGGATGGGCGAGCCGTTCTCAAGAAGCATTGACGCGATAGTGGGGGTCTCACCTTGCTGCTGCTGTTGTTGTTGCTGCTGCACCACCCTGTCCGCATCGGAGGGAATCATGACCAGTGCGTTGTCTGCCGCGCCGCCGCCGTCCTCCGCTATCCCCTGCAGGGCCAGAAACACCGCCACCGTAACTGCGGCCGTTATGCCCGCTCCGATTCCGATGGACGGTCCGTGGATCAACAACCGGGGGCGCGGCGCGCGGTAAATTTAGACGTTGACTCTGGGGTAGATTTGCAAATTGGACTGAGTTTGTAAACGGCGCCGATCTTGACACGGGCGCGCATATGACGGATCTGTCTGCACTTGTGACCGATTATCGGCAGCTGAACTCCTGCTGCAGGCATCAAAGTTCAAACGAAGATGTCGACTCGAAGGAGTCTGCCGCGTCAATTGCCGCTAGCATCCGCCCCTCTGCGCCCACGCGTCGCCCCCGAACTCGGATGACGTACAGAACCTCCTGTCTATGGATGCGTGTCCGTTTGCCAGCAACAGCTCGTTGAGCGGCGCGGTGGCAGGCTCCGAGCCGTATCCGGAGCACCACACCAAGGCAATGACCCGCCCATACGAGCCGTGCCGCTGGCCGTCGTCCAGATCATATATTATGGTGGTCCCGGCGGGACACGCCGAGCGCGTAAACGACGTGGCACCCGCATACCCATGCTCGCCGCGCTCAGGCGTGTTGACCAAAGCGAGCCGGATGCGCACATCATCGTTCACATGTATCGTATCGCCGTCAATCACCCTGGATACGGTACCCGCCACGGCAGTCTGCCAAGGGATGTCGCGCGGGATGGGCTGCACCGGAGAGGCTGGCGTGGCGCCTGGCGCAGGCTCCGGCGGGGGGCCCGGCAAGACCGCGACGCCATCCTGAATTCTGGATATGCTCTCTTGGGCATTCTCATCTCCCATCATATTAGACACGGCATTCTGGATAGGCTCCGGCATTAACCACGGTATCGGATACATGGTTGCCACGCCAAAAACAAAGGCAAACGCCATGCTGCCGACAACCACGCCGGCCAGGCGCTTGGCAAACCTTCCCATAATGCGGTTGTGCAAACCCGATATTTTAGTCGAGGGCAGGAGTTCGTGGACAAACACCTGTTCTAAGCGAAATATTTGCAGATCAGATTAATTGTCACAACGCAGGCCGAAGCGTTCAGAGAAGGGTTCGAGCAGGCACATCACAGGGAAGAGGGCCCCGGAGGGGTCAAGAGAATGGGCGCGGCAAACATGGAGCGCTGCGGCCAGAAAAACATGCGACACTCAGAACCGGTTCGGACACGGCATGGGCGGATCGGCCACGTGCTGCGTACTCTCCTAGATGTAATGCGCCACGTTCACCGCGGCCATCCCCTTGGCCACCCTAAGGTTCTTCTCTTTCGGATATGCGTATTTGAACACTTCCCGGGACATTTCGACCATGCAGCGTATCAATCGGTGTGATCAATAAGGATTTTGTTCAGGGCAAATTTTTGCTCACGAACTTTTGCCCCTGACATACCAAGTATTGTATGCTTGAAAAGCTTGTATTTTCACATGTTGGTGTTTTTTGCAGGGTTTATTTCACTAGATCGTGTTCGTAATCATCAATGAATTCCTCTTTGTCTATGCCTGCATACAGCAGTATGGAAAACTGGGCTTTGATTCTCAATTTTTTGTTGCCTGCAGGCACGACCGTGACGAGACCACCATCACGAAGCGTCATATGACTGCCCTTTCTCTGGGTTATGACAAACCCCTTTCTCTGCAGGTATCTCGCCATCTAGTTGCCAGATACCCGTGGAAATCTCACCATTACTGTTCTGTGACGAGCATGTTGAAATCCGTGGCGCTCCCACCCTCTTCGGCAGCAAGCTCCATTGCCTCCCTTATGTTCCCCATCATTTCTCCAAACGTATCCCCTTCTGATACCGCGTGAAGCTCGTCACAGGTGCCGACAAATCCCCCCTCTTCAAGATCCTTGGTTATTACAACCGAGTATGTCTTTTTTTGCACCGTCGTACTCATGGTGTTGTTTCTCCGACGCTGTCCAATCCGGAGTTTTTCGCCCCAAATTTGTGTTCATCTTGACGGGTTTTGAGACGGGGCGGCGGTACGAA
>JAGWAX010000042.1:7688-18003 GCA_021296175.1 Nitrosopumilaceae archaeon | reverse complement strand
AGGGCGCGCAGCCCATAGAACCCCAGGGGTCGTTCCATCACGGCCGGGACAGCGTAGGCGTTATCATGTATTCTGGTGCGAATTCGGTTGCTAGGAACGGGGCATGATCTTCTCTGAAATGAGCACCTGTTTATCGTGCCCGCACCCTCTGATTGGTTGTGATCAGGTGCAGTCCGGAGTTCTGAATCATCGTTTTCCACTTGTTGCGGCCTTCCGTGTGGATTCCGGCTGCTTCTGCCGGGGTCTTGCATATCGAGTCGTGCCTGCGGACGTGGTTGTAGTGGACCTTCATGCCTTCAAAGTCGGCAGTATCATAACAGCCGAGGCCGCGGAAGGTCTTCTCGCGGTCGCGTATCGTGCCGTTCAGGCGCTCCATCTTGTTGTTTGACGGGTGGTAGTTGGCGCCCGTGCCGCCGTTGGGGCCTATCCGCTTGCTTCGAATGCCAGCATCGGACTTGTGGTATGTCTTGTTGCCGAATATCTTGCGGGCCGCCTTCTGGTACGCTGGCAGTTTGTCGCTTATCAGTACGGTGGGGTTCTTGCCGCCTGCCGCCTTTTTGGTCATGCGGAATATGTTTTCCGCGTCGTGTTTGTCCTTTGAATCGGCAAGTTCGCCTGCCAGCCAGTAGCGGGTGTCGTCGTCCATCGTGGCAAACAGGTAGTGCTTTTTGCCCTTTATCTTGACCCAAACCTCATCCGCGCGATACCGGTTGCCTACGGCAGGCGTTAGGCTGCCAGTATATGGTCCGGCGACTCTGGAATAGCGCTCAACCCATCTGCGTATGGCAGAGCCGTCCACGTCCCGGGGCCGATATCCGCAAGCCCAAACGAAAGAGAGAGGCGCGGTGGTTTGGGCGCCGTTTTACATGAATCGCGACTCTGGATCCGGCCGGCGCTCGGGATGCACCAGCTGCTGCAAACGGCCCCGCCGGGGGCGGATCAGTTTTTTTCGCAGGCGCCGTGGTTATTTTGCGGACCGTGTCACGGATGCCTCTCTTTTGTCCGGCTTGATCTTGCCTGCTGCCTCGACCAGATCTTTCTGGGTAATCTTGATCTCCTCGAGGCTCCCATGCTTGCCGTAAACGTATCTCTTCAATGCTGCAGTTGCCGCGGTGTTGGCCACTGCTGCGATCTCTGCGCCGCTAAGTCCGTCTGTCAGCTCTACTAGTTCTGGCATGCTGACATCGCCTGCAAGCGGTCTCTTTTTTGTGTGAATCTTGAGGATCTGCTCCCTTCCCTTTGGGTCTGGATGCGGCACCTCGATGATGCGATCGAACCTTCCGGGCCTTAGCAGTGCCTCGTCTACGATGTCTAGCCTGTTCGTGGCGCCGATTATTAACACGCCGTGCAGTTCTTCAAGCCCGTCGATCTCAGTCAGGATCTGGGACACCACGCTTTCAGTTACATGCGAGTCGGAGCCGGAGCTGCCCCGCCGCGGGACCAGCGCGTCTATCTCGTCAAGGAATACTATGCACGGGGCGGCTTGCCGGGCCTTTCTGAATACCTCCCTTACGCCCTTTTCGGACTCCCCGACCCACTTTGATAGCAGTTCCGGTCCCTTGATGCTGATAAAGTTAGAGTCCGTCATCTTTGCCAACGCCTTGGCAATCAGGGTCTTTCCGGTCCCCGGGGGGCCGTGCAGGAGGATCCCCTTGGGCGTCTCGACGCCCGCGTAATCGTAGGCCTCCCTGTGTCTGACCGGCCACTCTACGGCCTGGCGCAGCTCCTCCTTGAGATCCTCGAGGCCCCCCACATCGTCCCACTCCACGTTTGGTACCTGGACATGGACCTCGCGCAACGCGCTTGGCCTCACCTCCTTTAGCGCGCTCCCAAAGTCCTCCTCGGTGATCTGGATCTTTTGCAGCAGGGACTGCGGAACCCTTTCCTGGTCGAGATCAATTTCAGGCAGGACCCTCCGCAGGGATCTCATTGCGGCCTCTTTTGAGAGGACCTCGAGATCTGCCCCGACAAAGCCGTGAGTGATCTTTGAGATCTTCTTCAGATCCACCTTCTCATCTATCGGCATTCCGCGCGTGTGGATCGAGAGGATCTCAAACCGTCCGTCGTCGTCGGGAATCCCGATCTCGATCTCCCTGTCGAGCCGCCCGGGCCTTCTCAGGGCCGGATCAATCGAGTCGGGCCTGTTCGTAGCTGCAATGACCACCACCTTGCCCCTGCTCTCCATCCCGTCCATCAGGGTCAAAAGCTGGGAGACGATCCTCTTTTCCACCTCCCCGGACACCTCGTCACGCTTTGGCGCAATGGAGTCGATCTCGTCAATGAATACAATGCTCGGCGAGTTCTCTTCTGCCTGCTTGAATATCTCCCGGATTCTCTCCTCGCTTTCCCCATAGAATTTGCCCATGATCTCAGGCCCGCTCAGCGAGATGAAGTGGGCATTGGTCTCCCCTGCGACCGCCTTTGCCAGCAATGTCTTGCCGGTTCCGGGCGGGCCGTACAGGAGTACGCCCTTCGGGGCCTCTACGCCTATCTTCTCAAACAGTTCGGGGTGCCTCATCGGCAGCTCTACCATCTCGCGGATCTTCTGAACCTCGCCCTTGAGCCCGCCCAGCTCGTCGTAGGTGATTCTGGAGACTGTGGCATCCACCGCCTTGGTCATGGATCCCAGCTTGAATGAGGTACCTTCTGTGACGATCACGGGTTTCGCGGGCTTTGTGCTCGTGACGACAAACTGGACTCTTCCGCCCAGCTGCGTACCGAGCGTGATCGTGTCGCCGGTTGTAAAGACGTGGTTGAGATAGTTGTATGTCATGTAGTCCTCTAGCCCTTCTGCGCGCACCTTTTCGGTAGGCGACAGGACGATCTGCTCGGCATCCTTGGCCTCTACGGGCTTTATTGAGACACGGTCCCCTATCCCGGCCCCGATGTTCTGCCTGGTAATCCCGTCGATCCTGATTATTCCGGCCCCGTATTCTTCTGGGGGGCCCGGCCACAGCCTCACATGGGTCTTCTTGTTATAGGACAGTTCCAGGATCTGCCCGGTACTCCAGTCTGTACCCTCCAGTACTTTGGGATCAACTATTGCCTTTCCCCCGCCGACATACTGCTGCGGGATTTCGTCGATCTTCAAGACAATTTCGCTCATAATATCACCACGATAGCTTGGGGCTGCCCAACCTCATTTGCCGCCCTTCTCCGCGGTTCCGGTTCCTCTGCAGTTCTGGGCGCCGGTCCGGAAATGCCGTCCTTGCAGGAAGCACCCGAAAGGATCCCGCCGGCCCCGCGCCCGATCGGATCTCTGGCGCAGTGTTTTTTGCCACCGCGGCCCTGCAGGCGTGCAGGTGCCACGTCCCGCACGATACATTTCACACCAGTCTTTTTGACACCGGACGTCTCTGGCACAGGTTTTGCCCGCTTTCCCCTCTCGCCCAGAATCACGCCTACTGCCGGCCCCGCGGCGCACGGCGCCGGAAGCGGCCGCGCCTTTGCGCCTCCGCATTTTTTTGCCGCCGGTTCGCCATCGGGGCCCGCGGACACCGCGCAACCGTAACAAAATCGGCCAGGGCCGGCGACGCCTCCCTTGAAACCCCCAAAGACACCGCCCGTGCCAAAAAACGAGTCGGGCGCGCGTCTGGAGATCCGCTCAAGCCCATCATCTAGAAACGTTGTCATATTTCTCTACATTATGTAATGTATATGACATAATATAAGTATTATTACAGATGCTGTCCCAACAAGGCAAGGCATGCCACGTCCAGAATGACGGGCCATATCCAGGGACACCTACTCGCACATCTCACACACAGGCCGCGTCAGACAACCACGGGTTAGGCTATGATCAGCGTGACGCATCTTGGACGGTTACTGCTACCGTGTCAGTGGCAGCGTCGGTGCCGTCAGATACTGCGAGCGTGAGTGTATAGGTGGTGTCCGACGTAACGGAGGGCGCCGCAAACGACGGGGCCGGGGTGTCGGCATTTTTGAGGGCGACTGACGGCGAGATCGTCCAGACGTACGTGATCTCGTCGCCGTCCGGGTCGGAGGACGAGAAGCCGTCCAGGTTGACGGTCGCGCCCTCAGAGGCGGCCAGGTCTGCACCCGCGTCCGCAGAGGGCGCCCGGTTAGATAACGACGCAGTGGTAATTTCGATCTGCCGGGTGTTATCTGTACCGAGTGAACTGTGCGCGGCCTTGATGTTTATGAGGTACATGGCTTTCGCAGGGACGTTGGGCTTTATGGTCAAGATGTTGTCGTTGGACAGGGTAAAGTTTGCGTTGTCCGGGTATGTATCAGTGTCTGCAAGTATGTGGGAGTACGGACTGAGGTCGCGCAGTACAGTGCTCTGGGCAGTGATCTGGTGCGAATTCGGTTGCTAATTTACTTGGGCGGTACTAAGGTATGCCATGAACTGGCTTGAACTCGGCATGTTTACGTTGACTACTGCCATAGTCTCGTCCCCGTTTTGGATAGCGTATATCAGAGTGCGGGTTTTCATATTCTCGTGCCTAGCAACCGAATTCGCACCAGAAGCAGTACGGGCTCCCCCCCCCCAAAGCCCGCCTGCCTGCCAATGCCACAACCCAGGCGGGACAAGCAGTACGACACTGGCACGCGGCGCCGTCCGGCGCGCATCGCATATCCCGGACAGTCTCCGAACGACGCGCGCGCACAACCGGCAACGAAACCCAGGACGAAGCCGCATGCGCGTCCGAATCCGTCCCGCACCGCAGTTGTTTGATGCTTGTACCAAAATCCAACCGCTAAACCCTTAAATAGAAATCTGAAACCATGTGATTCAATTACTGATGAGGGGCATGCTTGGAATATCCTTGGTACTGATAGCAGTAGCGGCAGCAGTGGCGATCATACCGGCTGCCGGCGTCGCGCTTGCGGCCGGCGACGAGCCCGGCGAGTACATCGACCGCCGCGTGCTCATCTGGAACCTGTTCTTTAGGATGATGACAGTCGCGTTTACGGTCGGGGCGATCGTATCCGGCACGATAGTCTGGCAGGTGTGGCGCTTCCGGGAGTCGCACCCCAAGGCAAAGCCTACTCCGTACGAGGGGACTGACTGGTAGATGGCGGGACATCACTCAAACTGGCCCGAGTGGATATACATCGGGATCGTGGTGGCGCTCATGACATGGGTCGGGGCCGAGGCCTGGGAGGTCGAGCGTCTGGTCGAGCACGTCCCGGCCGACGCGGAGATCATAAAGGTGACGGGGCAGCAGTGGTTCTGGACCTTTGAGCACGAGGACGGCACAAAGGAGATCGGCGAGCTGCACCTGGAGGCGGGCAAGGCCTACAAGTTCGAGGTGGTGGCCACGGACGTCATACACTCGTTTAACATACACGACTACGTGGTGCTGATAGACGCGGTTCCGGGCAGGGTGAACACGGTATGGTTTGCGCCCGACGCGCCCGGCGTGCACGACATACAGTGCCGCGAGTACTGCGGGCTGATACACTACAACATGCGCGGCACGCTGTACGTGGAGGAACCGTCGTCCTGACGCGGAGAGGATGTGGGATGGAGACGCGCATGGATATTATGATGATACGGGCCGGACGTTCGGCCGATGCCACCGATTATAATGTGGCGGGAGGTGCACACGCATCATGGTTCTAGAGCTGCAAAAGCCGCGCCCCATATGGCAGATAATGTTCTCGACCCACCACACGGACGTGGGGCTTCTGTACCTCATAACGTCCCTGGGGTTCCTGTTTTTGGGCGGCGCACTGGCGCTTGCAATCAGGGCCGAGCTGTTCCTGCCGGGAGCCCAGATCATAGGCGACTCGATGACGTTCAACCGCATATTCACCGTCCACGGCACCACGCTGATCTTCCTGTTCATCATACCCTTCGCGTCGGCAGTCGGCAACTACTTTGTCCCGATAATGGTCAGGTACAAGGACATGGCGTACCCAAAGCTCAACGCGATCGCGTTCTGGATGATACCCCCCGCCGGCGCGCTGATATGGCTCGGCTTTGCAGACTTTACGTGGTACGCGACGCCCCCCTACTCGATAATCAGCGCGCCGGGGCCGGCCGCGGACATGTGGATATTCGGCCTCAAGATTCTGGGCGTCTCCTCCGTGCTGGGCGCGATAAACTTTGTGGTCACAATACTAAAGTGCAAGCATCCTGACATGTCGATAGGGCAGGTCCCGCTGCTGGCATGGTCGTTCCTCTCCTCGTCGCTCATCATACTGGTCGCAATCCCGACCTTTGCGGCCGCGCTGCTGATGCTGCTCACCGACCGCCTCGGCGTGAGCGGCTTCTTCAACCCCGCGCTCGGCGGCGACCCGATAGCGTACGCGCACCTGTTCTGGTTCACGTTCCACCCCGAGGTGTACGTGCTGGTGATTCCGGCGATCGGGATGATGTACGAGATAATACCGAGGTTCTCCAGAAGGCCGATCTACAGTTACAGCTCCGGGGTGTTCGCGTTCGTCCTGCTGTCGATAGTCGGGTTCTCCTCGTGGGCCCACCACATGTACGCGACGGGCATGTCGTTTACCGAAAAGACCGTGTTCATGGTCGGCACGCTGGCGGCGGTCCCGGCATCGGCGATGCACGTGTTCAACTTTATCGCCACGATGTGGAACGGCCGCATAAGGTTCTCCACCCCCATGATGTGGGCGGTAGGCGGAATCGCGCTCTTCTTCTCGGCAGGGGCCGGCGGCGTCGTCAACAGCGCAATGCCGCTGGACTTTACCACGCACGACACCTACTGGGTGGTAGGCCACTTCCACCTCTTCGTGATGGGGACCATAGCGTTCGGGTCCATCGGGTACCTCTACTACATGTTCCCGTACGTGACGGGGCGCATGTACAACGAGACGATGGGCAAGATACACTTTGTAATGTCGTTTATTGGCACCGTTCTGGTGTTCTTCACGCAGCATGTACTGGGACTGTACGGGATGCCGCGGCGCATATTTGACTACCCGCCCATACCAGAGTGGATCGCGATGAACCAGATCGCGTCGATAGGGGCGATGATAATCGGGGTCAGCATGGTGATATTCCTGGCAAACATGATACACAGCTCCGCAAAGGGCGAGCCGGCAAACACGGACGACCCGTTCGGCGTGGGCGGCAGGTACTATTACCCGTTTGAGGCAAAGAACCCCTCGCATTGATGATGATGATAATGGTGGTGTGGTAGCAGAGATGGCAGACAGCAGAAGTAGCGGGACGCAGCAGCAGGTGTACAGAACCACGGCGGCCAGAACCGGCAAGATGATGGCCATAATGCTGGGCATATGCATAGTCGGCGGCGCCATCTTCTTCTCGATGTGGGACTATTGGATATCCGAGCCGGCCCCGATCGTGGCAATAATGGCAGCATCCACCGCGGCGCCCGTCGCGGAGCAGGCGGAGCAGACGGGCCAGACCATAACCTCGGACTTGGTCTTCATCGAGGCTGACGACTTTATCACAATGGCCTTCAACGCGCTGCCCGGCGAGGAGGGCAACAACCCGACCATAAACATGAACGTGGGCGACAAGGTCGTGTTCAACGTGGTAAGCGATGGCATCTCGTTCCACTCGTTTGGCGTCACGCAGGAGGAGGAGGGCACCGCGGGTATAATACCAGGCACCGAGGTCGGCAGCCCCAACGACCCGCTCCTGAAAGGGGACAGCGGCACCGCGGAGTTCGTGCCAGGCGAGGAGGGCACCTACTATTACATATGTTCAGTCCCCGGGCACAGGGCCCAGGGCATGGAGGGCACCATTATAGTGGGCCCCGCGCCCGAATCCAACGGTGAGACGGGCGGCAGCGGCGGAGAGGCGGCGCCCCCGACCGGCGTGTCGCACGAGTTTGAGTTTGACTTTGTAGAGTCCGACGACTTTAGGACGTTCGGGTTCAACGGGCTTGAGGGCGAGGAGGGGGCAAACCCCGAGATCGTGGTCAACTCCGGCGACGAGATTACTGTCACCACGGTCAACGTGGGCGTCTCGTTCCACTCGTTCGGGGTGGTGGCAGACCCCACCGACTTTGCAAACGTGCTGTGGGACTCGGAGATAGGGTCCATGACAAGCCCGCTGAAGAACGGCGAGAGCGGCTCCGTCACGTTCACGGCCGGGGCGCCGGGCAAGTACCATTACATCTGTACCGTTCCAGGCCACGCCCTGCAGGGAATGCAGGGAATCCTGACTGTCGAGTAGCCTTGGCTGCCATAAAGTACCTTGCACTATCGAGCATGATCGTGCTGTACTCGCTCATGTTCCTTGGCGGGTACATATCGGCCGCGGGCCTGGGGCTCACGTGCCCCGAGTGGCCGCTGTGCCCGGACGGTATCATGCCCTCTGAAGAGTACCTGATAGAATGGATACACAGGCTGGCCGCGGCCACCACGGGCGCGCTCGTAGTCGCCACCATGATCGCGGGCTTTTTGCACAGGGGAGCCGATGCCAAGATCAAGGTCACAAGCTCGCTTGCGACCGTCTTTGTCATAGTCCAGATCACGCTCGGGGCGCTCGTCATCGACCTAAAGCTGCACGCCGTCCTGGTCGCAATACACTTGGGAATAGGGATACTGCTGTTTGCAATGGTGCTGCTGACGACGCTGTTTGCGTTTCGCATACCGTCGGCCGCAAAGGCCGTTGCACATGACCGCAGTGGCGGTGGTGGCGACGATAACGGCGGCGGCATCAGCGGCGACGACCATAGTAGTGGCATCAGCGGCGTCAGCCGGAACGGCCGCGGACGTCGCCGGAACTCCGGTGGTGGCGCCAAGATGATGCAGGATGCCGCAACAGCGGACGTCGCGCACTGATCAGTTCTCCCCTTGGAGGGGCGGCCGCTGGCTGCCCCGCACGCGCACCATATACAGATCACCGGCCAAACGGCGGATGCCTGCCACCGCCGGCCCCGCCGTCTCCTCCTCCCCCCTCTTGCCGCCGCCGTCGCCGCCACATCCTCGGAAGGTAGACGTACGCCATCACGCCTACAAAGCAGAATGCCCCGACGGTAATCGATATGATAAAGATGTACCCAAACGGGCTCTGCGTGCCCATGTTGAACGTATACGTGGTTACTCCGGGCTTGTCCACCATATCATAGAGGTCAACCTTTACGATGTGGTTTCCCTGATACCGCCACGTGTGCCCAAAGTCCCAGTGTCCCCCCTCTATGGCCGTGGGCGGGACCGCGTCCACCTGCTGCTCGTTGTAAAAGAACCTGACTCCCATCGTGAACCTGTCGACCTCCTCAAAGTCCGTGTCGGTCACCCTGACCAGAAACATCGACGGCTCGTCGATCTGGGGAAACTCGGGGGCCGTCGCAACCTGCACCCTGTACCCCGCCATAAACTCCTCGGCCGAGTTGAACATGGAGTGCCCCGATGCCTCCTGCGCGCCCGGCACCAAGGCGCATGCCACGCACAGCAGCGCAATCACGGCCATGCCCCGGATGCGGGCGGGCCCCGGGGCCTTCCGCCGTCCTCCCGCCAGTTTTGTCATCATACTCTGGGATCGTCTTCAAAAGCTTTAAATCCTTATTGGCAAGAAGCGGATCGTTGACACTTGTCACCAAGTCAATCGAGATAAAGGTGCCAGTTGATAGCGTCTTTACCTACTTTGCCAGGCCCGAGCACGTCTCGGATCAGATGAAGAGCGAGACGGTGGGCATGACCGTAATCCCGATGGATATCAAGGAGGGGATGGGGGTCGGAACCACGTTCCGCGTGATAGGCGACTTTGGGGGCAAGCGGCTGGAATGGGACTGCGAGACCACCGAGTTCATACGCAACAAGAGAATATCCGCAGAGCAGACGGAGGGCCCCTTCAAGAGATGGTCCATCACAAACGAGTTTGAGGAGCTCGGGGCCAACCTGACCAGGGTTACCATGTCAGCAGACTATGAGATGCCCTTTGGCCCGCTGGGCACCATCCTAGACAAGGCAAAGTTTGCAAAGTCCGCCGAGAGGGGCATGGAGACGGCCCTGTACAGCGTCCGCGGACTCTTGGAGGGCAACGGCTCGATTCCCGTATACATCACGCTTGACGCGTACCAAAAGCTGCTCGAGGAGAAGAAAAAGATGAACGACGTGCCGGTCTCCACCGCGCTGACGGCCATCATACAAAAGTACAACCAGATAGAGCAGAAAGAGCTTGCCGTCACAGGGCAGTAGGCAGCACCGTGTTTCTGCCACCGCTTCCAACCGCGAGTGTTTATAGCCCGTTTGCAACGTCTGTCCTGCTTCTGGGGGCCCGCGCCCCGACGGATCTGAAGATTATAATAGGAATTTTGCGCCGTCCGTAACGGTGGGTCTATGGCGCAGCCAGGTAGCGCTCAGGACTCTTAATCCTGCTGTCGTGGGTTCGAATCCCTCTAGACCCGCT
>JAGWAX010000042.1:1600-7595 GCA_021296175.1 Nitrosopumilaceae archaeon | reverse complement strand
AGGACTCGCCCCTCCACAGGTGCTTTTATGGGATTCAGGGGTGTGTGCCTAGATCATGATCAAGATTACAAAAGCGGAACTGGAGGACGGCCGGGATGCTGCATCATACACAAAGCCCCTCGACTTGTTCCTGCAGGGCATCAGGGCAGAGGAGACCCGCAGGACGTACACGCGCACGCTCAAACGTTTGTTGTGCGGCATGTTGGAGGAGGTGCTGGAGGGCACGTTTGAGGAGCGCGCTGCGCAGCTTGTGCGGTTGGCCAAAAGCGATCCGGACCGCACGCTGGATCTCATACTGCGCATATCAAGAAAGCTCCGCGAGCGCAGCGCGCTGCCGCACGACCATTCGGATTACTTTAACCCGTCTGGCGTCTCCAACTACTTCAAGCCGCTCAAAAAGCTGTTCGACATGAACGGCGTCACTTTGCCGTGGAAGCGCATATACTCGACGTTCCCCGAGTCTGACAACATCACAGAGTCACGCGGGTGGGACAGAACGGAGATACAGTCCATGCTCCGGTTTGCCAAGGGGTCGGCCGACAGGGCCGCCATCCTGGTTGCGGCCAGCTCCGGCATAAGGGCCGGGGGATTCGAGCTGCTGCGGTGGTCGGATCTCAAGCCGATATACCGCGTCGTTACCGGTGGCGGCGATGGCAGGGGTGGCGGCGATGGCACACTCGGCTTTGAGAGCGGCGGCGATGGCACGGCAGAACCCGTCTGCGCGCTGCTGACCATATACGGCCGTACAAACGCAAGCTACCCGGCATTCATCACGCCAGAGGCATATGCAGCGGTAATGGACTATCGGAACGTATGGGCTACAGAGATCGGCAGGCCTCCTGAGCCCGGCGATCCCATCTTCAAAAAGGCCGGAAACAGGCCCGCAAGGACCACCCCCGCCCTGATCAAGAAGAGGATCGAGAAGGCGGCGCGCGCGGCCGGACTGCGCGACGCCGGCAGAAAGTCCTGCAACCTGTTTGACGTGCCCATAATGAACGGCTTCCGCCGGTTCTGGAACAAGGCGTGCAAGGAGTCCTCGTCAAGGGAGTCGTCCCTGTCGTCCCTGATAAGGAAGGAGTACATGATGGGGCACGTCGGTCTGGTGAGCCTGGACCGCAACTATTTCAAGACGCACGTGATGGAGCTGGCAGAAGAGTACCTGCAGTCGGTGCCGAGCCTGACCATAGACGACGCGGCCAGGCTGCGGCTAGCAAACGCAAGGCAGTCCGAGAAGATAGAGCTGTTGGAGGATGAAAAGGACAGGGAGATCGCCAAGCTGCGCCTCATGGTCGAGCAGCTTGCATGCAGGATCGAGTCTTCCTCCTCCAAGGTGAACTGAGGCTTTTATGCGCCCTGCGGGACTGGCCGCATGGACAGGAAAACGTGTCCCGTATGCCTGCGCGTCCCGGACCAGCACTCTGACGCGGAGATCATCGCCTGCGCACGCGCCTTGGCGTCCCGCACGCGCGCAGAAGCGCCGCGCCAGGCCATGCGGGAGTCTGCGCACTAGTCGGCGCAACGTCTCCAAACCGGGGACATCTGCCCGGATGGAGACCACGCCTGCAGGCGGGCCCCAGAATGGGCGGGGCCACCGGGCTTTCGGAGCCAGGTATGCAGCAGCAACGGCTTTGTGTCGCGTTCCACTGACGCCTACGCGGCCGCATGAAAAAATTCTTCGTCGTTTTTTTTTTTTGCCCCGCGCGGTGTCGCCGACGAAGGCGCCCATACCCGCAAAGTGTCATAGAGCTCTATGATTGTTTGCGGGTATGTGTAGCTGACGACGACGTACTTACCCGGAAACAATCAACGAGCTTGTTGATTGTTTCCGGGTAACTGCCGCAGCCCGTTCCTGCCGCCGTGCCGTCGTCTCCACTGCAGGATGCTCACGGGCATCCCAGGCACGCCTGAGAAACAGGACAGTGGGGGGATAGAATCCAGGCATGGGGAGCCGGGGACGCCAAAGTGAAAACCCGGAAGTATCGCCGTCGGCACTCGACTGGCTAATTTCCAGATGTGATTTGGAGGGCGCGCTCGGGCACGCGCGGAAAGAACTGATCCCATGGCGAGAACGGCGGCGATGCCACGACCAAGCATGCGAAGTCATCTGCCGAAGTTACAAAGACCTTGTGGGCCGTACCGCCGGGAACCGCCAGATAGTCGCCTTTGCCCACTGCAAAATCGGACGTGACGGACGGGTCGCTCGGATCCCACGTCATTATCACGGCCGTCCCGCCCAGCACCACGTACGCCTCATCGGATGTCAGATGGTAATGGCCGTCCGTGGCCGTGCCGGGCTTGAACGTCGCCTTTGCGACCGAAAACGACCTCGAATAATCCGGACCGAGCCGCCGTAACTCGCCCCACGGCCGGGGCTCGTCGGCCATGTCCCCGGATTTGTGCAGGCGGGGCAGGTTTGCTGGTGCTGCCGCTGCCGCGGCCGTCCCGGCGGCCGCCGCCTTCTCGGACAGTCGCGAGACATACTCCTCAACATCCGCGTCCACCTTGTTGACGCCTCCGTAGAGCGCCTCCGGTTTGGTCTTGATTATCGTCAGCACTATCAGCGAGAATACGGGGTCGATTGCGTCGGCGGGCGTCCCGTTTGACAGCCTCAGGTTGATCGGGTGCGCAGAGCACAGTATCGTGACCGTCTTGCATGCCCCCATCTTGGCCAGCCTGCACACCAGGTCGTCACCGACCCGGGTTATGTCGATCCTGGCCCTGTTTAGCGCGTGGGACGCGGGCCTGCACATGATCCTCGATATCTCGCCGTGCCCGCTGCCGGCGTTGAGCACCATGGCGCCGTCCTTCATTAGGAGAAACTGCTCCGCGCCAAGGCACGAACCGTCGTCGTCGGGCGTGCACGATATTATCAGGTCCTGTTCCGGCAGAACCCTGTTCATCCCCGCCATGTCCAGGGAGCGAAACGCGCGGGCCGACGCGAGAGTCCTTTTCACAGGATCGCAGTCTGCCACCGAGACAGTGCTTCCGTGCGATCTGCAGATTGCAGACATTCCGCTGCCCACGCTCCCATACCCCAGAATCAGGACGTTCTTGCGCGCCAGTGAGACGGACTTGCGGGCGACGAGCGCCGAGAGCGCGGCCTCCGGGGTGGTTATCGAGTTCTCGATTCCCAGCTTTAGCGCGGATTCGGCCGCGCTGATTACGGGCCAGGGAGGGGGCGTGACGCCGCCCGGCCCGCTGCCACCAAGCCGGAATATCCCGTTCGTGGTCTGTTCTATGCTGAATATTCCGGGCTTGACGTCCCACTTTTCATCGTACAGCGCGCTTATCCTCATGCCGTCCTCTAGGATCACGTCTATTTTCGGCGCGACCTCCGGGACGTTTTCGTAGGAGATCACCGCGCACCCCTCCAGGCCGCAGATGTACTCCACGCATGCCTTGTCTGCGCTGTATTCTATCGGAACGTAAAAAACCGACGTGCCCAGGTGCAGCAGGGTTCTAACCAGCTCGATCGTTGCCTCCGTGGCATGCGTGCACAGCAGGACGCTTCTGTCCGCAAGGCAGCCTGCCCCAAACTCTTCACGGATTCCCTCCAGAATACGCATCCGAGAGCGGGTGGGACTGCTCACTGCGCCCGCCTCACTGCAACCAGTTCCCACTGCCTCCACTCCCCGGTCTTCGGGGGCCGCCGCCTCTCCGTCCTTTCGACCGGCGCGCCCAGAAGGTCGAACCCCGATCGGCGGAGCCCTGACTCGAGCTCGCGTCTTGCAAAGAAATGCACGCGGAGTCCCTTCTTGGGGCCCGCCGAGTAGATGACGGTGAACCCGCCCCTGTCGTTTCTTTCTATGACCTCGTGCGGGTGGTAGACGTCCGTGCCGGCCGAGTTTACGCGCAAAAACAGCAGGCCGCCGGGCCGCAACACGGCCGCGGTCCGCTCAAAGTATTTTTCGGCCGTTCGCTCGTCGCCGTGCTGGAACGCCTGTATGGACACGAGATAGTCAACCGTCGTCGTCCTCTCCGCGCCATAACAGCAGTCAAGAAAGTTCCCGCATGACACGCGCCCCGCATATTCCGGGTGCTTCTGCAGCAGGCGGCGTATGCCGGATTCCGACACGTCGATGCCGCGGAGTCCGTCGCATACGGCGGCCAACGGCGCATAGTTACGCCCGCTTCCGCACCCGACGTAGACGCCGCGCCCGCCCGCCCAGCCGCGCCTGTGCAGCTCGTCGATAATCACGCGGACAAACGGCACCGGGGGTTCGGCCTCGTACCTGCCGGACTCGTACTCGCGGTCCCAGCATTGCGCGACGTCGTCACTGCCGTCGTCCTTTCCGCGTCCCATTCCGTAGATCTGGCCACACGTTCCATAAAACCCCTTTTCTCCATTGTTCAGAAAACCGCCGCAGCAGGTGTCGCCACTGCCGGTGTCAAACAGGTCCGAGGTGCTTGGTATGCTCAAAGATGCAGGCAGATTTATCAGAAAGACCGATCCCGGAAACCAAATGTCAAAGTACGAGCTGATGTCGGATGCTAGGTCCGCGTACTTTGAGCCCGGGTTCAGCGAGATCGGCTCCGCCGCCGAGATCGACGATGTGACGCGCCGCGTGTTTCACGGTTATCTACAGGGGGATGTTTGTCGCGGTGGCCTCGCAAAAGGTGACAAAGGGGCGCGACAGGGCCGGCCTGGTGGCGTACGATTACGAGGGCGACGCCCCCACAAGCGCGAGATCGAGTCGGCAAGCGAGGTCCAGAACCACCCCGAGCACGTCATGTACAACATGACAAGTGGGTAAAGACGGGCTTTGCCGAATGCCATATACGGTTCAAGAGCCCAAGACAAGGGAGATCAGAAAATGGCCCGGCAAGAAACAGAAAAAACGCGTGTCCAGGATGTCATACCATCCTGAGCCTTTCCATCCGGCTGGGCTCTCCCGAATCGGGCTTGCAGCGGGACAGGGCCTCGGCGAGATCCTTCATGTAACCGTCGTCACCCTCCAGCCGCCCGTCGTACTTGTCAAGCGTGGCAGAGTCGCGGTCGGCCTCCAAAATGTCTTTTTTGGTGATGCCGGACTCGACGGGCTTTATGATAATCTTGTTCTTTGATACGGCAAACCTGACGTACTGGTTTCTGCGGATTCCCAGCGCGTGGACTATCCGGAGCGGTATGGTCACCGTATAGGAGCCCTGCCGGTACTGAACCTTTCTCTGTATGTCTTCCAGTTCCATGCAGAACGGACTCCCGGATGCATAAAAGGACAAAAATGCACAATGTGCACCGCATGCGGCTCAGGGCCCGGGGGCATCCCTTTTCACATGTATGATGTGCACCCGGGGCATGCACAACCTACATTTTTGGGATATTGCGGCATGCACAATCCGCATATCCGCAATGTATGATATGCACCTGACACATGCATGATGTGCATACCGCTGGCGCAATCCGGACGGCCGCACAGCACGCGGCCCTGCAGGCGGCCGGCCTCGCACCTACTCATGGACACACAAAGACGAACCCGGGCCGCACATGACAACCCTGAGAGAACCGGGGGCCGCTTGGCGGCGGCCCCCTACCGTCACATCCAGTCGGGCCGTACGGCTCGACGTACTCGCGAAAAGCCACAGTCGGTCAACGAAGGTGGGGGGGATTGAACGACGTCACATACGATTCTGGGCCTGAGGATCCGGCAGATCCGACTGACTTTGGTTAAAAGAGCACGCGGAAACGAGATTACAGTCATTTAATCCGGAGCCTTTCCAGCTTGCTTCTCCCGGATGTTGTACCCCGGGCATGGGGCCTTTTGGGCTCGTTCTTGGCCATCATCTCCTCGATGGCCCTCACATACTGGTCGGGACCGGCAGGATCCGCGGCACCGTCCCCCACCCCCGCACTCATGGGCCTTATCACAATCTCCCCGTCCCCGACCAGGAACCTGACGCTCTGTCCGTTACGAATCTTCATCTTTTTGACCACGGCCCGCGGGATCGTCAGTACAAAGGAGTGCCCCCTCAGCTGGATTCTCCGCTCCAGCGTCTT
>JAGWAX010000042.1:0-1468 GCA_021296175.1 Nitrosopumilaceae archaeon | reverse complement strand
CACCAAGCGCGCCATTGGCGGGCGCGCCAAGCGCACCAAGCGCGCCATTGGCGGGCGCGCCAAGCGCACCAAGCGCGCCCGTGATTTGACGGCACGTGTCGAATACCACACTCGCATACTAGCACGTCACCCAAACGACAACCGGCGCCCCTTACACATGTCCCACTCGAAGGGTTGTCAAACCGAAGCATCCCTGACGAGGTTGAGACCTCACCAAGCAAACGCTCGTATCTGCCTCCACCTGCACCCTACGAATCAAATCCCTTGGACGCGCACAATCTCATGTTGGCCCCCATCTGGCGCAGTGGCTCTCCTCCCTCCGATTGTCAGCGCCTGAAAGTCCCGGCGGCTTTTCTGGTACGAATCGTCTATCTGTCGGCTTCTGGCTCTGGTGTCTGCTTCGCGCCATGGATGTTGGAATGGCCGTTCTCTGTTTGGCATGAGAGACCCGTCTTGAAGCGCTGCGCGTTCACTTTCTCAGTTGTGTCTGTCATGGGCGCGAGAATGGTCGGTTGGCTAGTAGTTCCCAAGACGCGCAGTCGCTACCCGGCACCTTGAGGTACCTACTTAGTCTACGTATCGGCAGGTCAACGGCTGTCCCGCGACTCACCTTCATCCATGGCACGCCATCAGTACGCTTGGCATAGGCTCCACGAGACATCATGAGGCCACCGTAATCCGGCCCAGAACTATGACAGTTCCGGATCCCTCGACCACGGCACAGGCGCGCCGCATGGATCCGCGACAATGACTCGTTCACAGCCAAGTCCACCGCTCTCCCGCGAGGTGTTCGGGCATGCCCGGCGGTCTGCTCCAGACTCCCCAAAACCCGGCCCTGGCCCATCTCACAGGCTTGATCGACTTCGTCGATTCTCGGGGGGGGGGCTCAGGCACAGGCTTGGTCGATTCCATCGACTCCGGGCATGGGTGTCGTCAATGTCGTCGACTTTGTTGACTTGGTCGACTTTGGCAGGTGTCAGGCACGGGTGTCACCAGCAGCGGCACCAGCAGCGCCAGCACCAGCGGAACCGGCGTCAGTGGGCCGTGGCTCCGCACACCTCGTCATATCGTCACGCTTCCGCATCACAGGCGCAGGTTCCGGACACATCCGCGATACGTTGATGGCCTTATCACGTTCAGTTTTTTCACGACAGATCTCAACTCTCGTAACGGCCAAGAAGGCCTTGGGATAGGGGTGTCAAAAGTTAGCAACGACGATATTCGCATGGAAATTATCTGATTTATTATCGCGGCCAGACGTCCGGCTCCGTCACACTGCCTCTTCTGACCGGACTATGAATAAGACGTGTATTTATTAGCATGATACATACGAACAAGCTGGGACATAAGGGAGAGACGGACTGTGACATGACCTGGGCTCGCCTCAGTACATATAGTGTCGCGCAAAAGTTTTGGAGCCAAAGTATGATCATGAACCAAAAGCTTATAGATCGGACAATATTGCACC
>JAGWAX010000142.1:2000-2656 GCA_021296175.1 Nitrosopumilaceae archaeon | reverse complement strand
GTTCAACAAGGTGGTGCCGATCATGCGCGGGTTTCTCTTGGACGGCAGGCAGCCCGAATACGAGGACACGGTGGAGCAGACGCAGAACCTGTGGATGCGCCGGTCCGACTCCTTCTATTTGTTCAAGGAGGAGTACTTGGTGCTGGGCAAGGACCCCAAGGGCAAGGACTACAGGATCGAGGTGAACAAGCTGAATGCCGAGTACGGGGCGGCGTGCGGCGAGCACGGCATGACACCGCTTCCCCGTAACGAGCTCTACGCGCGCGTGTCAGAACTGCTTGGTGGCAAGATACCCAAGAAGACGCACATAGAGAACAAGTCAGTGCGCGTATGGGTGGGCCTGACGGTGCGGTCCGAACTGAGGCCGGAGGGGCAGGCGGCGCTAGGGGACAGTGGTGGTGGTGGCAGTGGCAGTAGTGGTGATGGCGGGGGCGGGGGCTGATGAGCTCCGACAGCATGGGGTACGACGATAGCCTATGTAGGTGGACCAAGCCCAGCGAGTCAGAGGCTGCGGAGTGGCGGTGTGATACCGACGAGTGGTTCGTGTACGGCACGCCGGAGCAGGGCGCAGCCGAGTACGCCACGGTCAACGTATGGAGCAAGCGCAAGGACCGCATAACGAGGGTGCAGCTTGGCGAGGAGGTCACGCACTGCAC
>JAGWAX010000142.1:0-1829 GCA_021296175.1 Nitrosopumilaceae archaeon | reverse complement strand
AGACGGCGGTCTTCCTCACCAGGGAGGCGGGGCGGCAGCACAGTGACAGTTTGTACGAGTTCGTGCGGTGCTGAGGCATGCCGAGTGAGGTTTTGTTGTAAATTCAGTGCTCTGGACTGTTAACAGTCCGGGCGTTTTTTGTGCCCAAGATGTGGCATCACCAGTGGACTGTTAACGGGCCTTGGCCGTTTTATGCGGCCTCGGATTTGCAGGAATCCCGAACCCCCTTTTATGTAAATGGTGTATGTAAGAGTCCCATGACGGCGAAAGACAGCAATGATGGCCCAAGGCAGACGGCTTCCCTGTCGGCGCCAGCCGAGGCCGCCAGGCTTAGGAAGTTGGGCTTCAATATCATACCGATCAAGCAGGGTACGAAGGTCCCCAGAGCCAGCGCGAACGAAAACCTCAGGTGGCGTGCAGACGGGTGCGACACGCTCATACTTAAGAACGACAGTATTGCCATGCTGCACGGCGACGCGGGGAAGACGTGGGCGCTGGACTGCGACGACCCCAGCATACTCGACGACCTATTGAAGGACTTGATGGAGTACGCGGAAAAGTTGTGCGTGGTCAGGACTCCCAAGTACGGGCACCACATAATATTCAAGGTGGATGGTGCGAGCCTGCCTCCGCCCAGAGACCTCAGATATATGGACAACAGAGGGCGCATGATAGACGTCAAGTCCTCGGGGTGCACGCTGCTGCCGCCATCCACGTACCCCGACGAGCAGTTTGGCATATACGAATACCTGTTTGAAACGAACGCGCCCAGAACCAGCATGCGGTGGGGCGACGTACTAAACATACTGCACCGCCACGGCTTCTTCTCGCGGCAGTGATGATGTGCGGGGGAGTAGATTCGGCATGATAACAAAAGCCCAATCGGAGGCCGCTGACGCGTCCTACGGTGACGCGACAAAGTTCGTGTTGGCAAACGGCACGTACGATCTTGGACACGGGGAGTTCACGGAGGGCCTCCCGCCGGGCAATACGTCGGTCATCAGGTATCCCATCACGTATGATGAGGCCGCGCGCTGCCCCGTATTTGACAGGGTGATGGACGGATGGTTCAGTGCATCCAATGCAATGTACAAATCAGTTGTCATGGAGATGTTCGGCATCTGTATGCTGCGTATTGGCGGCAAGCAGAAGATGTACGTGCATCATGGCAGCGGGTCAAACGGCAAGTCCACGTGCCTCTTGATGTTGCGCCACTTGCTGGGCGCGCAGAACACCGCGTTCATGGGGCTGCAGGCCTTGGGGGAGCACCAGTTTGTCGGGGATATGTTACGCGGTAAGCTGGCCAACATAGGTGATGGCGACTGCGTAGGTTACCCCATGCGGACCAAGCTGATCGAGGCCGTATTGGACGGCGGCAGCATCACGTGCAGGGGCCAGTACGGGAAGCCGCGTGCGTACAGACCATTCTGCACCATGGTGTTTGCCTTCAACGACGCGCCGCCGGAGCTTGTCATCCCGCCCTACAAGGTGCAACTGGTTCCATGGACCAACAAATTCGAGCCTGGCGACACGGAGATCGCCACGCTGCCGTTCAACGAGGAGGAGCGGTCGGGGCTGTTCAACCGCCTGGTGCCCGAAATGCGTAGGCTTTTGCCTGACGGCGGGCAGTCGTTTCAGTCTGACGACTGACGTGTGTGTGTGGCGTCCAGCCAGTCAGCATTAAGTAGGAAAAAAATCCCGAAAAAAATTCCTTTTATACATATGGCGGGGTGCGGGTAATGACAGCAACGGACAATGCTAAACTGGCCGCGCCCCAAGGGGCGGCGGCCGCAGACAGCAAGAAACCACAGAAGAGGCAGGCCGCCGCC
>JAGWAX010000141.1:1968-2671 GCA_021296175.1 Nitrosopumilaceae archaeon | reverse complement strand
ACTACCTTTACTTTTCATACCACGGCCGCGGCGGCAATGGCAGGCGCGCCAAACACAAGAGGTGCGGGGTGGCCGGGACCGAAGAGTCAGAAAGGATATGCGCGGAACATATGCGCTCGTACCTGGAGGGCAGGAGTGTGGACATCCTGGGCGAACTGCAGGACGTGCAGGCCAGGCTCGGTGAACTCGACGCGCAGGCCAGGCGGCGGAACAAGAAAAGAAAGCCGGCGTCCGTGGCAAGGGCCAAGAACTTTGACGCGCGGCAGCTGGCAAAAAGCATCAGGATTGCAGAACCGGTGATACACTACAAGTCCAGCACCCGCATGGACGAGGTGAAAAGCGGGTCCGTGCACCTCATAGTCACGTCCCCCCCGTACAACGTGGGCAAAAAGTACTCGAGCCACAATGACAGCATGGACTTTGGGCCGTACCTGTGGTTCCTCAACGACGTGTGGACCGAGTGCGCGCGCGTGCTGTGCGACGGCGGCAGGATTGCGGTGAACGTGGCCGATACATGGAGGACTCCGTACGTTCCCCTGCACTCCCACATCACCCAGCAGCTGCTTGAACTCGGCATGCTCATGAGGGGCGTCATATACTGGGACAAGGGAACGAGCGCCGGCGCGTCGACGGCGTGGGGGTCGTGGCGGTCGGCCTCAAACCCCACGCTGAGGGACGTGGGGGAGTTTATTTTGGTATTCTC
>JAGWAX010000141.1:0-1887 GCA_021296175.1 Nitrosopumilaceae archaeon | reverse complement strand
GCGCGAGGGGCACCCCGCCCCGTTCCCCGACGAGCTTCCGGCCCGGCTGATCAAGCTCTACACGTTCCTCGGCGACACGGTGCTCGACCCGTTTCTGGGGTCCGGTACGACGGCAAGGGCGGCCGCCGCCCTGGGCAGGAGGGCCATAGGATATGAGATTGACCGGGCGTACGCCCCGCTGATCAGAAAAAAGGTGGAGGGCGGGTCCAGAATCGGCATACCGCTTGGCAGCTTCTTTGTCAACGGCACCAAGCCGCAGGAGTTGGATGCAATATACCCGCCATTATCACCACCATTACCCGCGAACCCGCAACGGAAAACTGCAAACGGTGGCTTTTATTGAACTGCTGGCCTGCATGGCATGCCGGGAAAGGACAGCAGTGACCTACCGTGCCCCACGTGCGGGCGCGTCTACATCTCGCATACGAACAACGAGGTCATAGAATGCGCACGCACCCTCTTGGCCAATGTAAACTGACAGTGTCGGCCGTCAGGCCTAGGCCAAGGGGACTCCTTCCAGTACCTTCTTCATCTTCTCGTACTCTTCGGCGCTGATCTCACCGTTCACAAAGCGCATCTTCAGCGCGTCCAGCGGGTTCTGCGCCGCGGGCTCCTTGCCGTCCGCGTTTGTGCCGCCGACCACGCGGACCTCCTTCCTCTTTTCCTTGGCCTCCTGTATGCGCTCCCTGATGTAGACGTACGCCTTCTCTGCCTTGTCCCTGGGCAGGGCGTCGATGGTGCCGGGCGTGTCGCGCCCCCAGATGTTGAAGGCCATGGAGTTGGTGTTGCGCTCAATCTTGGACATCTCAGTCAGTCCGGGTATGGTGAACACCAGCGAGGACGAGGTCATGCCACGCTCCAGCCTGACGTTCGTAATGTCGTCATACAGAAAGTCCTCCACCTGCTCGCCGAGTCCCAGGCGCGTGGGGTTTCTGATAAGCACGCGCTTGGGTGTGATGAACACGGCGTTCGGCGTCACGGGACTGCCGCCAGCCTTGATGCGGGACTGGCGGATCGACATGGCGACCTCCTCGCCCTGGTCGAGCCTGTCTGCGATCTTCCTGTTCTGCTTCTCGTCCATCGGGTATCCTTCCGGCGTAGTCGTGGACGCGGGGTCCCCGGTCAGTCCCTTTTTCACGCGCTTTATCCCGCCGAGCATCACGCCCCAAAGGGAGCCCGCGATTTATAAGTTCGACCCGGAAAAAACGGCCTTTTATTATATTGCCTATATGGGGGGCAAGATGGTATTATCTGAAAAAGATCCGGAAGACAAGAAAAAGATGAAGAGTGGCGTTATAGGCGTGGTGGTGCTGCTCGTGTTGGGCTCGCTCTCGCCTTTGATAATCGAGGAGTTCACCAACATTGATCTGGAGACGCTGTGCGAAAAAAGCCAGAACGGCACCGACGTCGAATGCCTGGATAAGGGGGACATAAGGACAGCCGTCCTTGAGGGCCTCGGATACGTGTCAATCATCATCGCCATCGTCGGCTTTGTCGGGTTTGTCATCGTGGGCGTCAAGTATTAGTTGTTCCGCCCCTCAATTTCCACCATCATCACGCCCGCGGCCGCCGCCGCTGGCGCGTTGATGAGTTTCTTCCTCCTCGAGCATGAACCTGATCGCCTGCCCCCCCTCATAGTCGCGGCGTGGGTCGGTTCGTGCGCCCTGGATATGGGCTACACCGTGAAACACGGAGGTTTCATACGCGCGCATGAGCAAAGTCCCATGTTGCGAATGGCCGTGAGGCGGCTTGGAAGCCTGCGCGCCGCCGTACCCGCGACGCTGGCGGCAGAAGTCGGCCTCGTCGTATCTGGTCCCTACATCATACTTCATGAGTGGGATTTTGGCCTGTTCGCCGTCCTGTGCGGCGCGGCCGCCGGCGTGCATG